>DLBY01000141.1:3829-29980 GCA_002480345.1 Phycisphaerales bacterium UBA7812 | reverse complement strand
ACCCGCCGCTCTGCTGCTGCCCCGGAGAGCCCGACTGCTGCTGTTGCTGCTGCGAGCCAGCGGACGACCCCCCGCCCTGCCCCTGGTTCTGCTGCGCCGCGTCGATCACCTGGTCGAGTTTGCGGAGTATGTCTTCCTGCAATCTCTGCGTCGTCAGACCCGTTCCGCCGGGGCGTCCGAGCCGGTCCGCCGAGTCGTTCATCAACCGCACCGCCTCGACCAACGCGTTCGCGGCTTCCTGGGCGGAAAGCTCGCGATCGAGTTCTCGCGCCCGCTGCTCATCCGCCGTCGCCGCATCCGATGGTGCGTCGCCCGCGTCCTCTTCAAGCCCGAGCAGTTCATCAAGACTCGGCAGCGTATTGCCATCGTCGCTCGGCGCGGGCTCCTGCTCGGACGCACCAGCAGAACCTGTTTCTGGCCCAGGCTCGGGCTCCGCGACCGACGCGCGTGCCGCGTGCACCAAGAGACCGCCGACCACCGTTCCCAGCATGAACACGCTTGTCCGCGTCACCCAGCACCGCCTTCATCCGAGCCCGCACCACCCGTTGGTTCATCGGCCGGATCCGACGACGGATCCGGCGATTCGGGCTCGATCGGCCGCTCGCCGCCCCCCGGCCCCCCGGGGCGATTCGCCCCTCCTCCTTGCATCGATTCGATGAGCCGCCGCGCTTGTTCCGCGATTTCCCGCTGAATCGCCGCGAGGTCCTCGCTCGCCGCATCGCCCGCGGCCCGTGTCTCCTCGAGCACGAGCCCCTGGAGGGACCGCAGCAGCCGCAATTCCTCGAGTTGCCCGATCGTGGGTTGATCCTGCCCCTGCTGGCCGCCCCCGCCTCCGCCTCCGCCCTGCTCGTCGTCGAAGGGCTCGTCTTGCTGGTTCTGCGGAGAGAGGATTTCCACGATCGCGCGAAGCAGCCGCACCGCTTGCTCCTGCGCGTTGACCGTCGCCGCATCGATACCACCGCGACCGAGACGGCGGACCGCGCTGCTGAGCGCGGAATCGATGCGTGTGTGGTAAAGCGAGATCACGGAACCACCGGGCAGTTCGTATGTCTCGGGGATGCCCGCGATCTCGACGCGCAGCGCTTCCTGGTCCCGACCGATCGCCCGCAGGCGCCCACGCTCGCGCCGCCCGATCGCCTCGGGATCGATCGCCGCCGCCTGCTCGCGCAACGCGACCTGTGATTCCAGCGCGCCCTTGTACGCATCGAGCAGCTCGCGCCGCTGCCGCTGCCGTTCTCGCTCCGCCGCGTCCTCGTCCTGCCGCTGGGCCTCCGCGAGCGCTTCTTCGAGCCGCGCGAGCGCCGAGGCCTCCGCCTCCCGCGCCGTGTCCGTCAGCGGCGGAGCCTCCCGGAGCGCAACCACCGCGTCGAGCTGCGGAACCGCCGCCCGATCGAGCAGATCCGCGACACCCGCCGTCTCCTCGAATCCTCCCCGCGCATCCGCGGCCCCCGCGAGCGTGTTTGTGCGGACACGCTCGATCAACCGCTGCGCTTCCTCCACCGCACCATCGAGCGCGCCGATTGCAGCATTCTGTTGACGGATCAGCGAACGGATCGTCTCGATCACGCTCGCCAGCTCGCGGCGGAGCGCTTGGTCGCGCATCCGCCGCGCGTTCTCTAGGCTCTCGAGCATCGATTCGAGATCCTCGATCGTCTGCTCCTGCATCCGCCCCGCCTCGCCCGCCTGGTTCTCGCTCAGTTCCGCGCCCGCTTCACGCATCGCCTCTGCGATCTGCTGCCGGAGTGCCGACCTCGCCGCCTCATCGAGCGCCGCGGCCTGCGTCGGGTCGTTCTCCCGCAACTCGTCCGCCTTGGTGCTCAGGTCGTCGATCGCGTCCTGCGCCCGGTCCGCCAGCTCGCGCTGCCGGTCCGCGATCCGCTCGAGCTCTGTCCGCTCGTCGGGTGTTAGTTCGCCCAGTTCCCGCCCGGCGGTTTGCTCGCCGATCGACGCGGTCTGCTCGCGGAGCTCCCGCTGGGCCTCCACCAGTCGCTCGATCGCTCGACGCACGACCCAGTCGTCCTGCCCCCGATCCAGCGCGTCGATCATGCGCGCGAGTTCATCGCGCACACGCTCTTGCTCCGGTCCGGGGTCCGCATCCCGGTTCCCCGCGGCCCGTTCAGCCGCCTGCCCCGAGGCCCGATCGGCCGCCCGCTGCGCCGCGTCCGCCCTCTGGGACACCTGCTCGAGCAGGTCTGTCAGCGAAGCGTCCTCGAGCCGGTTCTGCTCGAGCCGGTCACGGATGCTCTCCAACGCCGAGGCCTGCGTCCGCAGGCGCTGCGCCAACCCCGCCTGCCGGCGTGCCGCGTCCTCCATCGCCTCCTGGTCGTCGGCCTCCGATGCCGCGCTCGAATCTGCCGAGACCGATTCCTGACGCCGATCCAGCGAGATCGCGTTGCGACGCACCCCCGCCAACTCACCCTGGATCAACTCGATGAGGCGGCTCTCCTCGATGATCCGGATCCGTCGCGGCGTCGACAGCACCGGCTCATGCCGCCGCCCATCCAACTCGAACCCATCCTCCGCGACCGCCGTGACCCAAACCTCCTGCCCCGCGGAAACACCCAGCGTCCCGAGATCCAGCACCGCGTTGACTCGGTGCTCGCTCTGTGTTCCATCAGCCGCGGTGGACGCCGCGAGCACCGTCGCCTCGCTGCGCGGCTCGGGAACCGAACCCGGAGATTCCGGATCCGGCACCGCGATCCGAGACTCCAGGCGCACAGCCGTCAGCCCGAGATCGTCGGTCGCGATCCCCGTGAGCGGAACGACGGCGCTCGCGAGCACCGCCCGGTCTGCGCTCGGCTCCACCACCGCAGCGGTGGGCGGGCGATCCGCGACCACCGAGATCCGCGACCGGAACACCTCACGCGTCGCCAACCCGTCCGCGTCCGTCCCGCGCAGCGAAACACCGCTCGACTCGATTGGGTCGAGGCGCAGGCGGATCACCTCGCCCGCTTCCTCAAGAGCGGTGTTCTCCGGTGCGTCGAGACCCGCCGCGGAAACGGGCTTGGAATAGGTGAGTTCCAATTCCACCGAAGACCCGAGCAGAACAGGACCGATCACCGCATCCCGGCGGACCAACTCACGCTCACCCCGCGCCCAACTCGATTCGTTGTCGCCCCCGAGCAAGGCCGAGGCGTACGGAGGCGGGGTCACCCGCACGCGCGCCGAGCGCAGCACCGGAGGATCCACAACCCGCACGCGCCGCACCGGGGACCGGTCGTCTTCCGACACGAAGCTGTACTCGATCGCCCGTTCCCCGTCGCCCCCCGAAGACCAGGCAGAGGGTTCGATCAACCGCTCGTAGAGCTCGTCTCCATCCCCCGGCTGCGGGACCAGCACCGCCTCGATCTCCTTACCGCGCGTCCCGTCGGCCCGCACCACCCGATACCGCACCGTCACCCGTGCCGCGCCGCGTTCACGGTTCGATTTCGTCAGCACGGCCCGAAGCGGCAACGCTGCGTCGGCCGGATGCACGCCCGCATCCGTCGCGTCCGCGATCGCCGTCAACCGGGGCCAAGAGGCATCCGACCAGGGCATCAACAGCCGCGTCAGCCCGGTGACCGCCAGCGAGGGCGTTGCGTTGATCGCCACCGCGGCACCGACCGCAACCGCGACGAGCCCGCCCAGCGCGAGCGACGGGCGTCGCCAACGCAGCACGCCCCAGGGCACGCGGGGAAGCATCCCGGAAAGGTCCGCCGCCGCGAGCGTCGCGAGCGCCCGCGTCAGCGGATCGTCATCGCCGCGCTCACGCAGACCAACCCCGGCGGTCAGGCGTGTCTCCGATGGAATCGAACCAGCACCCGCACCGCCGCGTTCGTCGAGCCATCGTTCAACACGGTGCGCGACATCGACCAGCGGAGGGCGGAACCGCGTCACCGGCACGAATCGCCGCCAGAACATCGCGGACGCGCCACCGACCAATGTCGCGAACAGGACCCAGCGGAACCCCGCCGGGAACCGCGCGACGAAGTCCAGCAGGACCAGCGCCGCCGCGAGCAGGATCACCAGAGAGAACACCCGCGATCCCTCGCGAACCGCGAGCAGCGTCCGACCCCCGCGCCGGATCAGGCGCAGCCGCTGACGGATCCGACGGAGATCACCGTCCGTTGCCGAATTCTCAATCGCTCGGCTCATGGCAGACGGCACCTCCTGCGGATCACCCATTCCGCACCGGCGATCGCCAGCAGCAACGCGAGCGGCGCCCAGTGATCCCAGAGCGTCCGCACCTCCGGTGCGAGCGGGACGATCACCCGCCGGTTGGGCAACACGCCCGGGAGCGTCCCCAGCGCATCAGGCTCGATCGACCGTCCCCCGGTCTCGCTCGCGAGCGCCGCGAGCGCCGCGTGATCGGTCTGCGGCGAGCGCAGTTCGTCATTCTCCCCGATCGCGTCCACCCGGGTCTCCGCGGAAACCGGCAGCACCCCACCCTCCTCGAGACGGACCGCGTACCCGCCCGCGAGGAGAGGCGTAAACGCACCGCGATACCGCGCCGGTCCGTCGACCGAGCCCTCCTCACGCGTCAGCGTGAACCGCACGGGCGCATCGCCCGCGACACCAGAGCGTTCGCGGGTCGCGACCGCGTCCAGCCGGGGCGGCGCACTCTCCGCGATCGCACGATCCGCGATGACGAGTTCGATCACCACCTGCTGCCCGGTCGTCACCAGCGATGCCGAGGGCGACAACGACACGCCCGATCCCAGCGCCGCGAGACGGGGGCGGGCGAGGTGCCGGACGATCGGGAGCCAGAACCGCTCGGTGAACATCTCCCCGCGCCCGTACCGCCAGCGCCAGATCTCGTCGGTCGCGACGAGCGCCGTCCGCCCCGCGCCGTACCGCATCGTCGTCACGAGCGACGAGGGCTCCGACACATCCCCGACCGGCCGTGCCGCCGCGAGCGTCTCCGCGGATGCCTTGATCCGTGACGCGTCGATCCGCAGCGACCACCGAAGACGCGACCAGCCCGCGTCCGGATCGTCAACGCCGCTCCCCTCGAAGAGATCCCGGAACAGCCCGAGACGGTCCGCGAGCGGCGTTGTCGCGATCACGACCGGGTCCGACCACGATTCGAGCGGCGCACCGGAAGCCGACCCGCGCACCGGGAGCAGATCACCGAGCGCCGTGCCCGCCCAGGTCTGAGGCGTCGCCGACGGACCCGCCAGCCAGAGCAGACCCGTCCCCCGCTCGCCAACCTGCGTGCGGATCGCCTCGACCGCCCGCTCACCGAGAAGCTCAGCTCGCATGTCCCCGATGATCACCAGGTCAAACTCGTCCCACGCCGCATCGTCCGCCGGGAGCGAGCCGATGATCGTGTCCCCCTCCTGCTGGAACCGACGATCCGCCGCGAGAATCAGGCACGACGCATCGACCGAATCCTCACGGATCAGCAGGTTTTTCAGATACCGCCGCTCCCAGCGGGGGGACCCGTCCAAATAGAGCACGCGGATCGGCTCGTCAACGAACCGGACCGACAGCGACGATTCGTTGTTCGCCTCAGACAGGTCCGCGCCCTCGGGGACATACCGCACGATCCACTCCTGCGACCCCGCCCGATCCATGCGCACGGGAACGCTCGCCTCGCCGCGATCGAGATCGGACGCCGTCAGCTCCACCGATTCGAGCGTGACCCCTGTCTGGGCGTCAACCACCTCCAGCCGACCCGGCCGGTCCGGTTGCCCGCCCCCCGCGAGCAGCCCGACCCGCACCGGCACGGTGTCATCAACGAACGCGACCGACGGCGCCGTCGCTGAACTGATCCCCACATCCGGAGCCTGAGACGCCGAGCCGAGCGGGATCGTGATGACCGGAACGCTCGCCTTTCTGTACGCGGCCAGCGTCGTGTCACCCGTCTCGTCCGTCGCTCGTCCGTCGCTGAACACCACGACCGCGGAGACCGGGTGTCCCGCGTTGTCCCGCAGCGCCGCTTCCATCGCCGCTCCGAGTCGCGTCCCGGGCTCGTCGGCGCTCGGGAGCAGCGGCACCCCCGACTCCCACGCGCGCAGCGGCGCGAGCCCCGATCCGAACGCGTACCAGCGAGCGTCCTTCTCTTCCGCGATCGCGCCGAACATATCGAGACGATCGGCCAGCAGCGCGCGCACACGGTCGTCACGCGTCGCGCCGGGGCTGTCCGCGACCCCCATCGACGCCGACCGATCCACAAGGTACAGCACGCGATCCCGCTCGATCCGCGTCCTCGGGCGCTCGAGCCGAGGACCCAGCGCAAGAACGACCAACAACAGAAGCAGCGCGGCCCGCAGCACGCCCACCGCGACCCGCGCGCCCAGGGGCATCCGTGCGCGCACATAGGCGAGCAGCGCAACCGCCGCCGCGCCGATGATCACGAGCACCCACGCCCAGGGCGAAACCGGGATCGCCCATCCGAAGTGCGCATCCGCGGCGCCGAACCCCAGGTCGTCGAAGCCGTAGAGCCCGTTGAGCGCACCGTTCACGCCGCACCCCCGACCCGTCCCGCCGAGCGCCGCGAAGCGACCGCCGCGATCAGCGATTCGAGCAGCGCGAACGCCGCCGCCGCCGCGAACGCGAGCGAACCGAGCCGCGACGACGCGATCGCGGCGTCGTTGCGGCCCTCCGCCTCGTCGCCGATCCAGCGCACACCCGTCTCCCCGAACGATGACTCGAGCAGGGGGGACAGCGCGGCCGACACACGCTCGCGATCCGTCGGAACCGTGTCCGCGCCCTCGGTGTCCGCGTTGATCGCCGCGAGGCCGATCCCGCGCCCCTCCGCGTCCAGCACCGTGCGCACGCCCGCGATCGGGGGTGCCAGCGTGCGGATCTCTTGCTGATCGCCCGTCGTCTCATCGCGGAGCGTGCCGCCGGTCACCGAGTCGCCCAAGGACCGCCCCGCGGTCGCGGTCAGCACCGCCGATCGGGAGGGGCTCCTCCGCGCGATCTCCTGCATCAGCGGCACGAAGAGCGGGCGAGCGGGCAGGTCGCTCCACGCCGTCGACGCGGGCACGCCCACGAACCACAGCCCCTCGCTCGGCATCGTCACCACCGGGATCCCGCCGGAAGTCCGAAGCACGACACGCGACGCCTCCGCGTCGATGCCCAGCACCCGATTCACGCGCACCGATCCGCCGAGCGAGCCGAGCTCCGCCGCGAGCATCGGCAGGATGTCAGCACCCGATCCGCCCTCCAACGCCTCCGCGTTGCCCAGGTCCACCGCTTCGCTCGCGATCCCGCGCAGCGACTCGATCCGCGCCCCCGCATCCTCCGACCAGGCATTGACTCCCGCGAGCCCCGGCGCGAACAGGATCACAGAACCTCCGGTCCTGCAGAACGCCGCGAGCGACTCCCACCCGGGCCCGGTGATCAGGTCGGGACGCGCGATCGCCACGAGATCCAGGCCCAGCAGCGACGAGGCATCGACGCCGCCGGGAGCGAGTTCGCGCAATCGGACCGGGGCGCGATCATCGGGACGCAACGCCGCCCGGATCCACGCCGCGGGCGGGATCGCCGACTCATCGCTCGAGACTCCCCTGGCGCGCACCACGCCGACCTCGACCCGCGTCGAGACCCGCAGCGCGACCCGGCGCACACTGTCCGACGCGATCGCGTCAGAACCCCGCGGGGCGTCCAGAGTCGCTGTCAGCACCAGCGGCGCGTCGCCTGCCGCCGAGGGGCGGCTGGGCAACTCGAACGACACCACCGTCTCTCGCTCGCCGGGCGGGATGCGGAACGGGACCGCGGTGCCCCGCGATTCCGCCCCCTCTCCAACGCTCGGGATCAGGCGGCCGACCGCCTCGTCATCCACCGGTCCGGTCCGATCAATCGTCGCGACGACCTGCCGTGCCGCGGGCGTATCGTCGAGCAGGATCGTTCCGCGAGGCACGGAAACCGACCGAAGGCGGAGGTTCGCACGCTCCGATTCGAGCGGAGGCAAGGCCGTGATCTCCAACTCAGAACGCACACCGGGTCGCGGCCGGTCCGCCGCGTCGGGGCGTTCGCCTGTGCGTTGGAGCGAACCGCTCCGCCACCCGCTCAGCAGCGCGATCCGCACGCCGCCCTCGATGTCTGTCACCGCTTCGCGAGACATCGAGAGCGCGGCCTCAAAGTCCGGCGCCGAATCGATCGGCTCCATCGCTTCGACGAGCGTTCGCGCTGCGCCGAGATCGGACGAAGGCGTCGCGATCAACGCACGCGGGGGGGAGCCCGCCGCGACGACCGCGACCCGATCGCCCGACGAGGCGGAGAGCCTCTCGACCTCCGCGATCGCCGCCGCGCGGATCGCTTCGAACTCCGATTCGCCCCCGTCGTTGATCGCACCGGAGGCGATCGCGTCGTCGATCACGAGGACCAGCGTCGTCTCGCCCCGCGTGCCCGAGGCGCCGAGGTAGGGGTGCGCCACCGCGATCGCGACGAGGGCGACCAGCAAGCACCGCGCGATCAGCAGCAGCAACTGCTCGATGCGCCGCCGGCGCCGCTGCTGCCGCTGCGCCGTCTGCACGAACCGCATCGCGGCCCACGCGATCGGGCGGTAGCGCCTCCGGAGCAGCAGGTGGATCACGATCGGCAGAGCGACCGCCGCGAGGCCCGCTGCGAGGAGTGTGGGGTGGAGAACATTCATCCGTGAACGAATCCGTGGACCTGAGAAGGCCGGGTCAGACGAGCCTCGAGCGACGCATCAGCGCCTCGCGCCTCGAGATGAACGCGGCCAGCGGGGGACCGAGCCAATCATGCGTGCTCACGACCGTGTGGTCGAAACCGAACGCGGTCGCTTCCTTCCGCACCGCGGCGATGTGCGCATCGAACGCCCGCGTGTAGGCATCACGGATGTCCGCCGGGTCGGCGCGCACCGTTTCCTCGCCCTCGAGCCCCTCGAACTGCACGAGGTCGTCGATCGCCAGCGTGCGTTCGGTCTGGTCGACGATCTGGAACAGGATCAGGTCGTGCCCGCGGTGCCTGATCCGCGCGAGCGACTCACGCACCATCGCGGGATCCGCCAGCAGGTCGCTGATCAGCACGATCAGGCACCGGTGATTGAGCTGCCCCAGCACCTGATCCACCACGCGGGACAGATCCGTCTGCGCGTCCACGGGGTGCGTCGCGAGTGTCTCCACGATCTTCCGCCAGGTCCCCGTCTGGCTCGACCGGTTCACGATCGCGAGCAGTTCGGTCGCGAAGACCCCGAGCCCGACCCGGTCGTTCTGCTGCAGGGTGATGTAGCTGATCGCCGCCGCGAGCGCCGTCGCGTGGTCGAACTTCGTCCATTCCTCGCGCCCGTCCAGCGAGCGATCGACCCCCACGCCGCTCGCTTCCTTGAACGCCCGTGTCCCGAAGTTCATCGATCCCGACGCGTCCACCAGGCAGACGAGGTCGAGATTGGTCTCTTGCTGATACTGCTTGAGGTGAAGCTTGTCGGTCCGCCCGTAGACCTTCCAGTCGAGGTGACGAAGGTCATCCCCCGGCGCGTACGGCCTGTGCTGGGCAAACTCGACGCTGAACCCGTGGTACGGCGAGCGGTGCCGCCCACTCATCACGCCCTCGACGATCATCTTCGCACGCAACTCGAACGACTTGAGACGCGCGAGCGTCTGGGGGTGCAGATAGAGCGAGGCGTCCACGCCCCGCCCGGGGCGGCTCGTCACACTCGAGGTCTGGGGCGCCGGCTCCATCGCTGCACTGTACCGCCCCGGCACGCCCGCGGGTTCACCCACCGACCCGATCTCATCCCTTCAAGGCTCGGGATACCCGCTTTTCGGCGCACGATCCGGGTCGGGCGTCTTCACCAGCGTCATCCGGTCGGTCAGTTTCTGATCCGTCGAGGTCTCCGTGCTCGACCCGTCCCGGGGGTCGAATCGCACGATGTCGGAGAGGAACCCGACACGCAGCACATACGAGCGGACGACGCCCCGATCCAGGTCGAACGACCACGCGCCGCCCAGTGACACCTTGTCGAGGCTCACATTGAACATCTGCCCCCGAGCGCCCCCCGGGTCGGGCCAGCGGACCGTCCCGCCGATCCCGAAGCGGGCGACGCGCGCCCCGTCGTCTTCCTCGTCGATCGCCTCGAGCGTGTGGATTTCCTCGGTCACCAGCGTGCGCACATGCTCGAAGGTGATGGGCCGCTCAACGGTGTACGACTCGCCGACCGCGAGCGGGCGATCCGGAAGAAACGCGTAGGTCCCGTCGGCGGACTGCGCGAGCGCGCGCGGCGTGTACGCCGCCTGCAGGCGCTCGTAGGTCCGCTCGTCCGCGAGGTTCCACCGTGTCAGATTCCGCTCGATGCCCCGGAGAAACGCCTCGATCTCGCGCACGCTCACGACGGACCCGTCCGGCGCGATATCGAAGACGACCGATTGCCCCAGCGACGCGGCGACCCCGCCGATGAGCGGATGCCGCGCCCGCGTCCAGTGGCCCTCGATCGTGCTGTCGTACACCAGCGGGGTGTTCAGCGAATCGTTGCGATCGAACCGGATCGTTTCCCAGGTGACCCGCACCGGGACGGCGTCCGTGCCGGGACCGGCCTCGCCCCCGTTCCCGGGAGTGCCGCCGCGACGGTGCGAAACACGCCGAGCGATCGTCTGCTCGACCACCGGGTCCTTCCCGGGAACCGGGATCGTGTCCACCGTGGTGCGCACCAGGTCGTAGGTCACCGCCTCATCGGGCCAGTCCCAGGCGATGCGGTAGCGGGTGGGCTCGGGGGTGCCGTCGTGTGCCTCATTCGGCTGCAACGCGCCATCACGGTCCCCGGCGCCGGCCGCCGCATCGACCGAGATGCCGAGCGAGACAACGCCGACGACGCACGCGAAGAGCACGGACTGGGGTCTCATGGGCGGGGGGCTCCGAATGGTTCCGAATCGTGCGAAAGTAGGGTAGGAACACGGAATCGGGGCATGCACGGCGCGATCCGGGCCGATACCTTCCGTCCATGACAGAACCCATGCACGCGCGCGATCGAGTCCCGGTTTCGGGGGTCAAGCGGATCGGTGTCCTCACGGGTGGGGGCGATTGCCCCGGCCTCAACGCCGTCATCCGTGCCGTCACCAAGGACGCCCTCTTCCACGGCATGGAGGTCATCGGCATCGAGGACGGCTTCGCCGGCCTGATCGAGGACCGGGTCCACCCGCTCGACCGGAAGGCCGTGGGCAACATTCTCACGCGGGGCGGCACCATCCTGGGCTCGTCCAACAAGGCGAACCCCCAGAAGTACGCCGTTGGGACGGACGATGAGGGCAAGCCGGTCTACCGGGACATGGTCGATGTCTGCATGACGACGCTCGAGCTCCACCGGATCGAGGCCCTCGTCGTCATCGGGGGCGACGGCACCATGTCCGCCGCCAAGCCCTTCGCCGACCGCGGCATCAACTGCATCGGGGTCCCGAAGACCATCGACAACGACCTCGTCGGCACCGACCTCACCTTCGGCTTCTCCACCGCGGTCGCGAACGCGACCGATGCGCTCGACAAGGTCCACACGACCGCTGCCAGCCACCACCGCGCCATTGTCGTCGAGGTCATGGGCCGCAACGCGGGCTGGCTCGCCCTCCACTCGGGCATCGCTTCGGGCTCCGATGTCATCCTTCTGCCCGAGATCCCCTTCGACATCGAGGATGTCTGCCACACCGTCGAGACCCGCGCCCAGCGCAAGCACGGGTTCACCATCGTCTGCTGCTCCGAAGGCGCCAAGCCCAAGGGCGGCAAGCAGATCGTCGATCGGGTCATCGAGTCGAGCCCGGACCCTGTCCGTCTCGGAGGCGTCGGCAAGTTTGTCGCCGACCAGATCGAGGAGAAGACCGGCATCGAGTCCCGCGCCGTCGTGCTCGGGCATGTCCAGCGGGGGGGGGTGCCCGTCGCGGCGGACCGCGTGCTCGCGACCCAGTTCGGGCACGCCGCGATGAAACTCCTGCGCATGGGCATCAAGAACCGACTCGTCGTCATGCGCAACGGCCTGCTCGACCATGTCGAGATCACCTCCGCCGCAGATAAGCAACGGTTGATCGAGCCCGACAACGACCCGCTCGTCGAGGCGGCTCGCTCCGTCTACACCTGCTTCGGCGATTGGAAGACCAAGATCGTCTAAGACGCCGCCGGCTGGCTCGAAGCGACATCGCCCGTAGGCTTTTCCGAACGGAAGTATGTACTTACTGGAAACGCGATTGAGCGATCGTGAGCCGGGTTCGCTGACCGGGCCTGCAGCCGCAAGGCTCACCGACGCCCGGGCATCAGCCGACGGATCCAATCGGCGAACCCCGTGTCCGTCATCGCGCTCAACTCGCCCGCGTCCAGATAGACCCCGCCGCACGCCGTGCACGCGTCGCACTCGACGAACGGTTTCACCGCGGTTCGCATCGGCACGAGCGGCGTCCCGTCGCGGGGGCACACCGGCGCGTGGTCGCTTGCTTCGTCCGCGTCGTCGGACCGGTCGAGCAATCGCGCCGCCGCTCTGGTCTGTTTGTCCGATTCGACGAGCGCCTCGAGTTCGCCCTTGTCGAGCCAGATGCCGCCGCAGATGCCGCACCGGTCGACTTCGATCCCCGCGACCATGAATCGGCGCATCGGACGGTCGTGCCTGGGGCAGTTCACCGCGGGATCGTCCCGCCTCGGTTCGATGGGTTTGGGGCACATCACGGCGATCCTGGCGAGCCTCCGCGTGTGCCGATCGAGGATCGACATGCCGATGTGATCGGCACGCCTCGCCCGATCCGTCCGCAGGACGCGCGAATTCGCGTTATCGGAAGAACGACCGCAGCCGTTCGACGAACGAGTAGTCGATCATGTCGACCAGTTCTCCGGGGTCAAAGAAACACCCCCCCGAGACGGGGCACATCTCAAACTCGATGTGCGGCTGGTTGGGGTCTTTCACCAGCACCATCATTTCTGTTCCGTTTTCAGGGCTCACCAGGCTCCCGCGGGGCGGGTGCCGATCCTTCTTTGGGGGCTTGCGATCGACCTTCTTGAGCAGGGATCGCCCCGATTTCGAGAGCGAGCCCAGCCGCGCGAGTTCACCCCGATCGAGCCAGATCGAGCCGGACTCGGGGCAGCGGTCGATGACCACGCCTTCGATCGCGAATTTCTCCATCACCGTTCCATTGAGCGGGTTGCGATGGATCGGGTCATCGTCGGTGGGTTCCACGAATTCGACCAACTGCCGCCATGTCTCGCCTGCTTTCTCGTTTCCCATGCCGACAGGATACCGCCTCCCGGGCGACCTGAAACCGATCCGCCCCCCGCCGAGAGGGGCGTCAGAGGCCCGGGGCAGGGCGATCTACCATGTCGGATGCCCGACGCGACGCCCGACTGGTTCGATGCCCACCTCGATCTCGCCTTCCTCGCCGAGACGGGACGCGACATGCACACCGATCCCGATGAGTGCCGGGGTCGATACCAGCCCGCGGCGGTCACGCTGCCCTCACTCGCGGAGGGAGGCGTCCGCCGGGTGCTCGCGACCGTGTTCACCGAGGCCGTCGAGGACCCCTCCGCACCGGACGCAGAAACCGGCGCGTTCGCCTATCCGCTAGGCAACCGCGACGCGGCCTATGTCTGCGGGATGCGGCAGCTCAAGCTCTACCACGCCTGGCAAGACGCGGGCCTCGTCTCGCTGCCGAACCGCGAGCCGGCGCGAGCCCCCGAAGCCGAGCCTCCGCTCCGCGCGGGCGTCCTGGTTGAGAACGCGGACCCGATCACCGACCCCGACGAACTCGATCTCTGGGTCGAGGGGGGCGTCGTCGCGATCGGTCTCGCCTGGGTCACCCGGGGTCATTACGCGTCCGGGAACGGGGTGCCGTCGGAAGGCGTGGACACGGGGCTGACCGACGCCGGTCGGGCGCTCGTCGCACGCATGGACGAACTGGGTGTGGTTCACGACGCGAGCCATCTCAACGACCGCTCGCTCGCCGATCTCTTTGAGGCGACGGATGCGCGTGTGATCGCGAGCCACTCCAACTGCCGGGCGCTGATGCGTGGCGAAAATCAGCGCCACCTCACCGACGACGCGATCCGGGAGATCATCCGCCGCGACGGTGTTGTTGGTCTGAATCTCTGCAGCACCTTTCTCGATCCCGAGGCGGGGCAGACCGGTCGCGCTTCGGTCGACGATTGCGTGAGGCACATCGAGCACATCTGCGACCTCGCGGGCGATCGCCTGCATGTCGGCATGGGTTCGGACATGGACGGCGGGTTCAGCGCCGCCCGCCTCCCGGAACGCATCGATCGGCCCGCAGATCTCAACCGCATCGCCGAAGCGCTGCGGTCGAAGGGCTGGACCGACGGCGAGATCGCGGGATTCCGAGAAGGCAACTGGCGACGCGTGTTCGACTTCTGATGCAGGAGATTCCGGTCCGCGGGGCGGTTCGCGGGTGTGCACGAATCAGTCCGCGGGATTGCACACCGCGCACCAGGCGAAGGCCGTCACGCCCCGCCGCCCGGCATCGACCGTCGGCGCGGGCATCCGCGAGATCGGATCGAGGAACCGCTCGCGGAACCGGCCCGCGTAATCGTTCACCTGGTCGGTGCCCGTGACATCCCGGTATTCCGTTGCGAGCAGGTCATCGATCTGTGCGATCCGCGATTCGGGGTGGGGGTGTGTCGACAGGAACTCGGGAGGACGCGCGCCCGATGCCTCGCGCGCCAGGATCTCCATCACCTGACGCTGCCCCGCCGGGTCGTAGCCGGCGCGGGTCATGTACCGCATCCCGAGCATGTCCGCTTCCAGTTCCTGACCGCGCCCGAAACTCAGCAGGTAGCCCTGCCCGCCGTAACCCACGACGACATCGGTCAGTTGCTGGATCGCCGCGGATTCGCCGAGCCCCGCCGCGGCCGAAGCGATCGACGCGAGCAGGCTCGTCCCGGTCGCGGCCTGAATCCGCTCGGCGACATGCTCCGCGGTGACATGCCCGATCTCGTGCCCGAGAACGCCCGCGAGCTGCGCCTCGCTGGTCATCTTCTCCGCCAGCCCCCGGCTCATAAAGACCTTTCCGCCCGGGAGCGCGAACGCGTTGATCACGGGCGAGTCCAGCAGGGTGAACTCCCAGGGCAGGTCGGGATTGTCCGCCTCGGTGAACTGCGCGATCCGGCGCCCCACATCCGAGACATACGCCCGGATCTGCTCGTTGGGCACCTCCCCCCCGTACTCCTGCGTGAGCTGCGGCTGCGCGTCCTCGCCCAGCGCGATCTGCTGCCCTCGGCTCAGGTAGCCCACCGCGAGGCGGCTCTCCCCGGTTGCCGCGTTCGTCGTGCATCCCCCCAGCAGCGGTCCTACGAATGCTGTCAGGAACAGACCCACCGCCAGCGAGGCCGTGCGGCGGGTGGATCGGGTCAATCGCGGCATGGACATCTCCCTGCTGCCGGCTCTCAAGCCGGCGACGGATACTCAAACAGCGCCACGCGGCGCAAAGGGACGGCTCGGTGAACGCAGCAACGGACCAGACCGCACGCGGCTCAACCTCCGCCGACGGTATTGTCTGGGAACAGACCGCTCTGAGCAACCCGCACCGCGACGAAGCGAAGGCCGACAAGGTCCGGTCCATGTTCGCCGCAATCGCACGGTCCTACGACCTCAACAACCGCGTCCACTCCCTGTGGCGCGACCAGGCGTGGCGCCGTCACGCGGTGCGGGCGGCAAAGGTCCGGCCCGGGGAAACCGTCGCGGACATCGCTTGCGGCACGGGCGATCTTTCGGAGGCCTTTGCTCGCCGGACCGAGGCGAAAGAGGTCATCGGGATCGATTTCACCCCCCAGATGCTGGAGATCGCCCGGTATAAGCGCGATCGAAGGCCCGGGGTCTTCGGGGGCACCCCGATCCGCTACGAGCAGGGCGACGCCCAGGCGCTCCAACTGGACGACGCGAGCGTCGATGTTCTCTCCATCGCCTTCGGGATCCGGAATGTCCAGCAGCCCGAGAAAGCGATCGCGGAGTTCGCCCGCGTGCTGAGGCCCGGGGGACGGCTCGTCATCCTCGAATTCGATACGCCCCGGTTCCCGCCCGTTCGGTGGTTCAACACTTGGTACAGCGGGTGGCTCATGCCCCGCACCGCAACACTGATCAGCCGGGACAAGTCGGGGGCGTACCGCTACCTGCCCAAATCCGTCGCTTCCTTTATGAGCCGCGACGAGATGCTCGACGCAATCCGCAGCGCAGGCTTCAGCGGGGTCCGCGCGACGCCGCTGAGCCTCGGGATCTGCGTGTGCTACACGGGCGTCCGAGAACCAACGCCCTGACGGAGGGGCGCGAAACCCGCGCCCCCGCGTCCGAGAATCACACGAAAACGCGGCTTATCGGGAGCCCGCCGCGCTATCGGGCTTCGTTCGTGCGCACAACTCGGCAACATTCACGCCTGACCACGCCGGGGCTCGATACCACAGCACCCCGACGGGGAGCCCCGCAGCGTGCGGAGCCGACCGGTCCGGGGGGCTCGGCCGGGGAGGCCGGGAGATGAACACAACCAGAGACAAGGAGGTCGCTCGCGGGGACCGGAGCGATCGGGGATGTCGATCCATGAACGCAGAAACGCTCACGCTCCGTCTGTTCGAGGCGCTCATCGACGGTGACCGCCGAAACGCCCGCGCGATCATCCAGAACCAGGTCGATGCGGGGATCACACCCGAGTCGCTGTATGTCGACCTGCTCTGGCCCACCCACGAGATGATCGAGCGGCTGTTCCGGTCCGACCAGCTCTCTGTGATGGCGCACAACATGGCGACCCGCCTGCTCCGCGTGCTGGTCGATCAGGCCGCCGCCAGCCTGGTTACCGACAGCGCGCTGCCCATGCGACGCGTCCTCGCGATGTGCGGGCCGAACGAAGAGAGCGAACTGGGCGCCCAGATGGCGGTCGATCTGCTCGAAGCCAACGGGATGGAAGTCTGCTTCGCAGGGGGGGGCGTCGCGAACGACGAGATCCTCGCCCGGGTGAACGAGACCCAGCCCGATGTCCTGGTCTGGTTCAGCAGCCAGCCCACGGATCTCCCCGCGATCCGCCAGATGATCGATCAGCTTCACGAGATCGGCGCCTGCCCCAACATCCAGATTGCAGTCGGCGGCGGCGTCTTCTCCCGCGCCGAGGGGCTCGCCGAGGAGATCGGCGCGGATCTTTGGGCCGATCACCCCCTTGAAATGGTGGAGTCCCTCGTGCACGACGCCGCACACCGCGCCCCGACCGACCAGCGCACGGTCGGCAAGGTCAAGCGGTACCGCAACGCGGCCTGAGATCCGCTCTTTGTACGGTTTATAATTGGATGCACACCAGCCCGCGGCCGCGCAATCGGTCGCGGGTTGTTTTTTGTAAACTCGTTCCGGACAAGCGGTTCTTGGAATGAAACGGTGACCGCTCAGATTTGCCGTGATCCGTGCAACTGCCGGCCGGGGTGATCTGTATAGGCCCCGTGGGCCGCGCTGCGGGCGGGCCATCGAAAGGCGGCGATGTGGATCGGGCGACCGAGCGAAGGCTGATCGAGCGAGCCATCGAGGGCGACCGCGAAGCGGCGGGGGAATTCATCCGCGCCCACCAGGCTTCCGTCTATGCCTATCTGCTCCGCATGTCGGGCAAGCCGCACCTCGCCGAGGACATCGCCCAGGAAGCGTTTGTCCGCGTGCTCAAGAACCTCGACCGCTTCGATTTCCGCTACCGCTTCAGCACCTGGCTTTTCACGATCGCTCGCCGGCTCTACCTGAACGCGGTCCAGAAGCACCGCCCGGCGTACGACTCCGATCTTGTTTCCAACGCCCAGGGTTTCGACGGATTCCCCTCCGACCCCCTGGGTGAAACCGAGGCGCGCACGACGCGCCGCGACATTCTGCAGAGCGCTCTGCTCACACTCAGCACCGACCAACGCGAAATCATTGTTCTGTTCCATCAACTGGATTGGCCGATCGCGCTGATCGCCCAGCACCTCGACATGCCCGAGGGCACGGTGAAAAGCCACCTGCACCGAGGGCGTCAGCGGCTGCGCAAGGCGATCGCGGAGATGCCCGACTACAGCGAGCGGCTCCAGCTCGCCGAACTCGGCATCGACGCGCCCGATCAGCAACGCGGAGGGGAGGCGCTGTGACCAAACGCCCCGACCCGCGTGTGCGCATCACGCGAGACGAACTCGACAGGCTCTTCGACCGCGAACTCGACACCTGCGAGCGTCGCGATCTCGTGGGCCGGCTCGCCCGTGATCCCGCGGCGCTCGACGAGGTGAACGATGTCCGCCGCATCGTCAACACGATGCGCCTCCGTCCCGACGAGTCGCCCGATCTCACCGCCGCCGTGCTCTCCAGGCTCGACCGGGAGCGGGGCTTCATCCCTTCTCGCATGCGTCGGCGGATCAAGTCCGCTCGTGTCGCGATCGCGGCGTGCGCGTTGCTGGGGCTGCTGGGGGTCTCGGTTGCGCACCGGCTTGCGCCGGACCGCTTCCGTCTGCTCGACGCGCCGACCCCGGTCGCGGATCTCGGCAACGCGGTGCTCGAGGATTCGATCGAGGGGCGACGCGTGCTCGCCGCAGCGGTGGAGCAACTCGCCAGCGCGTCTCGTGAATCATCGTCCGCGCCCGGTCTTGCGGCGAACCGCGAGGCCGAACGCTCATCGTCCCGGCGTGTCGAATCGGTCTCCCCGCGGATGCTCAGCGAGCGGCTGGATCTGCCCGCAACCTCTCCCACCCGGTTCGTGATGCTCACCGCGTCATCCGACGCGGAGGTCCTGGCGCTGGGCAGCGGGACCGCGATCCCGGGTTCCCAGTCGTCGATCGCCTTTGCGCCGTTCGATGCCGAGGCGCTCGCCTCGCTCGAGGCTGATGGCCCGGCACCGGTGTTCCCGGGCTTCGCGTACGCGTTCGCCGCGTTCGAGCCCGACGGGTCGATGCCGGGGCCGCAATCGGGCCGTGCTCGTATCCCTGCGGGGCTGGTGCCTCTCTCGTTCTCGGGCGCCACGAGGGCAGCGATCGTCGGGAAGCGATCGCTGTTCCCCGAGCGGATCGAGCACGCGCCCGATGCGGCTTCGGCGTTCGATGCCGAATGAACGCAACCCGGCGCACGCAGCGTCCGCCTGCTGATCGTCCCCGTGCCGTGCGACACCGATCGCCCGATATCCGGTCCGTGGATCGCTGTTTCTGACGGCTCCGACCGGGCAGGCCCGAAATCCGCGCATAGATTCGTCGAGGCGACAACGCTTTCGTTCGCCGCCGGTAACACTTGTGATGATCCGATCCCTGCCCAGCATCCGTTCGATCGGTGGACGCACGCCCCCTGCCGGCGTGCGCGGGTTCGTTCACCGCTTCGTCACACGGCTCGTCGCGCTGATCGCGCTCGCGACGGCCTCCGCGTTCGCGCAGGAGTCGGCCGCGCCGGAGATGCACCCGCCCGACGCGGCGCTGTTCGTGCAGATCACGGGCCTGGACCGGCAGCTCGCACGCCCGGAGGGGAAGCAGTTCCAGGCCTTGCTCCGCGGGTTGGGTCTTTTCGACCGCACCAGCCGCTCGTGGTTCGCGCTAGCTGAGGCACTCGAACTCGATTCGGAGACCGCGATCAGCGCGCTGCTCGGCGGGCGGTTTCTCCTGCTCGCGGACGGTCTCGAGGACCCGAGCGGTCCTGTTCGCTGGGCCTGCGCGATGTCGATCGACGCGGATCTGGTCGGGGATCTGCCCCGCCTGCTCAAGGCTGCCCCGCGCGACTCGCTCAACGGGCGCACCGTCTACGCGATCGAGGACGGGAGGCTCTCCGTGATGCCCGTCGCGGGCACAAACGCGCTCGCGGTCGCGACGCGGGACGCGAAGGACCTCCTCGTCGCCGCCGCGAATCTCGCGACCGGGCGGGAAAGCGGAAACGCCGGCCCGATGGACAGCGGCGTGCTCGTACTCCGACGAGACGACGGGTCGGCGCTCTCCGGGACCATCACGCCCGTGCCCGGCGGGTGGGACTTCCGCTGCTCGCTCATCGAGCCGGAGCCCGGGGTTCGGGGACCGCGCGATCCGAGAGAAATCCCAGTGCGCATCGAACCCGCCTGGTACGAAGAAGCCACGCGGGAGGCCGCGGTGGCCTACGCGGGACCGCTCTTATCCGGTGCGGGCGACCGTGCCCCGGCGGGTGAGCACAGCTTGCTCGGTCCCGGACTGCCCGGGACCGAGCCCTCGATGCTGCGAAAATGGGTGGGCGTCTTCATGCCCGTCCAACCACCGGTTGCCTTTCTGCAGGGTGGATCGGATGTCGGTGTGCTCGCGGCTGGAGAGGAGGGCTCCGCGTCCGCGTGGTTCCGCGTGCCCGATCCGCTCGCCGCTGCTCGGGAGGGCGATACGCATCTCTGCGCCGTGCTGGATGCGATGGGGCGCGGGCAGGTCGTGTCGCTCGATGCACCCGAATGCACCGGGGGTTTCCCCGCCGCGATCCGCAGCATCACGCTCCCGGGCGATCTGTCCGGCCGCAACGCGGAGACCCGGTTCACATGGGGCGTTTCCTCCATGCGAGACCGGTCGGCGGGCGAGCAGGCGTGGTGGTCGATGCACGCCCAACCGCCGGGGAGCGTTCCCCGCGACCGCGTCCCGCGCCTCTCGATGGACCCGTCCGACCCGGAGATCCGCTTCACCATCAGGCCCCGGAGGCTGGTCGGCAGGCTCGAGACGCCCGAGCCCGCGGGCGGAGCGCCGGTGGGCGTCGCCTCGCTGATGCTCGCGGAGCTGACGCGCCTGGACCTCGTCGATTGGACGCTGACGCCCTCGCCTGTCCCCGGGTTCCCCGCGACGGGTATGCTCCGCCTCCGGTTCGCGATCGACGATTGAGCGCGTTCGACGATTCGCGCCGCGAGCCGGTCACCCGGCCGACCTACGATCGCCCTCGAAAGGGCGAACATGACCTCACCGAACCCGGGCGACAGCGCCGTGAACCTCAGAAATGTCGCGATCATCGCGCATGTCGACCACGGCAAGACCAGCCTCGTCGACCAGCTGCTCAAGCAGTCGGGCAACTTCCGCGCAGGTGAGCTCGACAAGCTCGCGGGCGGGCAGCACGACCTGATCATGGACTCCAACCCCCTCGAGCGGGAGCGGGGCATCACGATCCTGTCCAAGAACTGCGCCGTCAACTACCACGCCGCCGACGACCACGACTACCGCATCAATATCGTCGACACCCCGGGGCACGCCGACTTCGGGGGCGAGGTCGAGCGCGTCCTCCGCCTCGCGGACGGCTGCCTCCTCGTCGTCGACGCCTTCGAGGGGCCCATGCCCCAGACGCGGTTCGTGCTCAGCAAAGCCCTCGAGGCGGGCCTCAAGCCCGTCCTCGTCGTCAACAAGTGCGATCGCCCCGACGGCGAGCCCGACCGCGTCGTCAACGAGGTCTTCGACCTTCTTGTTTCCCTCGGCGCCGACGACGAGACGCTGGATTTCCCGGTGCTCTACGCGAGCGCCAAGGGCGGCTGGTCCGTCGATGAATGGCCCTGCGAGAACTACGAGCAGAGCGACATGCGCGCCGTCTTCGAGGCGATTGTCAGGCATGTGCCCCACCCGGAGGCCTACCCCGAGAAGCCTCTCCAGATGCTCATCACCAGCGTGGATTTCTCGGAGTATGTCGGGAGGATCGCGATCGGGCGCGTCTTCAGCGGCACCATCAAGGCGGGCATGCCCGTTGCCCTCGTCCACGAGCACACCCCGGACGCGAAGCCCAAACGCGTCAAGGTTGGCACGCTGCTCGGTTTCGAGGGCCTGGGCCGCAAGGAGGTCGACCGCATCGAGGCGGGTGACCTGTGCGCCGTGACGGGGCTCGAGGACTTCGAGATCGGGGACACCGTCTGCGATCCCGATCACCCGGATCCTCTCCCCGCGGTGACGGTCGACGAGCCGACGATCTCGATGACCTTCCGCATCAACGATTCACCGTTCGCGGGCCAGGAGGGTGACTATGTCACCAGCCGGCAGATCAAGAGCCGCCTCGAGCGCGAGCTCGAGCACAATGTCGCGCTCCGGGTCGCGCCGGGTGCGGGCTCCGATGAGTTCATGGTCTCGGGGCGGGGCATCCTCCACCTCGGCATCCTCATCGAGACCATGCGCCGCGAGGGCTTCGAACTCGCGATCGGCAGGCCCATTGTCATCGAGAAGGAGATCGACGGGGTGCTCTGCGAACCGCTCGAGGAGCTCGTCGTTGACTGCCCCAACGAATCCGTGGGCGGTGTCATGCAACTCGTGGGCGAGCGCAAAGGCGAGATGGTCAAAATGGAAGACCGAGGCCCCGATATCACCCACATCGTCTTCAACATCACCAGCCGCGCCCTGATCGGCCTGCGCCCCCGTGTCCTCACCGCGACCCAGGGCGAGGCGATCATGCACCACACCTTCGAGAAGTTCGTCCCCGTCACCGGCGAGCGCATGGACCGCAACGCGGGCGTCATGATCTCCACCGAGACGGGCCAGGTCACCGCCTATGCGGTCGAGGGCCTGCACGACCGCGGCGTGCTCTTCGTCAAGCCCGGTGACAAGGTCTACGCCGGACAAGTGGTGGGGGAGCACAACCGCCCGACCGATCTGGTCGTCAATGTCGTCCGCGCCAAGAAGCTCGACAACATCCGGAGCGCCAACAAGGAATCGTTCGTGACCCTCAAGGCCGCCCGCGAGATGTCGCTCGAGCAGGCGATCGAGTACATCGACGACGATGAACTCGTGGAGATCACGCCCGGCAAGGTGCGCATCCGCAAGCGGATCCTCGACGAGGGCGCCCGCCGCCGCTCCGAGCGGCAGGCGAAGGACAAGGCCAAGGCCTGAGGATCGACGCCCGCTCGACAGCCGCGAGGGCGGCTAGCCGTCCGAATCACGATCCTCGGGCGCGATGAACCACATGAAGTGGCGGACCTCGCTCTCGTAGTAGGGCGCCGCGGCGCCAGTCGGGCCTCGGTACACGCCCCGCTCGCCCTGCCAATACGAGCTCCCGTCGGGTAGCGCCGACGCGTGCCCGTCCGCGAAGACCGCGGGGCGCTTCCCGATGCCGCGGTGGCTCCCCGTGTTCTCGTTCACGGTTCCCAGTTCCCCGTCCTTGTACGGGTCGAATGGCACATCCCACGCCCGCCTGTAGAACTCCCGCGCATCGATATGGCTGTGCGTCACGATCCATGTGGACACATTGCCCATGATCATCACCAGGTCGCTCGTGCGTCCGAAATCGTCGAGTGTCCGCCAGCCCGCGCCGCCGTATCGCTCGCTCCACGGGCCGACCGCGTCGACAAAGCTCCCGCGGTAGCCCGTGGTTTCGTCCACATCGAGCAGGCCGAACATGAACTGGTTGGGCGCGTGGTGCAGCAGCCCGTTGTGTGTCATGCGGGACCCGCCCGCCCCTGCCTCGACCTCGGGGCATGCCCACACGCCGTGCGGCGTCGGGAACGCGAGCCCCTCGGGCGTCTGGAGCGGATCCCCCGCGTACTCCGCGAGGAACGCGTTCAGCAGCCATCGGCTGAGCACCGCGTTCCCGTCCCCGTCCGCCCGGGCCCGGTACAGCAGCCGGGGAGGCATCGCCCCGGCGTGTTGAAGGGCATACTGCGTCGTGACCTGGCCCTGCGAACGGACATTCGCGGTGCACGCGAGGAGACGGGCACGCTCGCGGGCCGTGCCCAGCACCGGGAGCAGGATCCCGATCAGCAGCCCCGTGATCGCGATCACGACCAGCAATTCGAGGAGGGTGAACCCGCGCCGCTCGCCTGCATGGTTGCTGCGCATACCGAATTATACCCAAACGAACAGCCGCATTCCATCGGTCTTCCGCACCGGGTGACCCCGCGCCTGACTCGGCCTAAACTCTGGGCCCACCGCGTCCCGGGCGATCAAGTCGGCGGATCCGCCGCCCCGTGCCGTGTGGAAGTTGTTTCCGGAGTCTCAGCATGTACGCGATCATCGAAGAATCGGGCGGCCAGCGCAAGGTCACCGAGGGTGAGGAAATCCTCATCGACCTCTACAGCTCGGGCGAGGCGGACAAGGGGTCGAGCATCTCGTTCGACAAGGTCCTCCTGATCGGAGACGAGTCCGACGCCGGCAAGGCGAAGATCGGGAAGCCGTATGTCGACGGCGCCTCTGTTGGTGCCGAGATCATCGAGCCCTTGGTCAAGGGTGAGAAGCTTCACATCTACAAGTTCAAGCCCAAGAAGGGCTACAAGCGCAAGACGGGCCACCGTCAGCGCTACACCGCGATCAAGATCACCTCGATCAAGGGGTAACCCGTTCGATCGCAAGCAGACTACCCTTTGCGCCGCGGGGAACACCGCGGCGTTTTTCATTTCTGCACCGTGCCGCCCGGGCCGCCGTAGACGAGGGAGAAGAACCGATGCGTGCCATCCTTTCGCTTTTGATCGCAACTCTTCTGTTCGTCTCCCCCGCGTGGGCGCAGGACACCGATGCCATCGATGCAGCGGCGCAGGCCGCGCCGGACCCTGAGGACGCATCGACCACACCGCGCACCTATCCGCTCGACCGCCTCCGCGCCGAAGTCGTTCCGCTCTACCAGGATGAGGTCGTCGAACTCGCGAACATGTGGAAGAGCCACCTGCGCGAGGCGGTCGCCCAGGTCGAGCAACGCAAGCTCTCGGGCGCGCCGGGCAGCGAGATCGCCGATGCGGAGACCGCCCGCAACGCGATCGCCGCACGCCTCGCGATCGTCGTCACCAGTCTCGAGGCGAAGGGCGGCGATGGGAGTGCCTACCGCAACTACATCACCGCCACCAGCGGCGTCAATGTGGACTGGTTCGATCCCCAGGCGGTCAGCGATTACGCGACCGCGTGGCTCGTCTCCCCGGACGGCGGCATCGCGGTCGGGCTCAACATCCTCAAGTTCCTCGTGATCCTGCTCGCCGCGTGGATCGTCGCGAAGATCATCGCCGCCGCGGTCCGCACCGCGGTCCGCCGCCTGCCCAAGACCTCGAGTTTGCTCCAGGACTTCGTGGTCAACCTCACCCGCCGGACGCTGCTGATCATCGGGCTCGTCATCGCGCTCGGTGCATTGGGCCTGAACATCACGCCGCTGATCGCCGCGATCGGCGCCGCGGGTCTGGTGATCGGTCTCGCCCTCCAGGGCACGCTCTCCAACTTCGCCTCGGGCATCCTGATCCTGATCTACCGCCCCTTCGATGTGGGCGACGCGATCAACGCGGGCGGCGTCGCGGGCAAGGTCGAGGCGATGTCCCTCGTCTCGACTCGCATTCTCACCTTCGACAACCAGGTCCAGTATGTGCCCAACAACTCGATCTGGAACAATGTCATCACCAACATCACGGGCCTCGACACCCGCCGCGTCGACATGACCTTCGGCATTGGGTACACCGACGACATCGCGAAGGCGGAGTCGATCATCCGAGAGGTCATCACCAACCACGAGAAGGTGCTCGCCGAGCCCGAGCCGGTTATCAAGGTCAGCGAACTCGCCGACAGCTCGGTCAACTTCATCGCGCGTCCCTGGTCCAAGACGAGCGACTACTGGGATGTCTACTGGGACATCACCCGCCGGGTGAAGGAACGCTTCGACGCCGAGGGCGTGGGCATCCCCTTCCCCCAGCGCGATATCCACCTCCCCGAAGCGCTCCGCGTCGTCGTCACCAACGAGTAAGCGGCCGGGGCCCCCGGGCGCCCGCTCGCGCTATCACGCCTGCCTGACGAAGGTCCCGCGATCGATGTCCTTCACGACACCCGGGAAGGCGAGCGCCCGCCCGTGCGCGACCACATACACGCCGGGCGGGAGCACCCCGGCCGCGAAGATCGCCTCCGTCAGGTTCTGCATCGCGTCGGAGCGTTTCATCTCGTAAGGGCGCATCGCGCCGGTCAGCACGATCGGCACGCCCGGCGCGTTGGCCTTGCCCTCGAACAGGGTGCTGTACAGCAGTTCGCCGGTCACCGACATGGTGTCCGTCCCGTGCAGGATCACCACCCCCCCGTCCTCGTCGCCCGCGTCCTCGGTCATCACCCGAACCATCTCGAGGATCCGCTTCCGATCCGCGTGGGTGAACTCCGTGCTGTCCTTGCTCAGCAGTTCGATCGAGTTGATGCTGATCTCTTCCAGCCGCAGCGCCGCGAGCATCGTGTCCACGATGCTCCGTTTGTTCACGAGCGTCCCGGTCCGCTCGTCATAGGTCTTCTCGATCGTGCCGCCGGTGGAGATGAGCGTGATCCGTTTCATGCGGCTCAAGCGTATCCGGCGCGCACGAGCGGGGATGATCCCCGTGCCCGATCGCCATAGACTCCCGACCCGGGCGGTATTCG
>DLBY01000141.1:2687-3522 GCA_002480345.1 Phycisphaerales bacterium UBA7812 | reverse complement strand
CCCGGGCGGTATTCGCCCGCCCCCGCCAGCCCACACAGGAGCGACCGCGTGCCATCCGTCCCCATCGACCGCGTCATCGAGGAAGTCCGCCGGGCCCTGAAGCGGGGCGACATCGTCCGCACGGTCGGGATGGTCCGCGAACTGGTCCGCCAGGCCCGCCAGGACCCGCGGACCAGGCACCTGCAGGCGATCACCGCGCTCGAATTCGGACAGGCACGCGACGCCGTCGCCCTTCTGGAGACCCTGATCTTCGAGCTCACGGGTGATCCGCTCCGCGAAGCGACCGTCGATCTTGCCCGCGCGCGAGAGATGCAGGGCGATCTCGAGAACGCCCTGCTCACGCTCCGCCCCGAACTGGAATCCGACGACACGCCGCCCGCCGCGATCGCCTCCGCGGCGCGGATCACCTTCCGCCAGGGGGATGCCGCCGGTGCGATCGCGATGCTCGAGAACGCGAAGGCCGACGAGAAGCAGACCTATCACCTCGCGGGCGCCCGAGGGTTCATCGCGCTGAACACCCCTGCCGACGATCCTGAACTCGGCGCGCGCACCGACGCGGCGATCGCAGCGCTGACCGCCGAGTCCGAGCGGGTCGGTGTTCCCGCTTCGTCGCTGATGCCGTTGCTGATCGACCTGGGCGAACTGCACGCCCGCCGGGGCGAGGACGGCGCCGCCGCACGCGCATGGAAGCGCTCCGCGAGCCTGAGCCCCAACAAGGCCGATCCGCGAACCTACGCCCAGTCGGTGGGAGGGATGCTCAAGTCCTGGTCGGGCAAGCCGCTCGAGCGGGCGAAGATCGCCGACTTGGGGCCCGGCGCGGAGACCGAACGCCCGG
>DLBY01000141.1:0-2354 GCA_002480345.1 Phycisphaerales bacterium UBA7812 | reverse complement strand
CGGCATGCCAGGGGGCGGCGCCGCCCTTGCGTCAACGCTCCTCGCCGCGAGCCCGGAAGTCGAAGCGACCGCCGACCCCGAGTCGCTCACCGCGGCGGTGGGGCGGTTCTTGGCGCCCCAGAACGCGAGCAACCAGGCGGTCGTGCCCGATCCCTCTCGCGTCGGGGGCAAGCAGCTCGCCGACGCCGCAGCCGCCTATCTCGCTCGCACGGAACCCCGGGGTGAAGGGATCACCCGCGTTGTGGATCCCTTCGAGCTCAACATCCACACGCTCGGTGTCATCGCCCAGATGTTCCCGAAGGCGTCGGTGATCTTCGTCCGTCGGGCGCCGTTCGACGCGTGCCTCGCCGGCATGCTCGCGCACCGCGATCCGAGGCTCCTCTACGCGAACGAGCCCCAGAGCCTCGCGGTCTTCGCGGGTGGCATCGCTCGATTGTCGACCCTCTGGGAAGAGATCTTCGCGGGCGACCACCTCCCGCTCCGGCATGTCGTCGTGGACCACGAGGCCCTCCTCACGGATCCGAGTGTCCGCCGGTCCCTCTTCGAGACCGTCGGTCTCGCCCCCCCGGACGACGCGACCCTCGAATCCATCGCGGCAGCGTGCGCCGGATCGACCCGCACAGGCTCGGGGCTCGAGGCCCGGTTCGCTCAGCACCTGCCCCAGCTCGCAGAGGCCGCGGGCCAGATCGGGCTCGACCGGGTCTGATCCATCCCGGCGCACGCGGAGGGCCGCATTCGGATACCATCGCCCGCGATGGCACGCGATTCCCAACTCAACACCCGGTTCGTTCTCGCGGGCGCGTGCACACTCGTCGCGGTCGTCATGATCGCGACAGGCGTGCTGCTCAGCGACTCCCGGGGCGACGAAATCATCGGCATGCTGGGCAACCTCGGCGCCGAGATCCTTGGGCTCGCCTTCACCGTTGCGATCATCGACTGGCTGCTCGAACGCAAACGCCTCAACGAGCAGGCCCAGCACCTCGCCTGGCGCATGCTCCACGATGTCGATCACGCCTTCTGGGTCTGGCAGGGCGGGCGGCGCGAGTTCCACCTCGACGAGCTCATGTCGCTGCTCGAGATCGCCAGCAAGGACGACCCGCTCCCCAAGTTCACCGAAGAACTCTTCATCAACCTCGGGATCCGGTCGTCGGACAACCTCCGCCTCCAGCCCAGGCTCATGGCCCACGACCGAAGGCTCAAGGCCGCGCTCAAGAGCCTCGCGGGCCTCGCCCAGATCCGCGAGGCGCGCACCATCGTCAACACCGCCTACATCATCGACGGCCTCCGCTCCGCGGTGACCAACCTCGCCGAGATGACCGGGCAGACCCCGCACCAGGGCGAGTTCGCCGCGGCGAGGTCCTTCCGAGACCCATCCATCGAGGCGCAGACACGACGCTACAAGGGCTCGCTGCACGAGTCGATCATGCGCCAGGGCATGGTCGCCCACGAACCAGAGCCTTCCAGCGAACCCGTTCGCTGAATGCTGGGCGACCCACGATCTGCAAAGATCAATGGAATACGGGGCACCTCGACCTAGAATTTCTACGGAGTTCATCAGGTGCGATTGCGCACTGGTGCAAGGCGGGCGAAGGTTCGTCCCACGCACCGCGCCCGCCGGCCCGACCACCTCGCGTGGGAAGGGATAGGGGGGAATCAAAGTGAATGGAAAGCAAGCAGCAGCGATCGCCGCGGTCGCCTTCGGTGCAGCGTGCGCGAGCGGAGCCGTGGTCACGGGGTCGATCACGAACTGGGAAGAATCCGGTCAAGTTCTCACCATCGGCGACGGTGTTCACCATGTTCGTGTCTGGTGGTCGGTCAACACCTACGACCGCGGCTGGTTCTATGGAAGCACCTTTACGCAGGACAGCGATGTCGCGCTCGCCGAGGGCGTGACGAACATCACACAGATCGAGAATGCCGCGACCTACATATACTCCGCAACGCACATCGGCCCGTGCATGGACGCGGACCTGAATCCGCCCGGCGATTTCATCGTGTGGAAGAACAACGCCACGGGCCATTTCGGCGTGCTCCGAATCGACAATATTCACGGGAGCGGCACCGACTCCCTGCTCGATGCGACTTGGTGGTTCCAGACCGACGGCACAGGTAGTTTCGTGCCCGCACCGGCATCATGGGTCGCGTTGCCGCTCTTCGCCATCTGCGGTGTTCGCCGCAGAGCTGATGCCGGGAAGGTCGACTGATCTCTTCGAGGGATGGAGAGGCACGGGTGGTAGCGGCGGTCGGATCAGGTGACCGCCGCGTCGTACCGCTTCCCGATCTCGCTCCAGTTGATGACATTCATGAACGCGTCGAGATAATCGCCGCGTCGATTCTGGTAGTTCAGGTAGTAG
>DLBY01000025.1 GCA_002480345.1 Phycisphaerales bacterium UBA7812 | reverse complement strand
CGCGCGGTGGTGCGGAATGGGTTCGACGCCGGGTGGGCGGCGCGCGAGAGCCATCCGAGTCTGGTGCTGATCGATCGGACGGTGGCGCCGGCGATCCGGGCGGCGATCGTGTCGCGGTATGCGCGCATGAAATCGAGCCGCCCGTTCCTGGTGCTCGTCGGGGCGCGGGACGAGGACGCGGAGCTCCGGGTCGATCTGCGGATCGACGAGGAGGAGTCCGCGTCGGCGATCGAGCAGCGCCTCGTGCAGCTGCTCGACGACGCGGAAGCGACGGGGCTGGGCTGAGCCGCGAGGGGATTCCTCTCGGATCACACTGAAAGCGCGTTGGGATTGTGCCGATTGGAGGCGTGGCGCCGGGGATGGCCCGGCCCGCGAGCGTTGTTTTTGCGCATTGGATCGGACGGATGAGCGAGCATCGAGCGAGAGCGGACAAGTCTGCGAAGCTGGGCGACGCCCTGCGTGAGCACGCGGTGCTCGTGGTGGGGTCGGACGATCCGGGGGGCGCGGACCGCGCGGCGGACATGCTGGCGCCGCTGGTGGCGCACATCGACCGCGTCCCGACGGGCGAGGCGGCGGTGTCGCGGATCACGGACGCGTGGTACGACGCGGTGATCATCGATGCGGGCGCCGACCACGAGCGGGCGATCGCGGTGTGCGAAGCGGTGTTCGGCGCGAGCCGGGGCGCGGGACCGAGCGTCCTGCTGTATTGCGATCGCGCGTCGCTGGACCTCGCGACGCGGGCGATGCGGCTGGGCGTGCGGGATCTGCTGGGCCCCGAGCTGAGCCGACTCGAGTTCTGCTCGCGGGTGCGGTCCGCGATCGAGGCGGGGGAAGCGGTCCGCGATTCGGCGGACCGCGAGGCGCGGCTGAAGCGGCTGTGCAGCAGGCTGGACCGGGCGCGCCGGGAGGTGAGCGGTCAGGTCGGCGAGTTGTGCACCGATCTCGCGGACGCGTACCAGGATCTCGCGGACCAGATCGGCGAGCTCGCGACAGCCGGGGAGCTCAACGGGGTGCTGCGGCAGGAACTCGACATCGAGGGCCTGCTGCGGACCTTCCTGGAATACCTGCTCGGGCGCGTGGGCTCGACCAACGCGGGGGTGTTCCTGCCCAACTCGGTCGGGGACTACTCGCTGGGTGCGTACATCAACTATGACCGGCCCAAGGCGACGGCGGAGCACGAGCTCGAGCAGCACGCGGCGCTGATCGCGCCGGCGCTCGAGGGCGTGACCCGTCCGCTCCGGCTCAGCGACGATGTCGCGATCGCGGACCGCTTCGGGGAGGGCGCATCGTTCTTCCGGGGCGAGCAGGTCGTCGGCATCGCGTGCCACGAATCCGCGGGCGACCCGGAGAGCGAGTGCCTCGCGGTGATCTGCCTGTTCCGGGATCGGCGGACGCCCTTCAGCGCCCAGGCGGTGCGGACGGTGCAGGTCGCGTCGGAGCTGTTCGGCAAGCAGCTCGCGCGCGTCATCCGCGTGCACCACCGGCACAAGCCCGACGAGCTGTGGGATGTCGATGACGACCTCGACCTCGCGGCGTGACGCGGCGCGGCTCGAGACCCTCCGCTCCGCATGACGACCGGGTTCCGGCCCCGTGAAGGCGCGCGGGCTGAAATCGGTGCGAGCGCTTTCCAAACAGCATGGATGAACCAGCACGCCTCCGGCTCACCGAATCCGGGATGGACCGTCTCGGGATGGGAAGGTGGGTCGGTGGGCGTCTGGTGAAGTCTTTACCATGTCCGACGGGGCGCGCGGGCGGGCCTCGGCTCGCGGTGCGCGTCGCGTCGGAGGTGGTCGGATGGAATGGTTGTTTGCTGACAATGCGTACCTGTTCAGTGTCCCGGCGATCGCGGGCACGGCGTACTTCCTGATCAGCCTCGTCCTGGGCGAGCTGGGCGGGGATGTCGACGCCGACCTGGGGGTCGACGCGCCGGACTCGCCGGCGGCGGAGTTCCGGGTGCTGTCGCTGCAGACCTTCTCCGCGTTCGCGATGGGCAGCGGGTGGGCCGGTCTGACGGCGCTGCGGGTGCTCGACCTGGGTTTCACCGGCGCGACGCTGGTTGCGATCGGTGCGGGCCTGGGCGCGGCGTGGCTGATCGTGATGCTGCTGCGCGCGGTGCTGGGCCTGCAGGGCTCGGGCAACATCCCGCTGGACGCGACGCTGGGTCAGACGGGGACGGTCTATGTCCAGGTCCCGCCCAAGGGGCAGGGGTCGGGGCGGGTGACGGTGGTCATCAACAACAGGCGGCGCGAGTACGGCGCCGTGCAGCACGGTGACGAGGCGATCGCGACCAACACGCGTGTCGGCATCGTCGGGGTGGATCACCCGAGCAACACGGTGTGCGTCGAGGTGATCTGATCGGGGTGGTTCCGGGATGGGAGGTGTTCAGATGATGGATTCGGGGATGGGCGCGGTGCTCGCGCAGAGCGATGCGGGGATCGGTGTGCTGGCGCTGGTGATCATCGGCGTGGCGCTGTTCCTGGTGGTGTTCGTGGGCCTGTTCGTGGCGAGCCGCTACAAGCGGTGCCCGCCCAACCGGATCATGGTGATCTGGAAGCAGGGGGATAAGTCGTCGAGCCTGAAGTGCGTGCACACAGGCGGGCAGATCGTCTGGCCGATCTTCCAGGACTACGCGTACATGTCGCTCGAGCCGCTGGTGATCGAGATCCCGCTCGAGGGGGCGCTGTCGCTCAACAACATCCGCGTGAATGTGCCCTCGACCTTCACGGTGGGCATCGCGACGGATCCGGTGCTGATGAACAACGCCGCGGAGCGATTGCTGATGCTCAACAGCCAGCAGATCCGCGACCAGGCGCAGGACATCATCCTGGGCCAGCTGCGCCTCGTGATCGCGACCCTGTCGATCGAGGAGATCAACAAGGACCGCGAGAAGTTCATGGGCCTGATCAACGAGAATGTGACGCAGGAGATCAACAAGATCGGGCTCGAGCTGATCAATGTGAATGTCCGCGACATCACGGATGAGTCGGGGTACATCACCGCGATCGGGCAGCGGGCGGCGGCGGAGGCGATCAACCGGGCGAAGGTCGAGGTCGCAGAGCAGGAGCGCGAGGGCGCGGTGGGCGAGGCGATGGCGGTCCGGGAGCGGAATGTCCGCGTCGCCCAGGAGCGGAGCCTCGCGGAGCAGGGCCAGAAGGCGGCGGAGCAGGAGCAGCGCGTCGCGGTCGCGAAGCTCGAAGCGGAGGCGGTGACGGGCGAGGTCCAATCGAAGCGCGACAAGGAGATCGCGACGGCGGAGCGCGAGGCGGAGACGATCGCGGCGAAGAAAAAGGCCGAGCAGGAGCAGCGCGTGCAGGTCGCGACGGCGGAGGCGACCGCGGTCGAGGGCGAGAACGAGAACTCGGCGCGGGTCGCGGAATCGGACGCGAAGCTCGCGGAGGTGCGCGCCGAATCGATGCGCCGGGGCGATGTCGCGAAGGCCGAGGCGCGGCGCGCGATCTTGGAAGCCGAGCGCGAGCAGGAGCTCGCGCGTCTCGCGAAAGAGCAGCTCGCGCCCCAGGAGATCGAGAAGAAGCGGATCGAGATCGCGGCGGACGCGGAGGCGGAGAAGCGCCGGCGGGAAGCCCAGGGCGAGGCGGACGCGGAGCTCGCGAAGTACCTCGCGGAGGCGGAGGGCACGCGGAAAGTGCTCGAGGCGAAGGCGGAGGGCTACCGCCAGCTCATGGAGGCCGCGGGCGCAAACCCGCAGGTCGCGCCGACGCTGCTGCTGATCGAGCAGATGCCGCAGCTGGTCGCCGAGCAGGTCAAGGCGATCCAGAACCTCAAGATCGACAAGATCACGGTCTGGGATTCGGGCAAAGGCAACTCACTCCTGGAAGGCAAGGGCGCGGGCGGCTCGACGGCCGACTTCCTGAGCGGCCTCATCGGCTCACTCCCGCCCGTGCACGAGCTCGCCCAGCAGGCGGGTGTGGAGTTGCCCGGGTATCTCGGGCGCGTCGCGGCCACGAAAGCACCCAAGATCGACGGTGCAGGCGAAGACACCAAGAACGAGCCCCCCGCATAAGCGAAGGGCCTTGGTCGGAGTTCAAGTTTTGGGGCCCCCTCGCTCGCGCGGGGGGGCTCGTTTTTTTAGTCGGCGTCCACACGCTCGAAGACGAGGACGAACGCCTCACGCCCCGAGCTTTCGGGGAAGATGACCCTGGCGGTCATCTCATTACCATCACGGTCATAGGTAATCGCTTCGATATCGTCACCCTCTTCGAACTCGAAGCGCACGCTGTCTTCATCGACGAGGACAGCCTTCGCCTCGATCGGGCCGTCGGCTTCGGATTTCCAGGGCACGAGCGCGGTATCGAAGTGGCGCAGGCGGTACATGACACCCGCTTCCAATTCGGTGAGCGTCATGATCTCGACGAGTTGGACGGCTCCGTCGCCCGACATGCGGAAGACACCCGTGAGGTTGCCCGCCTCAGGAGGGAGCCAGGTTTCCTCGATGACCGAGCCGTGGGATTCGCCCCGCCAGGAGCCGGTGAGAAAGCCGAGGTCATCGACCGACATGGCGGGCTGCGCAGGCGACTGCGACAGTGCAACGGCAACGAACGCGGTGATGTGGATCATGGGGTGCTCCTTATGATCACTGCTGCATGAGCGACTGGCTGAGCATGAGCGGGTTGCCGTCGGGGTCGAAGAACGTGGCGAGCTTGACGAGCCCCTCGATGGTGATGGTCTCGCCGTCGAAACGAACGTCGTGTGATTCGAGATGGGTGCGTGCAGCCGCGATGTCCTCGACCGCGAAGGTCGGCACGCAGCTCTGTGATCCCTTTGCATTCTCGACCTGGCTCAGCCCGATCTGCGTGCCTTTGACGGGCGAGGCAAACTCCGCCCACGCGATCTCGTCGACCTTGTAGAGCATCGTGAAGCCGAGCACATTCGTGTACCAATCGATCGAGCGATCGAGATTCGAGACGTGCATGGCGATGGTGATCTCGGGGGCGAAGGCGATCGGTCCGGGCATGGGGTGCTCCTCGGGCAGAGAGTGCTGGACAGCGAAATATATAGCTACTATACTTTCATCAATCCCCGGACGCAAGCGCCATGTCTGAACCCGAAGCCGGCAAGTTGATCGCTCTGTTCCGCCGCAAGTGGTCGGCCGGGATTCTGGCGGAGCTGGCGCGCACGGGCGGGACGCGGGTGGTCGTTCTCCGCAACCGCCTCGGCGCGAGCCCGCGGGCGATCGACTCGGCCCTTGAGGGGCTCATCCAGATGGGGCTCATCGCGCCGAACCCTGGCTACGGGCACCCGCTCCGCCCCGAGTACGTGCTGACGCCCGAGGGGCAGGCAGCCGCGGCCGCGTGCGCACGGATCGCCAGCAGCACGGCACGTCTGGGCCTGCCCGAACTGCCCGGCTACAAGTGGCATCTGCCGATCCTCTGGACAATCGGGCGCGAGCCGAGGCGTTTCCGCGAGATCGCGATGCGCGTCACGCCCATCACCGACCGGGCGCTGAGTCAGTCGCTCAAGCTGCTCACGGAATCCGAGCTCGTGTGCACGTCGCTGCTCGATGTGCGTCCGCCGGCGACGCTGTACGAATCG
>DLBY01000130.1 GCA_002480345.1 Phycisphaerales bacterium UBA7812 | reverse complement strand
CTCCGGGATCGCGCGGACGCACAGGTGCACGAGGCGCACACCGGCGTCCGCCATCGCGCGCGCCAGCAGGTTGGCCCCGATCCGCTGCGTCTCGATCGGCTCGCCGAGCGGCAGTTGCACCGGCGCCCCCCCGTACCAGGGCAGGTCCGGCGCCCCGCCGCACAGCAGATCGAGCAGGTCCGCGTCGGTCTCGGGCATCGCTTCCCCCGACGCGGCGAGCGCGGTGAGCACCCCCCGTTCGAGATGGGTGCAGGGGTGCCGCTTCCCGTCGTTGGAGAGCTTGAGCTTCTTGGAATCCGCGATCGGGATGCGCTGCCCCGAACCACGGACCTGTCGGCACACCGCTCGGCTCAGCGTGTCCCACAGGTCGGGCGCGGGGTCGCCCGTCTCCCACGCATCGATCGCGAAGACCGCGAGACCGACGGTCAGGGGCCCAAGCATCGGGCCGTAGCCCGCCTCGTCGATGCCGCAATAGAGGACACTCACAGTGGGGAGCGTACCGCTCATGCGCGCGGTTTTCCGGATAACTCCGGACCTGCGCAACCGGTCCAGGCGGCGCAGGCCCGCCCCGGTTCAGATCGCTCGCGCCCCGGGCTGGAGGGACATCGAGTGCGACGCGCGGGACTCCGATATCTCGATGCCACGCGCGCCGCGTCCGATGCGGCGGCGGGCGCACGCACTCACCCTCTCCCTGGAGCACGGCCTTGAACATCCCCACGAACAACCGAATCCGACCCATCCTGATCACTTCTCTGGTCGCGGGCCTCGCGGCCGGCCTGGGCGGCTGCCAGAGCAGCGGGACCCAGAAGGCCGGCTCGGGCGCCTTCGAGCGCGAGGGGCTCGCGCAGTACTCGACCCAGGAGATCGCGCCCGACGCGACGGTCGGGAACTGGACCGCGGAGCACTACCAGGCGGAAGCCTCGGAGATCAACCTGCCCGACCAGTGGCTGAGCGAGGCGGAGTTCGCGACCGCGTCGATCGAGTCGCGCCGCGCCGCCGCGGAGGCCGCGAAGATCAAGGCCGCCGCCGAGGCGCGTGAGCGTCAGGCCGCCGCGGAGGCCGCGCTGAGCGGCGCGTTCAGCCAGATGCAGACGGAGGTCGCGGTCGCGGATCGGACCGCGAGCGTGTACGACGCCCGGATCAGCGAGCAGCGTGCGCAGATCGACGCTCGGCAGCACGCGTTCCAGGCCGAGGGCCGCCGCCGGGAGGCGTTCCTCGCCGCGTCGATCTCGGAGTGGCAGGCGGAAGTCGAGCGGATGCGTTCGAGCGCCGAGGCCGCGTGGAACGACGCGATGGCGCGTCACGAGCATCTGATCGCGGAGCGCGCGGCGGTCGAGACGCGGGGCCAGGCGACCATCGACAAGATGGTGCAGGTCGCGGAGCTGACGGCGCAGCGCGCGGGCGAGAAGGTCGCGGCGCTGCGCACCGAGGCGCAGAGCACGACCGAGACGACCAACGCGACGGTCGCGGAGATCAACTCGACGATCCAGTCGGTGCGCGAGCAGACCGCGGCGCGGGTCGCCGAGCTGCGTCAGCAGGCCGAGTCGCTGCGCGAGGAGACCTTCTCGACGGTCGCGGAGCTGAGCGCCGAGGCGGACGCGCTGGCGCAGCAGGACATCGAGGGCGAGTACTCGATGTCGCTCCAGCAGGCCCAGGTCTCGTTCGAGAACGCGCTGGCCGAGGCGAGCGACCTCCGCGCGATGGCGATCGAGCGTCGCACCGCGGCTGCGGCGGAGATGCAGCGCCGCTTCGCGGAACTCGAGGCGAGCGAGAACACCACCCGCGCCGCGTACGAGGAGGCGATCGACAACATCGAGGCGAACCTCGAGGACTCGATGGCGCGGATCGATGTGAAGCGTGCCGAGGCGGAGAAGATCGAGAAGGCGGCGCGGGCGAAGTTCGTGCAGGCCGAGGTCGATGCGCGCGTCGCGGCGATCATCGAGGAGAGCACGCACCAGAGCGAGCTGGCGGAGGACGAGTTCGAGAAGATCCGCGAGGCGGCGCAGGCCGAGGCCGCGGAGCTGCAGGCCAGGCTCTACCGCGAGATCGCCAAGGAGCGCAAGAAGGGGAAGGTGACCCTGAACCCCGAGGCGGAGAGCAACCCCAACACCCCGAGCCGCGACGAGTCGGCGCCGGAGTTCGCCGACGCGGGCGCCAAGCAGCCCGTGGTGGCGCCGGACCGCATCGCGCAGTTCAAGACCGAGCTGGCGAAGGCCTCGATGTTCCGCACGCAGGCGAACGCGGAGGAATCGAAGGCGATCGCGACGCGTGACGCGGAGACCGCCTCGTTCAACGCCTGGCTGGAGTCCGCGGGCGCCGACCACGAGGCGTGGCACGCCCGCATCGAGGCGTTCGGGCGCCAGAGCGACGCGGAGGTCTCGACGATCCTCAGCAAGGCGGAGAGCGTCGTCGCGGAGGCCGAGGCGAACCGCGACCGCGCGTTCGTGTTCGCCGAGAGCGACAAGCAGAGCACCATGGCACGCGTCGCCTCGCTGAGCGCCAAGGCGAGCGCGCTGGAGAAGAAGAACCTCGCCCGTGTCGAGCAGCTGCTCGCGCAGGCGGACACCACCGCCCGCAACGGTGACAGCGAGGTCCGGACCCTCGAGATCCGGCGCGACTCGACCCTGCGCCGCGGCAACGCCCGCAGCCGGAGCCTGCTGGTCGAGGCCGACTCGCTCGAGCAGAGCCAGCGCGCCGTCGTTGCCCAGATGAACGGTGAGATCGACGCGGCGCGCCGCGTCCTCGCGAGCGAGCTGGCCCGCCTGGACCAGAGCGCCGAGACCTTCATCGCGGTCGCCGAGGCGAACTACGAGGAGAACAAGGTCCTCGCGGACACCTTCGAGCGCATCAGCGTCGCGAACACGACAGAGCTGACCTCGGCGCATGTCGCCGCGAACAAGCAGGCCCAGGCGGATGTCGAGTACCTCGCCCGCATCGCGGACGCGAACGAGATCAGCGCCGGCGCCGAGATCGACCGCATGGTCGCCGACGCGTCCGCGAAGCTCTCCATCCAGGAAGCGAGCGATATCGCCTACCGCGCCAACATCGAGGCTCAGGAGCGGATCGCCCGCGCCGCGGCCGCGGAGCAGATCGCGGTTGCCAACGCCGAGGAGCAGGTTGTCCGCAGCCGGTTCGACTCGCGGATCGCCGCGACGATCGCCTCGCGCGACAACGCCTACGCGGACCTCTATCTCGACAACTTCCGCGACCAGGCGCGTTCGCGTCAGGCCTTCGCGGACGCGGCCCGCTACGAGGAACTCGCGGGCGCCGCGCTCGACCGCCTCAACGCCGCCGCCCGCTCGTTCGGGCGCACCGCCGATGAGAACTGGGACTCGCGTCTCGCGCTGCCCGCGAGCTTCGGCCAGCCCGTCAACACCGACGACCTGTACCGCCGCGCGAGCCAGAAGCTCAACGAGGGCTTCTTCGTCAATGTCGAGGTCGACTGACCCCGCTGGATGATGGAGAGCCCCACGCACGGTTCATGGGGGGATCCGCGGTGAAGGCCGCGGGGAACCTGAGTGCATGAAAGAGGCCGCCCGGTGAGAGCCGGGCGGCCTTCTTGTTTCAGCAGGAGCTCCCGTCCGGCCTGCGCGGCCGGAGCGGTGATGTCACCAGACGCGGATCAATCAACATCTTTGCCCTCGACGACATCCGCGATCGGCGGCGCGTCGTGCGGGTGGTCCCCGCCCTGCTTCATCCGCTTGAAGTACCCGTGGAAGGCCCGGAACGCGGTGGGCGCGAAGATGAGCATGATCGGGACATTCGCCACGAGCATGACCCCCAGGCCCAGGGTGGTCCAGTTGTCGAGTTCGTGCTCGGTCGCGATGATCGCGAACTTGTTGTCCCCCGATCCGAAGATCGGCATCGCCAGCGCCGTCGTCACCAGGATCAGCAGCGAGTAGATCAGCTTGTAGACGAACGCGATGCTCCCCGCGGCCTTGGGGTTCAGGCGGCCGCAGAAGAAGTAGATGCCCTGCTCGCCGTAGTACGACCAGGAGATCATCGTCGAGAGCGCGAAGAGCCACGCGGCGATTGTGATGAGCCACATCCCGAGCCCCGGGGTGACGCGGTCGAACGCGTAGGCGGTCATCGACGCGCCCGCGTAGTCGCCGTAGATGCCGGTGTCGAGCGAGCCGTCCTCGCTCTCGCGGAGGGTGGGCTCGAGCACGGAATCGAGCATCCCCCAGTTGACGGTCCAGATGTCGCCCTCCGCGAGGGTGACGGTGCCCGAGAGGCGCCGCAACTCCCGCCCGGTGTTGGGGTCCTCGTCCGCGTTGACGACGAGGAAGACGGTCTCGCCGTCCCGCCAGCCGGATTCGCCCTCGCCCGCGCGGCGGATCTTGCGGTTCGCCTGCGTCATGCGGGGAAGATCGGGCGTCTCGGCGGTCCACACACGCAGCACCGAGCCGTCATCCTGGACCTGCTCGATCGGGTTCCCGTCGGCATCGACCGCCTGGACGATCGCGACCGGGTTGGAGCCCTCGAAGACCGCCTCGGGGCCGCGGTTGTACGCGCCGCTCGACAGGATCACCAGCGCCGTCAGCGTGCAGACAACGATCGTGTCCACGAAGGGCTCGAGGCCCGCGACGACGCCCTCTCGCACGGGCTCGTCGGTCTTCGCCGCGGAGTGCGCGATCGGGCTCGAGCCCTGCCCCGCCTCGCTGCTGAACAGCGCCCGCTTGACGCCCCACATCGCGGCGTACGCGAAGGTCCCGCCCAGGAACGCGCCCGTCGCGTCGGGGCTCTCGCCGCCCGCCCAGGTCGGCAGGCCCGACTTGACGATCAGCGCGAACATCGCGGGGATATCCGAGAAGTTCACCGCGAGCACATACAACGCCGCGAGCACATACATCACGCACATGAACGGGACGATCCGGCCCGCGACCGAACCGATCCGCTTGATGCCACCGATGATCACCAGCCCGACGAGGATCGTCAGCACGACGCCCGTCGCGGCCTGGGGGATCTGGAAGTAGGTGAAGGTGATGTCTGCGACATTCCACGCCTGGAACATGTTGCCGCCCGTGATCGCCGAGATGATCAGCGTGATGACGAAGATCCCGCCGATGAACAGGCCCAGCGCCTTGCTCTTCGTGAAGCCCAGCACGAGGAAGGTCAGCGCGAGCAGACCGCCCGGGATCCAGGCGAGGTTGGTCTCGAACACGCCCGCCGCGAGATAGGTCAGCCCCAGCGCCGCCAGGGTGAACAGCACGCCCGCAAACTTCCGGAGACCCGACGAGTCCGCGAGCCCCTTCGCGACCACGAACATCGGGCCGCCGTGCGGGTTCTCGGGGTCGTCGGTGTTGCGGAAGATCATCGACTGGGTGACCTCGGTCATCTTGAGCGCCATGCCCAGCAGCCCGATGAGCCACATCCAGAGCACGGCGCCGGGCCCGCCCAGCGCCACCGCGACCGCGACCCCGCCGATGTTGCCCAGGCCCACCGTCGCGGACAACGCCGCGGACAGCGCCTGGAAGTGGTTGATCGCCCCCGGGTCGTCGTGGTCGTCGTATTTGCCCCGCACGACCGCGACGCCGTGCGTCAGCGCCCGGTACTGCCCGAAGAACGACCAGACGGTGAACAGGAACCCCACGGCCAGCAGGGCATAGACCGTGTAGTCGCTGAACAGCACGCCGTTGAGGTTGCCGATGAACGCGTCGAGTGCATGCATAGAGATGGAATCCTCGTTGCGGAATATGAGTCGGCAGGGCCCGTTCGCCCCGTCCGGGGGGCGCCGAGCGTCCGAAGATCATGCCCGATCCCACGCCGGAACGCAAACCGGCGGGCGGGCACCCGTTCCGGTGTCCGCGGTTAGCATACCCGCGTGAGCCTCGATTTCTCCCTTCTCGCCGGCGCGATGGCCGACGCGCTCCGCGACGCGGAAGCCGTTCTGCGCGACGAGCAGGCGCCCCTCGGGCTCGATGCGCTCGACGAGACGGCGCTGCACCCCATCCTCGCGAGGGGGCTCGAACAGGCGGGGTGGGGGGTGCACCGCGAGGCGCTCTACCCCAGCGACCACGAATCCGCGGATTCGGCCCGCGACCGGTGCGACCTCGTGCTGACCGATGATCCGGACGCCGTGCTGCTCGATCCCGTGCACGCCGACCGACGCGTGCGCGCCGGGGAGGGCACCCTGTTCGCCGATCTCGCGACCCAGATGGAATCCGCCGCGAGCGCCGGCGCCGCGAACCCCGCCGACGCGGCCTGGGTCGAGGTCAAGGCCGTCGCGCAGCACGCCTATCGCGACGGCGTCCCGGGGCCCAACCGCGCGTACGCGACCGAGATGGTCAACGGCCCCGCCGCGGATGTCTGCAAGCTCGTCGGGGACGCCCGCATCGAGCGTGCCGCCGCGTGCCTCGTGCTGTTCACCGAAGACGAATCCGTCGCGCGCCACGACATCCAGCGTGTCGCCCACCGACTGCTCGACGACGGCCTGCCGATCGGGATCCCCGAGATCGCGAGCGTCCCGATCGCCGACCGCGCGGGCAACGCGCGCGTCACCGTCGCGGTCTTCCCGATCCGGGGCCTGGGGCTCTTTCAGGAGGCGGACGACGCAGCCGACGCGACGGGCGACGACCCCGCGTCCTGACCGACAAGGCCCGCGACTTTCGCGATCACCGCCGCGGCGCCACGCGCCGCGTGCGTGCCCCTGTATTTCTCGGTGATCTCGCGCAGCGCCGCGCTCTGCTGGGCGCCCCGCTCGGGCCGTTCGAGCAGCGCCACCGCCTCGTCGACGATCCGCTCGGGCCCGCCGAAGTGCGGGATCAACTCGGGGACCACCCGCTCGCCCGCGATCAGGTTGGGCAGGCTGAAGAAAGGCGTGCTCAGCAGCCACTTCGCGATCGCCCAGTACATCAGCCGGCTCGACTTGTACACGATCACCATGGGCTTGCCCTGCCGCGCGATCTGAAGCGTCACCGTTCCGCTCACCACCAGCGCGAGATCGCACCACCGCGTCACCGCGTCTGTGGCCTCCGGCGCGATCACGACGCCGTCCGGCCAGCCGTCGGTGCAGCGATCCCCGCTCCCCGGTGCCGTCGGCGTGCGTCGCGCGATCTCTCGCAGGCGGGGTTCCAGCCCCGCGTGCGTTGCCGCGACGACCCCCGTCAGGTCGGGGTAATCCCGGCGCAGCCGCCGGAACGCCTCGATCAACAGCGGAAAGTTCCGCTCGATCTCCTTGGGGCGCGAGCCGGGCATGAGGGCGATCTTCCGCCCCCATTCCTCCCCGTTCCCGCGCGCTCCGCCTTCGGGGAAGCCCGCGACCGCTCCGTCGAGCACCGAGGGGTCGGGCAACTCGTCGAACAGCGGGTGCCCCACGAACTTCGCCGGCACGCGCCGCTGCTTGAAGTACGACTCCTCGAACGGGAGCAGGCAGCACACGAAATCCGTCAGCCGCCGCAGCTTGTTGATGCGCCATGTCCCCCACGCCCACACCTGCGGCGCGACCAGGTGCACCACCTTCGCCCCACGGCGCTTCGCGATCTTGCAGATCGGGAAGTTCGCCGCGGGCGAGTCCACCGGCACATGCACCGCGACAGGGTGCCCGTCCAGCCACGCCGCGACCCGCTTGTTGATCGCCCGGTGCTCGAGGATCTTCCCCAGGCCCGGGATCCCCATCACCGCGTTCTGCCCGGTGTACTCGACGATCTCCGCCCCCGCGGCCTCCATCTTCTTCCCACCCCACGCGTAGACCCGCACCGATGGGTGCGCCGCCTTGAGCTCGCGGATCACCGCGGAGGCGTGGTCGTCCCCGCTGGGCTCGAAGCCTGTAAAGAGGATGGAGGGCGCGTCCGGAGCCATGAGCGCCGAGTGTAGGAGCCCTTGGACCGAGGCCGGGTCAGAACCCCGCTGACCCAAACCACCCGCTCGGCTTCTCGTCCAGCGCCGTCGCGATCGCCAGAAGGCTCTCCACGCTGGGCAGGTGCGCCCCCCGCTCGATCGAGCTCAGCTGGCTCACGCTCACCCCGCTCGATTCGCTCAGGTCCTTCAGCGTCCAGCCCCTCCGCGTTCGGCTCAGGCGGACCTGCCGCCCCAGCTCGTTCCGCAGGCGGTCCTGGGGACGCCCGCCCAGGTTGAACGCCGCCGCCGCCTGCCCCAGCACCCGGTTCAGGTCCTCGGTCGAGAAGGGCTTGGGCACATAGTCGAACACATCCTGCTTGAAGGTCTCGCGCATCGAGTCCATCGTGGGATAGCCCGTGACCACGATCACGCACAGTTTCGGCCAGCGCCGGCGCAGCTCCGCGAGCACTTCCTTCCCGTCCGCCTCGCCCATCTTCATGTCGAGCAGCACGACATCCGGCAGCCGGTCCTCGCAGGCCTCCCACAGCATCGCGGGGTCCGCCGCCGTGCGCAGGTCGTGCCCCTCGGGGTCGAGCACCGCGTGGAGGTACTCCCGGAAATCGGGGTCGTCATCGACCGCGACGATCGAAAGGGGGGGCACGCCGTTGCTCGTCTCCGTCTCGCTCATGACAGCTCTCCGGTCCGCGATTCGTCGCGCCGCGATTCCGTGTTCCCGTGCACACTACCCGAACCGGTCGGGCGCGGTTCGCGTGCCCCGCCCCCAGCGTCGTGCCCGTTCCGCGGCGCGCGCCGGGGCAGCACGATCTCGAACACCGCCCCCTGCGCCCCCCGCCTGTTCTGCGCGATCACCGTCCCCGCGTGCTCGCGCACGATCCCGTCCGCCACCGCGAGACCCAGGCCCGTCCCCTTGCTGTCCAGCCGGCTGGACACGAACGGCTCGAACAGCGTCGAGAGCAGCTCGGGCTCGATCCCAGGACCCGTGTCCTCCACGCGGATCGTCACCCAGGTCTCCCCGTCCCTGGTCTGGGTCTCCGCGGAGACCGTGATCGCGTGCGCCACCGCGTCACGGCTCGGCTGCCCGCTGTCGCGCGTGCCTCGCAGCGCATCGACCGCGTTGCGGATCAGGTTCACGAACACCTGCACCATCCGGTCCGCGTCGCACTCAAGCCGCAGCGACGGGTCGATCGTGTGCCCGATCGCGATCTCGCTCGTCTCCCGGTCCAGTCGCACGAGCGTGATCGCCTCGTCGACGATCGGCGCGAGCGCCGCGTCGGCGTACGCGGGCTCCCGCGCGCGCGCAAAGTCGAGCAGCCCCTCGCTCAGCCGCTCGAGCCGACCGATCACGCGTCCCAGCAGATCCGCCTGCGAGGCGCTGAGCGACCGGTACTCATCGGCCCGAAGACGCTCGACGAGGCCCTTCGCGACCGCGAGCGGCGTGTTGAGCTCGTGCGCGATCCCCGCGCTCATCATCCCCAGGCTCATCAGGCGGTCCGCGCCCTCGAGGTTCCGCTTCGCGGTCTCCAGCAGGTGGTTCTTGCGCTTCAGGTCCGCCGCGACGGTCTCCAGCTCGTCGAGCGCCTGCGCGAGCGCCGTCTCCTGCCGGCGGATGCCGCGGATCGCGTCGTTCCGCGAGCGCATGATCTCGCCCATCTCGTCGGCGGGCATCGCCGCCTCGTCGACGAGCTCGGCGCCCGTGTCCCCGCGCTGCACCGCGCGGTCCGCGTCCAGCAGCAGGCGGATGGGCCCGTACACATGCCGCGGGAGCACGAAGACCTCCAGCGCCACCGCGATGAGCGCATAGACCGCGACGAGCGCGACGATGATGAGGATGTAGACCCCGAGCACCGCCCGGCGCGCCGATTCGAGGCGCGCGCCCACCGCGAGGTACTCCTCGCGACCGTCCTCGCCGATCAGCAGCACCCCGCGCCAGGTCCGGGAGGGGTCGCCCGGCACGCGGACCGCTTCGGCTTCCCCCGCGTCCGCGAGCCGGCGCAGCACCCGCTGGCTGATGCACAGTTCTTCCGGGGCGCCGCGTTCGATCACGAGCAGATCGTCCACCGGCGCGACGCCCTCCCCCGACACGAGCGCCCCGATCGCGCGCGCCGCGACCGCCCCCTCCGCCTCGCTCACCGCGTGGTTCACCGCGGGACGCACCGAGACCAGCAGCACCGCGATCAGCAGCAGCGAGAACACCGTGTGCAGGAAGATCAGCTTCTTGCGGATCCGCATCGACGCGAGCAGCCCGCGCGGGGGCGTCGGCGCCCGCGAGCCCTCATCCGCACCGACCTTCGCCGCATCCCGCGCCATGCGACCACCTTACGCGATCGGGTTGCCACTCGACAGGCTCGGGAGGCGGGCGCGCATAAACTCGCCGATGCCCCGACCAGCCGGACACGGAAACCGCCGCTCCCCGCGATCGGGCGCCCGCGCGCCCCGTGCCCGCCGGGGCGGGGGGCGTCCGAACCGGGTGACGCTCAAGGAAGTCTCACCCCCCAGCGCGCGCACCGTCGCGTACGCGCGCCTCGCGCACGACGCGGCGGACTTCCCGGATCTCGTCCCCGCGGAGCTCGAGACGGGGGATCTCGATCCCCGCGAGGCGGCGCTCGCGCACGCGATCCACGACACCGTTGTGCGCCGGTGGTGGACGCTCCAGGCGATCATCACGCCGGGCCTTTCCAAGCCGTTCGTCGAGGTCGAGCCCGCGGTGCGCGGCGCGCTGCTCGCGGGCGCCGCCCAGCTGGTTTTTTTCGACCGCATCCCGGCGCACGCCGCGATCAGCGAGACGGTCGAGTGGGCGAAACGCGCCGTCCGCCCCGGCGCCGGGGGGCTGGTCAACGCGGTCCTCCGGCGCGTCGCGGAACTGGTGGGCGAGACCCGTACCTTCCGCGACACCTATTCCGGCGCACGCGATGAGATCCCCCTTGCCGATGGGCGGGCCCTTGTGCTGGCGAGGGAGGTGCTCCCCGCTGACGAACTCGCACGCCTCTCCGCGGCCGCGAGCATCGCCAAGCCCCTGCTCGAATCCTGGCGCGAGACCCACGGCGATCAGCCCGGGCGCGGCTGGCGCGATCTCGCGCTGCACACGCTCGCGTCCCCTCCTGTGACGCTCAGCATCCGGCACGCGACGGCGCCGGTGCTCGATGTCGAGCCGCACGCGACCGATGTGCCGGGCGCCGAGGGTTTCGCGCGGTTCACGGGTCCGATGTCGGCATTGGGCCCGCTGCTCGCGAGCCGGGACGACATCTGGGTGCAGGACGCCGCGTCGGGAGAGGCGATCCACTCTGTTTCGGACCTCGCGCCCCGGGTCGTGGTCGATCTGTGCGCCGGGAAGGGGACCAAGACGAGGCAGCTCGCGCGCACCTTCCCGGATGCGGAGATCGTCGCGACGGACACCGACGCGCCGAGACTCGCGACGCTCCGGCGCGTGTTCGAGGGCGGCGGCGCCGCGCACGGGCGGGTCCGTGTGCTCGGTTTCGACGAGGTCCTCGACGACTGCCTGGGACGCGCGGATCTCGTGGTGCTCGATGTCCCCTGTTCGAACACCGGGGTGCTCGCCCGCCGTCCCGAGGCGAAATACCGCGCGATGACCAGGCAGCACGAGCGGCTGACCGACACCCAGCGGCAGATCGTTGCCGACGCGATCCGGCTGCTCGCGCCGTCCGGCGCGATCCTTTACTCCACCTGCTCGCTGCAACCCGAGGAGAACCAGGCGATCGCCCGCTGGGCGAAGACCTGGCACGGCTTCACGATCAGCCGCGAGCGGGTGACCCTCCCCGCGGGCTTGCCGGGCGATCCGCCCTCGTGCTACCGCGACGGGAGCTATTCCGTGCTGCTGAGCCGTTGAAATTCGGGGCACCCGGGTTGCCGGTCGTTCGCGAGCCCGGGTCGATCCGATGGGATAAACTCCGCTCCCCATGAACCTGCTCGATCTGCTCACTCCCGGTTCCATCCGTGCCCCGCTCAACGCGGACGACAAGAAGGGTGTGATCCACGAGCTGGTCGACCTGCTCGTCAGCGAGGGCAAGGTCGAGGACGGCTCCTCGCTCAAGGAGGCGGTCTGGACACGCGAGCAGACCCGGACCACCGGCATCGGGCACGGCCTCGCGATCCCCCACGGCAAGTGCGCCGGTCTGTCCGGCCTCGCGATGGCGATCGGCAAGCCCGCGGAGCCCATGGACTTCGAGGCGATCGACGGGCAGCCCGTTCGGCTCGTGGTCCTGCTCGCGAGCCCGCCCGACCGCACGAGTGACCACATCCAGGCGCTCGCGCGGGTCAGCCGGCTCATGACCAGCGAGGCGTTCCGCAGCAAGGTCTACGACGCGGAAGGCCCCGATGCGATCTACGAGTTGATCGAGGCGCAGGAAGCGGGCTGAGCCGACCCGCTACTTGGGTATCGGATCTCGGCATTCGGGACAGGATGCCACGACTCGCCGCCTGCGGCGCCGTCGTGCTGATGCATCATGAATCGCGTGCAGGCACCGTTGCGCCGCGGACGGCGAGCGGTGGCACCCATTCAGACAGTGAGTTTGTGTGCCACTGACCTGCGACGCAGGTCAGTGTTCCCTGCTGAGACCGCGATACGCACTGACCCGCAGGAATGGCTCAGTGGCACAACGCGACGGGTTCACGCTTCCGCGTGCTCGTCCATTGCGGCCGCGATGAGCTCGAGCCGCGTCAGGGCCCGGTCCGCCTGCGAGCGGAAGATCGCATGCGGGAACAGCGTGATCAGCGCGACGATCAAGCCCACTGCGGTGGTGAACAGGGCCTCGGCGATGCCCCCCGCGACGGCGGCGGGGTCGGTCACGATCTGCTCGGCGCTCAGCAGGTTGAACGAGCGGATGATGCCCGTCACGGTGCCCAGGATGCCCAGCATCGGGGCGGCGGTGATGATCACCGAGTGGACCGCGGACCAGCGTTCGATCGCGGGCCGGCGGGCCTCGGCGCGTTCGAGGGCGAACGATTCCTGGACGCGGCCGGCAGGGCCCTCGCCCTTCCGCGAGCGGGCCTCGTCGATCAATTCGGAGGCGAACCGCCCGTAGATCGAGCGGTCCTTGCCCGCGATGGAGGCGGCCGCGGAGAGATCGCCCCGGCGGAGTTCGTTGGTGATGCGTGCGAAGACGCGCGACCGCCCCGCCCGGTGGGTCGCGATCCAGAACAGCGTCCGCTCGAGCGTGAGGCCCACGGAGATGACGCTCAGCACCCCCAGCGGGAGCATGACCCAGCCGCCCTGGGTGACGAGTTGGGAGAGCGTGTCGGTCCAGCCCATGCGGCGATGGTACGGGCGGACAGACCCGGAGCGCGGGGTCGGGCCCGTCGGGTGCCGGGTGGGCTCACTACACTCGACGCGATGACCGACGCGGCGACGACAGACGAGCGAGCACAGGCCCGGGCGCGGTTTGCCGCGCCGCGCGCGCCGATCGACGCCCATCTGGATCGGCTCACGACGGCCCTCCCGGTCCCCACGAACCTCCGCGACGCGATCCGATACAGCCTGCTGAGCGGAGGGAAACGCGTGCGGCCCCTGTTCGCGTGGCACGCGGCGGTCGCGGTCGCGGGGGATCCCGACGCCGGGCCCGCGAGTCTCCCCGCGGGCGCGGCGGTGGAGTTGATCCACGCGTTCAGCCTCGTGCACGACGACCTGCCGGCGATGGACGACGACGACCTGCGTCGGGGCAAGCCCACGCTGCACATCCACGCGGGCGAGGCGATGGCGATCCTCGCGGGCGACGCGATGCTCAGCCTCGCGTCTTCGGCGCTCTCGGTTCCCCCCGAGGGTGGGGGGGCGATCGGGGACGGGCTGCACAGAAGGCTGGTCGCCGAGCTCAACGCGGGCACGCTGGGGATGATCTCGGGCCAGGTGCTCGACACGCTGGGCGGGTTCGAGGCGGGCGTCCCGGACGCAGACCGGGTCGAGCGGATCCACCGGGAGAAGACCGGGGCGCTCATCACCGCCGCGTGCCGGATGGGGGCGCTCATCGGGCTCGACCGGGCGGGTCTGGACCCCGAGGGGGACGGCGCCGCTTGTCTCGACGCGGTCTCGCGGTACGCGGAGGCGATCGGGCTGATGTTCCAGGTCGTCGATGACCTGCTGGATGTCGAGCAATCGAGCGAGCACCTCGGCAAACGGGCGGGCAAGGACGCGGACGCGGGCAAACTGACCTACCCCGGCGTGCACGGCGTGGAACGCTCGCGGGCATTCGTGGGCGAGTTATTGGACTGTGCGGTCGATGCCCTCGCGCAGTTGCCCGAGAAGGGAGCCCGGGCTGAATCGGGCGCCGGCGGCGAGGATGTTCTGCGAGAACTCGCGTCTTATCTCGCACAACGCACGAAGTGAGTGCGTAGGACGGTCGGGGAAATCTCCCCGTCGTCCCGCGATTCGGGCGGTCCGGCGTCGGTCGGGCCGATACACTTCTTTCAGGAATCATTGAAAACAACCGCCGCCGGCGCGTCGCACGGGCGAGGCCGCGGGATCGGGTGGTTGAGATCGCGAGGACCGATGGGCCTGCTCGAGCGCATGAATGGATCCGCGGACATCCGGGCTCTGAGCCTGGATCAGCTCGAAGCGCTCGCCGCGGAGATCCGCGCCGCGATCATCGAGCAGGTGCAGAAGACCGGCGGGCACCTGGCGCCGAACCTGGGCGTCGTGGAGCTCACGCTCGCGATGCACTATGTCTTCGATTTCGCGCACGACCGCCTGCTGTTCGATGTGGGGCACCAGTGCTATCCCCACAAGCTGATCACGGGGCGGAGTCACCTGCTCAAGGACCTGCGCACGAGCAGGGGCATGAGCGGGTTCCCCGAGCCCTCGGAGAGCAACTATGACCTGTTCCGCGTGGGGCACGCGGGAACCGGGATCTCGACGGCGGTCGGCATGGCGCGGGGCGATACGCTCGCGGGCGAGGCGTACGACCCGCAGTCGAACCCCGAGGGGCGGCGCGTCGTGTCGCTGATCGGGGACGCGTCGATCGCGAACGGCGTCGCGATGGAAGGGCTCAACAACGCGGGCACGCTCAAGCGGCAGTTCCTGGTCATCCTTAACGACAACGGGATGTCGATCAGCAAGCCGCAGGGGGCGCTGGCGGGCTATTTCGACCGCGTGCGGGTGAGCCACACTTACAGCGATCTGAAGAAGAGCGCCAAGGGGTTCCTGGACCGGATCCCCGGGGGGGATGTCATCCGCGAGGCCTACCACAAGGCGGGCGAGATGACCAAGACGCTGATCCACGAGGGCTCGTGGTTCGAGCACTTCAACCTGCTGACGGTGGGCCCGATCGACGGGCACCACCTGCCCACGCTCATCGAGTTCCTGACCGAGGCGCGCGACATGGACCGCCCCATGGTGCTGCATGTCAAGACGATCAAGGGCAAGGGGCTCGATTTCGCGGAAGCGGACGCGACGAAGTTCCACTCGCCCAAGGCGTTCAGCGTGGCGCGCACCGAGGCGCAGGGCTGCCGCGTCGAGATGAAGAGCGGGGGTCGGTCGTTCACGGCCGCGTTCGGGGACGCGATGGACGACCTGATGACCCGCGACGAGAAGGTCGTCGCGTGCACCGCGGCGATGCCCGACGGAACGGGGATCTCCAAGGTCATCGACAAGCACCCCGATCGCGTGTGGGACACCGGCATCTGCGAGAGCCACGCGCTGGACATGATGGCGGGGCTCGCGAAGACGGGGTTCAAGCCCTTCTTCGCGGTGTACTCGACTTTCCTGCAGCGTGCGTTCGATCAGGCCTTCCAGGAGGCGGCGCTGCAGGGCCTGCCGGTCAGGCTCTGCCTCGATCGCGCGGGCCTGGTCGGGGGCGACGGCGCGGTCCACCACGGGTTCTGCGATGTGTCCATCCTCCGGACGCTGCCCGATGCGGCCCTGCTCGCGGCGATCGACGAGCCCAGCCTGCTCGCGGCGCTCGAGTTCATGCGGACCTATGACGAGGGGCTGTCGGCGTTGCGCTACCCGCGCGACGATGTCAGCGCGCGATTCGCTTCCGAGCCGTGCCCCGCGTTCGAGCTAGGCAAGGCCCGCCTGCTGACCGGCGCGTTCGAAGACCTCGACGAGGCCCGCCCCCAGGCGGCGGTGCTCGCGTTCGGCACACCCGCGATCGACGCGATGAAAGCGGTCGACGACCTGGGCGCCGAGTACGAGGTCGCGGTGTGGGACGCGCGGTTTGCCAAGCCCGTGGACCGCGAGCTGATCGCCCGCCTGCTCGGGCGGCGCATCCCGATCATCACCGTCGAGGACCACACGACGATCGGCGGGTTCGGCTCCGCGGTGCTCGAGAGCGCCCAAGAGCAGGGGCTCGACGCGTCGCTGGTCACCCGCCTGGGCCTGCCAGACGAGTGGATCGTGCAGGACAGCCGCGCCGTCCAGCTCGCGAAGGCGGGCATCGACGCGGCGGGGATCGCGCGCACGATCCGGGCGGTGGTGGACGCGGAATCGGAGCGCCGCGCGAGCCGCGCCGCGCCGGAGCCTGCGCCCGCGACCTGACCACGGGCCGCTCTCGGATCGGGTGCCGGGTCGGGAGACGGGCACTAGACTCTCCCTGTGGGCCGATCCGTCCTGCTGCTGGTGAACCTCGACAAGCCCGACGCGGTGGAGGCTGTCCCGCGCGTCCGCGCCGCGATCGAGCGGTACGGGCGCGTCGTCGAGGAGCGCCACGCCCGGCGGCCGATGGATCATCTGGACAACGGGTTCGATCTCGTCGTCGTGATGGGGGGCGACGGGACGCTGCTCGGCGCCGCGCGCGCGTGCGCCGAGCTCGGCAAACCCATCCTGGGCGTGAACCTCGGCGGCGTGGGATTCATGGCCGAGTATGACCTCGAAAGCCTCGAGGACCAGGCGGAGGCGCTGTTCGGCGACGCGCCGCTCCGCACGCAGCCCGCGCCGGTCATCCGGGCGCGGATCCTGAACCCGGACGGCTCCGTGCGTGCCCAGGAGGTCGCGCTCAACGAGTTCGTCGTCACCGCGGGCCCGCCTTACAAGATGATCGCGATCCAACTCGAAATCGACGGCAGCCCCGGGCCGCGCGTGGTGGGGGACGGGCTGATCATCAGCACGCCCACAGGGTCGACGGCGTACAACGTGTCCGCGGGTGGGCCGATCGTGTCGCCCAATGTCGAGGCGTATGTCGTCACGCCCATCGCGGCCCATTCGCTCTCGTTCCGCCCGATCGTGATCCCGTTCACTACCCCGCTCGTGCTCACGCTCGAGCGCACGAACGAGGTCGAGATCCACAACGGGGAGGACCTGCCCCCCGCGTCGCACGGGACGACGCTGATGGGCGACGGGCAGGTGAACCGGCGCCTGGGCAAGGGCGACCGGGTGGAGATCACCGCGAACCCCGAGCCCGTGCACCTGGTGCAGAGCGGGACGACGAGCTACTGGCAGACGCTCATGGAGAAGATGCGCTGGGCGACCCCGCCGCAGTCGAGGGGTCGGTGAGCGGGGGGCGTGACTTGGGTTCGGGCGTCTCGTGCGTGTGCCAAGGCGGTGGCACTCGGGGTCGTGGTCACGGGATGTGGAGCGTGCCGCATTCGGGGCATCGGGGCTGCTCGTCTTCGAGGGGGAGCGGGTAGGCGCAGCGGGTGCAGAGGCCCAGCCGTGCTCGGCGGCTTCGCCGGATCGTGCGTGCGAGACTAAGTATGACACCCGAGATTGCTAGACCCGATCCGATGAGCAACGCCCAGAGATAGGCGGGACGGATCGTGATCGATGCCACAGTTTGAGCGGTGTTCAGCGGGAAGCTCTCGGCGAGAAGCCGTTGCTCGCGAGTCGGAATCATGCCGTTTGGGAATGTTAGCACAGCACTGAACGCTTCGGTTAGGTTCGGATCGGCGGAAACACCCCGATGCCGTCCATTTGGATCAGTCGTATACAGTTGTTCGAATTCGTACTCTCGGATCAGAAGTGGTCCGTACCGCATCGCGTGAATTTCGACGCTCACTCGTACTGATGGAACGCTGTCATCGGGTGATATTCTTACCTGATAGATCCACTGGGATAGATTCTGCGGAGCAGCGTGCTTTTGGCGTATCAGCCCCCTCGCGCTGGCGACAAGGAGGAGGAAGCAAACTGTCAAAGCTACAAAATCATATACTATGTATCTTTTAGTCATAGGAAAATGCTACAGGGAGTAAAACGCCAAGCACAGCGGTCGATGTGCTTGGCTATTCATTAGTAATAGAATCGATCGATACACATATTTCCGTTGCCCGGGGTGCCGCCCGGATTAACTGTCAGCGGTGGTGGCGATGTTGGGTAGTCGGTCCCGGGCACTGGCGGAGTGTTGTTTCTGCCCGGAGGCGTGACGAAGGCACAGATAATCACGCGATCAACGCAGACCCCAGCAACAGGGCACCATTGCGTGATGGTCCAGCAAAGTTCCGATTGGATCTGGCTGGGGAGGGGGACACACGACCAGTCGGTCGGGTTACCGTCGACGCCAGGGTTTCTGCGAGTCGGTATCGGTGGGAAAGGATACGGCGGGTACACATTCAGTGGGGAGATCCGGTAGGGGTACTCAGGCCATTGCAGGGGAGGGGTGGGTGGCATGTATGGAAGCGGGCCTCGCGGGCACACCGCCTGAGGATTCTGGGGTGTGGGGCACGGCACGAGTTGTCCGGGCCTAGGTGCCCAACCGGGGCCCGGCGGCGGGTTTGTCCGCCAGCGAGCGCTCTGCACTGGTTCGCACCCAGTCTCCGCCACAATCAATGACGCGGGCGTGCCAGCCTGATAC
>DLBY01000117.1:40356-59587 GCA_002480345.1 Phycisphaerales bacterium UBA7812 | reverse complement strand
GGTTCGAGGTCGAAGAGCTTCGCTTCCAGGTTGGCAAGTTCGGCTGCGTAGGTGGGCAACAGCTTGGCAAGCCCACGGATCATCGTCTTCTCGAACGAGCTGTACACCGCGACGGTCCGGCACCCGGCGGTGTCGCGGATCAATCTGGTCGCGAGCTCCTCGCGGCAGTCCCGGGCGTGGTCAGCCAAGTACTCCCGGTGCGCCAGCTCGCCACCCTGCGACGCCTCCACATGGAGCGAGTACTGGGTCACGAGCTGCTCGTGCGGCGCGACATCCGGGTACAGCGGTACCGCGGTCATGAGCGTCTCGAAGTCGAGATAGCCGATCGGCCATTCGAGCGAGTCCAACGCTGACTCAATTACGGCGGCATCGATCTGCGGTGACTTGGTCCGGATCGCGGTCGCGGCCCCTTGTTGCGAATCACTCAGCTTGTAGTCCGCCGGGATCGCGGAGATACGGGTCACGCCCATCGCGGTCAACTCGATGAACTTGTTCTCCCGCAGTCGTGGGAGTTGGAAGATCGGGTCGGAGATCCCGACACCCACGCACCGATCCGCGAAGTACTCGCAGTCCCGGCATTCCCAGCACCAATGCGGGTTCGGCTTGCTGCGTCGGAGAAGCAGCGGAGCGATCTGATCCCACGCCCGGTTGAAGTCGTCGGCGATCGGCAACACATCGGCGGTGTGATTGGAGACGACGAAGAGATCCGGGTCCGGCATACCGAGCCGCCAGTCGCGGTTCATCAGCACCAACTCGCAGCCCTTGACGGGCAGGCCGGAACGCCGGGCCACTATCACGGTGTAGGCGAGGTCCTCAAGGTGCTCATCCTTCGGGCCATCCTCGTTGAACAGACTCGACTTGATCTCGCCGATGACCCAGCCGCCCTTGACGCGGCGGATCCAGTCCGCCCGGGCGGTGTACCCATCGACCCTGAACGCGGCCTCGAAGACAACCTCAGCGGCACGATCGAGGATTAGCTGCTTGGTTTTCTCGATCGAGCCTGCGAACACGCCGTTGGGGTGCAGACTCTGGGCACGCCGGTGGACATCCTGACCTTCCTGCATGCGGAGCAGATCGGCCGGCGTCGGTGTGCCGTACGACTCTCGCATGCCGTACCACGCTCGGGTCTTGCAACCGAGTGCGGTGAGGAAGTCGTGCTTCGTGACGGTTCGTGTCGGCATTGATACTCAACGGTATGTCAATCCTGACTTGATACGGCAGCAACCCAGGCCGGCAAGAGGTGGTCAGCGACGACGGGGCGTGCCTCCCGAGTGAGCCGCCAAGTCTGCCCAGTCCGCCGTTCGATGAGCCCGGCCCGATCGAGCAGCCCGGTGATCAACTTCCAACCTGGCCGACCGTCCGGCGTGACTTTGCATGGGTGCTTCCGGGGGAGTCGGCGGAAGTGCCGATCGGAGATCACCCAGGTCCACCGACTTTCCCGAAGCGTGACGAGCAGAGCGAGGTCGAATGCCAAGGCGATCGCCGGTTCACGCTCAGCAGGATCCCATCGCCGATCGATCGCACCACGCTCGTACGCCGGTGCGATGTCATCATGGAACACGCTTACTTTGTTGAGGATGATCAGCGGTGGCCGGAACAACTTGTCATCGAGGATGCTGACACCTGGGTCGAACACCTCGGCGATACCCTCGGCGTCGAGCATCGCCATGAACTTGGCAGCCTCGTCATCGCTGATCTTCTGCACCGGCGTGTGCTTCCGCCGGCTCGGCACCACTCGATCCCGTTTCGGCTTCGGCTTAGTCTTCAGTGGTTTCCGTTGCGGAGGCTCGGAGCAGCCCATGAGCCTGATCAGCCGCTCGCACGCACCATGACTGTTCAGGATCAGTTGCTGCACCTTGAGGTGACGCTGTCTCCAGAGCGACGCCCGCTTGGCAAGCTCGGCCCGGAAGGTCAGACCGCCACTATCCCAAAGATCGATGAACCGACCGGCGACCGCCCCGTGTGCGTCCACCGTGGTCTGGACAAGCAGGGCATCGATGCTCACGAGCCAGGTCCGCTCGATGTCGGTGAGTTTCTCGTCCATGCGAGCCTCCGGTGTGCTCGACGGCTCCGCCGTCGACGAAATTTTTTCTGAAAGCCGCCCCCGGCCATTGAGCCGAGGGCAGCGAGGTCATCGCAGGATCCGGCCAAAATGACCGAGATCCTCATGCGACCTTGCGTTGACGGCGGCAGTCATCGCAGCCGCTGGGTTTGAACGGCTCCCAACAGGCCTTTCTGCAACGCTCTGGAAGCTCGATGGTTATGGCGTCGAGCGGGATCGGATCCCATTTTGGGGCCTGCCGGAATGCTTCCGGTCGGCGACGTTCCGCTAGGCCCCTAACTCGCCGCTCGATGAACGCGGCGGGGACAACGAACTCAACATCGACCTCGCTCGTTTCCAAGTCAGCAACCGCTGATTCGACAACCGCCTCGGCGACGGATCGCAACGCTGGCTCGCCTTCCTCGGCGAAGCGTTCGAGCAAGCCCTGCATGTCCTCGATGACGCCCTTGGTGACTTCGCAGATCTCCTGCTCGTTCATCGCTGGCCCTGAGTTCATGGATGCCAGCCGATCATCGATTGCCTGGATCTGCCCGGCGGTCTTGTTGATCGATTCGCGGACGATCCCGTCGTCGATCCCGCCGAGCATGTCAACTTGAGACCGGTACCGATTGCGGAGCAACTCGCGTTCCGCAAGCAACTGGTCATGCTGATCAGCATCGCCGCGGCGATTACGGTCCTGATGCAGGATCGCCTCGGCAATCATGCTCTCCAAGTCGGGCAATGAGCAGAGCAACGACTCGATCTCTTCGAGGACCGCCCGATGCAGCGGAGGAGCAGGCAGCCTCCGCCGGAAGAACGAACCGCTCGGGAACTTCTCGGCCCCGCCCTTCATGCCGTAGTAGGTACGGTTGCTGTCGCCGCTCTTGATCGCCTTGAGCTCACGGCCGGTCGTCTTCTCCGTCATCAGCCCGCTGAGCAGGTACCTCCGTCGACCATTGGCCCGCTTCGGCTCGCTGATGTAGCCCGCCGCGATCCGCTCGCGGTATTCGGCCTGCGACGCCATGACCCTCTCGCGGAGGTCCGCGGGCAAGTAGTTCTTGAGCCTGGGGTACTCAACAACATGCCAGTCTTCGCTGGGTCGGACCCCGCGGATCAGCCGGCCGTCCGCATCATCGATCTGCTTGGGCAGATTGGGAGACTGGTTGCAATAGATCGCGTTACTGATGCGGTTTGCGTAACCACATCCGGTATAGACCTCGTTCCGCAGAATCGACTCGATGGTTGCCTTATACCAACGGCCCCCGGTCGCCGAGCGGATGTCTTCATCGTTCAAGACGCGGGCGATGCGGGATCCGCCGAAGCCATCTTCATGATGCATGCGAAATATCCGAATGACGATCTCGCGGGCCTTCGGATCGCCCGGTACCAAGGTATCGAGCTCAAGCGATCCTTTGCGATACGGCCTGACGCCCGGCTCGTACCTGACGCCGAGCTCGCCGGTCGCCGGATCGATCTCGACGCTGCTGCCATCTTGCAGACGACGGATGATCATCCGCTCATTGCCTTGGGAATCCAGATATAGCTTGTCGATGCCGTACGCCGGGCGGACCGAATGGCTCCGCCGGTTGCCCTGCAGCGATGACTGCGAGCCCCGAGCCGACGACTCGCTGATCGACATCGCTTGACGTTTTGCCGCTTCGGCCTTGATGACGCGAACTAGGTCGGCGGTCGCCTTGTCCTCGATGTACCCATCGACCTCAGCAAGACCGATGCCCTCGTTCGAGAGCCTGTCCGCGAGATGACCGAAATGCATCGCCCCCGATCGCCCGAACCGACTCTGGTCGAAGTAGACGACGACATCGATCCGCTCGCCCGCATGCTTGCGAGCGATGACCTGATCGACCATGCCGTCAAGGTTCTTCTTGATAGACCCTGACTTGCCGGCAAGCCTGACGGGCTCGCCAAGCTGCATATCCATCCGTTTCGCGAACGCCTCAATCGAGTTGAGCTGATCGTCGATCGAAGTATCAGCCTGCGTCATCGTCGAGCATCGCAAGAGCGGGACGCCCCGCTTTCCGTTGAGTCGAGACTTCTGAGTCATGTCTCAACCTCCTTTGTAGTTGCCATCCGCTCGCGGACCATGGAGGCGATGAGCATCCGGACGGCGTCGTTGAACTGTTTGTCCTCCTCCGGACTTCGCGGTCTATACGAGACGGCGACCCGGACCTGCCGCGGCGGACGACCCCGACGACGAGAAACGATCTCGCCGGTTTGGCCGCCGCCGGTTTGCGGCAGGTGTGGTCTGCCCTTCTCATTTCCACAAGTCATGCCACGACTCCTCCCTCGCGCGCCAGATTTCTTGGTGGTGACGGGCGCGACCCCTCCGATTTGCAGGTTTCTCAGCTTCCGCTATCACTCACGCGTGTCTGCCACGGCTTGGTGTCCATGGGAACAACCGGCACCACGGCCATCCGCTGACCATGGCCGTGTGTGCCGCGTGCCTCGTCTACCGATTCGCGGAATCCGTCTCCGAACTCCCGCGCGTACTCATGCTCAATCGTGTCGAGCATGCCGTAGAGGGTGCCCATGAGCACCGCGATGTCGGTGCTCGTCATGCCCTTGTCGAGGGTCTGAATCCGGATCCCACGCGGGTCCGCGTTCTCGCAGTCTGGCGTGCTCACCGGGTCCGGTGCGCTCACCGCGATAAGCAGGGTGCGAGACAACCCCGCCGTCGCCCCCTCGCAGTTGCTCGCGAGCAGCCTGATCTTCCTTGCCATTCCATCGGGTCCGTTGAATGTGTGTGCCGTCGTCATCGCTGTACCTCTTCTCTATAAAAGACTGAACCACCAAACCCGCCGCGAGGCGTTGGCCCCGCGGCGAGCCTCTCTCCCCTCCGCCGTTACCCACCGCAGTCATCGCACAGGTCGAGCCCCACCGCGTCGAGCATCTCGCGCCGTGCCTTGTTCACGAGGTCTCGGAATGCCTCTTCGCCCATCTCCGCGCCCGCTGCCATCTGCGACAGCACCATGAGCACCGCGACATCGAGCTGCGCGAGCAGCACCGCGATCTCGGCCTCGTTGAGCGTCCCGACGGCCCCGGCCACCAACGCCTCTGGCCGCGCCGCGGGGACGGGCCCATCCCGGTCCTCCCCAAGCGTCGCCGCCACCGCGAGCACGCCCCCGTGCTCCTTCGCCCATGCGAGCAGGCCGTCTGCCGCCGCCGTGATCTCGTCCGCCGTGTGGGTGTTGTCGTTCTTCATCCGATGCTCCGTGAGTACGCCAATGAGTCAATACGGCGTACATAGCGGTGCCTTGAGCGGAAGGCAAGGATCTGTCCGCGGTGAACTCGACAATTTCGAGACGGTTTCGGAGTCGCGTCAGGATCCAGCTCAAAACCCCATGGATCCTGACGCAAATCGCCAATTCTCGGGTATGCGGATACAGACGCCAACACGCAGATCCGGCGTACCATGTTCATCATGCCGCGAGTAGGTACACCCAATCAGTCATGGCGTGATGTGCTTTATGAGGTACGCGAGCTCGTGTCGCGCACGGGTACGGGCCGCGCGAAACTACTCCGCAAGCTCGACGACCTCGAAGCCACGGTGGCCAATGAGATCGACACCCTGGACGACGCGCGCCGCCGGCGTGTCGTCGGCCCCCGTGCCCGCGTGCGGGCCGCCATCTACACCGTCGAGGAATCACCCCGAGGTCTCGCCCTTACCGAGCGCCGTGACAGCAAGGCTCGGCCCTTCAAGTGCCCGCAGGAGGTCTACCGAGCCGTCATGGAGGCCGTCGCCGGGTCGGCGGGCCCTCAGACCTTCCAGCAGGTCAAGGCAACATCCGAGCGGAGTTTGAAGGAGTCCGTCGCCGACTACGGCATCCGCACGCCTCTGCGGTTCTGGGCCGTCCTCGGGCTTGTGCACCACGACCAGGCCCGTTTCACCCGCGTCGGCACCAAGGCCGAGTTCGTGCGGGCAACGCGAGACCAATGGTCGCGAGCCCGGCGCGATCGGATCGAGATTGAACCGGGCTAGGTCACAGGCTTGCGGCTCTTCGGGAGTTGGATCGCCAGAATCGCGCGTTCGGCGTCCTTGTCGTACATCTTGTAGTAGAGGTCGAGGATGTCGCTGCTGCGGTGCCCCATGAACTCCAAGGCATACTTGTAGCTGACGTTCTCGCGGGCGAGCATGCTCGCGAAGAAGTGCCGGAAGGTGTGGATCTTGTACTGGTCAGGATTCGTGAACTTGCATGCCGCGCACAGCCGTTTGAGCTTGCGCAGGAACACGGTGTCCACGATCAACCCGTCGCCGCGACCCCCGAGCTCGCTGGCGGCGAAAACGCGTTCACCCTTGCGCGAGCGTCTCCGGAGCATTGCGGCGAGTTCCGGGTGCAGCGGGATCCGCCGGCTGCGCTTGCCCTTGGTCCGACCACCCGCGCCGCCGCGGCGGATTGTCACGAAGCCGTGGGTGCCCTGGTTGAGATCGATGTCGTCCCAGCGGAGCTCCCGCAACTCGCCGAAACGGATCCCGGTGAATGCGAGCACCATGATCATGTCCCGCATGCCCGGCTCCACTCGTTCGAGCATGGCTTCCACCTGCTCAGGGGTGTAGCAGGGCTGCGGTGCCCATTCCGGCTTCTTCATCTTGACATGCCGCAGCGGGTTCTTCAGGATCAACTCCGCCCGCTGCGTGGCCCACTTCATGAGCTGAAGGATCACCACGCGCCGGTCGTACCGGGTCTTGTCGGACAGCGTCTTGTCCGCCTCGAAGCTCCAGAAGTCGTCTTCGCTGACCCGTGATCCGTAGATCACGCCGCGGCCATCGCAATGGGAAGCGAAGTCGTCGAGCACCGACTGGTACTTCTCCAGAGTCTTCGGGGCCCGCCCCTCACCCCGCTTGAGCGTCATGTACCCTTCGACGAGTTCCGCAAGGCGGACCTCCCGCGGGGCTGCGGTCGGCTCGCCCTGCCGGATCTTCCGGTGCAGCGAGTGCGCCTCGCGCACTGCGGCGACCTTGTTATTCGTGCCCAGCGACTTGTGGTACTGCTTGTCATGCAGGAACCACTCGGCCGACCACCGCCGTGCCGTACGCAGTTTCCCCTGAGCATCTCGCCACTGCCGGTGCCCGATGTGGATGGTGGGGCGTTCCGTGCCCTCGACCGGTTGGCGGTCGACGAGCTTCACCGCGGCGGCCCCTTCATGAACTCGCTCAGCAGCGAATCACGCCAGAACAGGACGGGCCATCCCCGCTTGACGGATTTCTTGAACTTGCCCTCGCTGACATACCGGCGCAGCGTCTGCGGGCTGATCCGCATCGCCTCCGCCGCTTCGTGCAAGGTCATGACGGGCGGCCACCCGGCCGCGACCGACGCCTCGGCAACCATCTCGGGCGTCACCGTCGCCATCCCGATTGTCCGGCGGGGTGACGCAGTCGGCGAGGATCGCGGGACCATCCACGACCGCCGCGGGGTGTGTCGGCCCACCCGATGCAGGGGGCTGATGATCGCCCAAACCCATCGCACGCAGAGGAGGTCGAGCCGAACCCGCAGATCGAGCACCCACTTCATGCCCATGCCTGACTCCTTCGACTCACAATCCACCATTCCATGTCATTTCCGTATATAATCGCCCGCTGGATCAGCCAGTCAACCACGGTTCACGGAATTTTGCCTATGCTGTGGGTATGCCCGTTCGCCCCGCCCGACGTCTGCACGAGACCGCGAAGCTCATCCGTGAGCACGCCGACCGCATCGCCGACGACCCGTCACGGGCCGTAGCGGAGGCGCGGATGATCCGCCGCCTCGCTGAGGACCTCGACGAAGAGCTCGACTACGAGATCCGCCAAGCCGAGCGCCGTGGCGGGCTGCCCCGCTCCAAGCCCAAACAGGCCAAAGCTGTCGTCGGCTACTGCATCGAGCAAGGTCGTTACGGCATCGCCCTCTCCGAGCACCGCTCCAGCGGCGCAGCGCCGTTCCGATGCCCCAAGCCCGTCTACGACCTCATCGCCGAGGTCATCAACGATGCCCCGGAGTCGTTCAGGTTCAACGATGTGTACGAGGAGGTCAAGACCCGGACAGGTGAAGAGGTCCCCGACTACCAGGTCCGCGTGACCATCCGGTTCCTGATCCACCACGGTGCCATCAAGCACTACAAGGCCAAGTTCATCAATGAGCAGAAGCGGAGCTTCCGGCGAATAGCCAGGGAGGCGTGGGATGACCTCCAGCGACGGACCCAGGCGGGGCAGGCTCCAGCGTGACTCAGCCCAAATGGGCCTCCGACCGGCCATTGCGGGCTCTCAATGGGATCCCGAACAAGTCGTTGGGCACGAATACCCCAAGATCTGGAATATGCCATCGCTCCGTTCTTCATGGCTCGGCAGCAGCTTCTCCAGCCGCCGCCTCGAAGACTTCCCATGCCGCGTGCAGGTTTATCAGCAAGATGCCGACGCCGACCACGAGATCCGGCCAAATCGAATCGCGCCACAGCCATCCCCCCGCCTGCACGAGGCCTCAGCCTTGAACTGGTCACATGTGTCGCCGTGGCATACCATTTCAGAGATGCACAAGTCAAGCATCCAATCTGTGATTGCACTCGTGCTCTGCTGGGCACATCTTGCCGCAGCCCTCGCGGGTCCGGCGAGCGTGCTGCTTTGCCGGGACATCGACGGAACATCGCATGTCGAGCGGAGCAGCGTGCGATGCTGCTCCACGGTGTCCGAAGGGCATGGCCAAGAAGGCAGTCTCGAGACATTTTGGAATAATGATTTCGCATCACAATGCTCGGGAGAGTCGTGCGTCGATGAGCCGTTGGCCGCCGCGGAGTCGATCGTCATCCGTTCAACTCAGCGTGTCGACTACGAACCTGTGACCCCATTGCCCTCGTTGGCGACCGCCTTTGCATTCGATTTCTTCCCGGATGCACAGTCCCGTTTCGCGGTGATTGGAAAGAGGCCTTGCGGTCCCCCGACACACATTGTCGAGACACTTCGCGCAACAATCCTGATCGTCTAGAATCTTGAGTTTGTTCCACACCGGGTCTGCGGCGGCGAGATCGCCGGCCGTGGTTGTGTTGTAAACATACTCAAGGAGCAGAACGACAATGCAGATATTGAAGGCGACGGTCCTCACGGGCTGTCTGTTGGTCGCCGGATGCGCCGGCCCATTCGACCGCTCGTGGGATGATCCTGTCTATGGCGACATACGAGATCGCTATCAGCAAGCCGATGAGTTGAACGCCCGGCTGCGTAGTGACGGTGATGACTTGGACGAAAGTCGCCCGGCTCTCGATGGCCTGGCTCAACTCTCTGTCGATGACGCGATCCGCGTCGCAATCGCCAATGCGCCGAGCCTGCGCCGAGCCGGGTACCAGGTCGATGTCGCCGCGGGACGCGTAACACAGACGGGCTTGTACCCAAACCCAGCGTTTGTCTTTGACGCGGAAAGGCTCGGCTCTGACGCAGGGTCGGGCGGCGAGACAGTTTACCGTATCGAGCAGGAAATCGTCCTCGGGGGCAAGCTCAGCAAATCGAGGCGAGTCGCCGAATCGGACCGGCTTGCGGCACAGGCCGGGTTCGTTGCGGAGGAGTTCGCCGTCGCGTCCCGCGTCACGCGTGCATACTTTGCCGCGCTGACAGCGAGGGAACGACTCGATAATCGCCAGCAGCTCATCGAGCTCTCCGATCGTCTTCTCGACGCCGCCACCGCTCAAGTTGAGGCCGGTGCCGCGACAGAGCCGGATCAACTCCGGGCTGAGGTCGTTCGTGAGCAAGCCCAGATCGAGCTCGAATCCGCGCGATTAGACTATGACGCGGCAAGGCAACGACTCGCCTCGGCCATGGGCTTGGACAAGCCCATCACACTCCCGCTATCAAGTGAGTCCCGGAACCTCCCTGAACTTCCCGATCAAGACGCACTCCTCACTGCGGCGCTCGAAGCCAACGGGCGAATCGCGGTCGCGCGACTCGCTATCGAGCGTGCTCGAAGAGCGCATTCCCTCGCCAAAGCTCAGTCGATCCCAAACATCGTCGCCTCCATCGGCCCGCGATATTCCGATCCCGATGACGAGACAACTCTCGATGTCGGTCTCGGTGTCGAGATCCCCCTCTTTGATCGCAATCAGGGCAACATTCGAGCCGCGCTCGCCGACCGACTTTCCAGTGCAGCGGCCCTGCGAGAGGTCCAACTCGAACTCATCGCGGAGGTGTCCAACGCCTATGCCGCGTACCAATCAGCTCGGGCCGCCGTTACCCGGTACGACGAGCAACTCCTTCACAAGGCCGAACGAACGCTCGACCTAACGAGGCAGGCGTATCAACGCGGCAAAGCGGACTATCTCCGCCTGCTCGATGCCCAGCAGGTCGTCATCGAATCCCGCATCGCATATGTCGACGCATTGCAGCGCCTACACGAGGCCGCTGCATTGCTACGAGAACTCGCACAAACCGAGGCGCCGTGGCGTGACTCCACCACGGACCGACCCAATGGAGGAACCGACCAATGAATCTGAAGCAATTAATCTACCCCGCGCTCATCATGTGCGGCCTGCTCGGGCTCATCGGATGCGGCGGGTCGAGCAACGAACACGCCGAGGAAGACGGCCATGACCACGGCTCAGAGACCGCCGGCCACGAAGAGCATGGCTCAGAAGGCGAAGACGAGCATGGTGAGGAAGTGGTTCGGCTCACCGCTGCCCAACTTGCAGATGCAGGCGTGGTGATTGAACCACTCGGGAACGGGCTGATCACCACGCATGTTACGCTTCCCGCGGAAGTCGGCCTGAATCAGGACACTATTCTCCATGTCACACCTCGCGTCCCCGGGATCGTCACGAAAGTCCTCGCCTACCTCGGCGATGATGTCACCGAGGGCGCCCCGCTTACAGTAGTCGAGAGCCCCCAGCTCGGCGAAGCCAAGATCGTATATCTCCAGTCAATTCAGTCTCAGGTCATCGCCGAAGGCGAACTCCATCGCCAACAGACGATCAGTGAGAACACCGCGACCCTGCTCGACCTGCTCCGGAATGAGCCCGAGGTTGATGAACTGCGCACCACAGCTTCCGAACTGCGCATAGGCGAGAACAAAGGGCGGCTTATCTCAGCCTACGCGAAGCTGAAGGCAGCGCAGGCCAACTACGCTCGTGAGCGCGATCTGCGTGTCAAGAACCTGTCGACCGAAGCTGATCTGCTCGCCGCGCAGGAGGGGTACAACAGCAGCCAAGCCGATTATCTCGCGGCGTTCGAGGACATCGACTTTACATTTCGACTGAGGCTTCAACAGGCAGAGCAAGCCGCGAATGTCGCCGCGTCATCAGTAGACAACGCCGAGAGACGCCTGCACCTGCTCGGTCTAAGCGATGATCAAGTGGCGAATGTGGCGGCGGAACCGGATGTCAATGTGGCACGGTACGAGTTGCGGGCACCTATAGCCGGACGCATCGTGGAGAAGCATGTCACCCCGGGTGAGAAGATCAACGACGCGGAGTCAATCTTCACGATCGCGAATCTCGAAACAGTCTGGCTCAACATCTCGGTCTATACCGAGTACGCCGGGATGATCAATGAAGGGCAGACAGTCATCATCCACGCGGGAGACCGCACCGCAACGGGCGTCGTCGACTATATCAGTGCCGTCGTATCCGAGGGCACACGGACGGTGTCGGCACGAGTCGTTGTGGACAACTCGGACCGCTCATGGAAGCCGGGCGAGTTCGTGACCGCCCGAGTTGAAACTGGCGAGGTTTCTGCCGCACGTGTGGTCCCGATCGCGGCGGTTCAGACCTACGAAGGTCGCGATGTGGTCTTTGTCCAGGACAAGGATGGAATCGAACCCGTCCCGGTGAGACTTGGTCGCCGAAACGATGTAAGCGTCGAAATACTCGGCGATGAAATTGCGATTGGCACACCAATTGTTGTTCAGAACAGCTTCCTTATGAAGGCGGAGCTCGGAAAGAGCGCGGCCGGACACGACCACTAAAGGGGCCGTCATGCTTGCAAAGATTATTGAGTTCTCGATCCGCCAACGGGTGCTAGTACTGCTCGCGACCCTTGCGCTAGTCGGGGTCGGGGTGTACAGCTTCTCGAAGCTCCCGATCGACGCCGTCCCAGATATCACCAATGTCCAGGTTCAGATCAACACGAATGTACCAGCGCTCTCGCCGGTTGAGATCGAGCAGCAGGTCACATTCCCGATCGAATGGTCGATGGGCGGCCTGCCCAACATCGACTACATCCGTTCGATCTCACGCTACGGCCTCTCTCAGGTGACCGTGGTGTTCGAGGAAGGCACAGACATCTACTGGGCGAGACAGCTCGTCGGAGAGCGACTCACCGAAGCGAGGGAATCCTTACCTCCGGGTCTTGCCGAGCCGCAAATGGGACCGATATCGACGGGGCTCGGTGAGATCTACATGTGGTCTGTGGAAGCAAACGGTCCGAATGCCGAGGGTGAGCCGTATACGCCACAAGATCTCCGCACAATTCAGGACTGGGTTATACGCCCACAACTCCGAACCGTTCCGGGTGTCACCGAGGTCAACAGCATCGGCGGCTACGAAGAGCAGTTCCATATCACACCGGATCCGGCGAAGCTCATGGCGTTTGGGCTGTCGTTCCGCGACATCATGCAGGCCGTTGCAGAGAACAACGCCAACGCGGGGGGCGGATACATTGAACACTCCGGCGAAGCGTACCTCGTGCGCGCGACAGGGCTCATCCGCGATACGCAGGACATCGGGAACATCATCCTCAAGTCCGACGACGGCGTCCCCATCCGTGTCAGAGATGTTGCCGATGTCGAGGTGGGCAACGAACTCCGGACCGGCGCGGCGACACACGATGGCCGAGAGGTCATTGTCGGCACAGCGATGATGCTGCTCGGCGCAAACAGCCGGACGGTCTCTGAGGATGTTCATAATCGGGTGGAGCAGATCGGAAAGTCGCTCCCTCAGAATGTCGAGGTCAAGACTCTCTACAACCGCACGTACCTCGTCGATGCGACGCTACACACAATCCAGAAGAACCTCTTTGAAGGCGCGATCCTCGTCATCGTGATCCTGCTCCTGCTGCTCGGGAATCTGCGAGCGGCGATCATCGTCGCGTGCGCGATCCCGCTCTCGATGCTGTTCGCCGTCACCGGGATGGTGCAAGAAAAAGTCAGCGCAAACCTTCTGAGTCTGGGGGCGGTCGACTTCGGCATCATTGTCGATGGCGCTGTTGTGTTCGTCGAAAATATCGTCCGTCGAGCGTCTGAAGAGCAGGAGCACAAGAAACGCCGCCTCACAAATGACGAGAGGCTGTCGATCATCGGAGAGGCGGGGCGGCAGGTCGCCAAACCCACGCTCTTCGGCATGCTCATCATCATGATCGTGTACATCCCGGTCCTAACACTCACCGGTATCGAAGGTAAAATGTTCCGCCCGATGGCGGGGGTGGTGCTCCTCGCGCTTGCCGGCGCGCTCATTCTGACATTCACATTCGTACCCGCCGCGTGCGCACTGCTCCTCCGCGGCAGGTTCTCGGAAAAGGAAAGCTTCCTCATCCGGTGGACGAAAGCCGGTTATCGAAAGGCTTTGAACCAGGCACTCCGCTGGAGATGGGTCACGGTGGGCATCGCCGCGGGCATCCTTGGCCTCGCGGGCGTCGTTGCCGCGGGTCTCGGCAGCGAGTTTGTCCCCAAACTCGGAGAAGGCGCCCTCGCCGTCCAGCCGGCACGCATCCCGAGCATCGGGATTACGACGAGCATCGAGATGCAGAAGCGCCTCGAAGCCGAGCTCACGCGCGAGTTCCCCGATGAGATCGCGAGCATCTTCGCTCGGACCGGTACGGCCGAGGTCGCCACGGATCCAATGGGCCCGAATGTGAGCGATACCTATCTCATGCTCACGCCGCGGGAAGAGTGGACACGAGCATCGACACAAGAGGAACTCGCCGAAGAGATCGAAGCGTTCATCTCGACAATCCCCGGTCAGAACTACGAAATCTCTCAACCCATCGAGCTCCGATTCAATGAACTGATCAGCGGGGTGCGGAGCGATCTTGCGGTAAAGATATTTGGCGATGATCTGGACGCGCTACTTTCGACAGGCGCCGAAGTCGCCGCCGTGCTTCAGCAGATCGATGGCGCTTCCGATGTCAAGGTCGAGCAGGTATCCGGTCTCTCGGTCCTCACCGTTGATATTGACCGAGAACGAATCGCTCGATACGGGCTCAATGTCAGGGATGTCCAGGAAGTCATCTCTATCGCCTTCGGCGGTGAAGAAGCAGGGACCCTTTACGAGGGTGATCGTCGATTCCCAATCGTCGTCCGCCTTCCCGAGAATCTTCGCGGCGATGTCGACCTCGTCCGGCAACTCCCCATACCTCTTCCAGAAGGGAGGGGGGGCGAAGTCGCTTCGGCGGATCGCGGCATGGTCGGAATGGGTGCTGAGATCCGGTACATCCCACTCGAAGCAGTCGCGAGTGTCCAAGTCGCGGAAGGGCCCAACCAGATCAGCCGAGAGAACGCCAAGCGTCGGATCGTCGTCCAAGCGAACATCCGGGGACGCGACATGGGGACGTTCGTCGCTGAGGCCCAAGAAAGGCTCGACGCTGAGGTGACGCTTCCCGAGGGCTACTTCGTAACTTGGGGAGGCCAGTTCGAGAATCTCGCCCGTGCACGCCAGCGGCTGCTCATCGTAGTCCCCCTTGCGTTGTCCCTGATCTTCATCATGCTCTTCACCGCTTTCGGTAATGCCCGCCACGCGGTCCTCGTTTACACAGGGGTGCCTCTCGCATTGACCGGCGGCATCTTCGCTCTATGGCTCCGCGGTATGCCCTTCAGCATCAGCGCAGGGATCGGATTCATCGCTCTCTCAGGCGTCGCGGTGCTCAACGGTGTCGTCATGATCACCTTCATCAACCAACTCCGCGATGAAGGAGAGCCCATGCTCGATGCGGTCACCCAAGGGAGTCTGGCCAGACTCCGGCCGGTGCTCATGACCGCACTCGTCGCAAGCCTTGGGTTCGTGCCCATGGCGCTGAACACGGGGATGGGCGCGGAGGTTCAGCGCCCTCTCGCCACCGTCGTCATCGGCGGTCTCGTCAGTTCCACCATTCTCACTCTGTTCGTTCTGCCCGCCCTGTACCTCTGGTTCGGCGGACAAAAGAAGCAGGTCGTCGTCTGATAGGGAGATGCATGATGAAGGAAATAAAGGCATTTATTCGTCCCAACATGCTCGAATCAGTGCTCCGAGCTCTTCACGAGCACCCCGATTTCCCCGGCGTGACCGTGTCTCATGTACGAGGCTTTGGGAAAGTCTCCGGCCGTCCGGCCGAAGGCGACGCGGGATTCGGCACCGTGGAAGTTTCCAAGCTTGAATGCATGGTCGACGACGGCATGGCACAGAAGGTCGCCGACGTCATCCGCGAGCATGCCGCAACAGGTCGGCCCGGCGATGGGAAAATCGCAATCTCTACGCTGAACTCGGTGATTCGAATTCGCACCGGCGACTCTGGCGCATCTGCCCTGCAGTAATCATCCGGAGAGTAGAATGTCCCGAAAGCCGAACAGAAAACAACGTTCCCGTCCAAATCGGAAGACACAGAAACTAGGCCGGCGCGGCCGTTCACCACCAATCAAACCAAAACTTCGAGTCCCCGTGACGCTTTCTCTGGTGCTCTTGACAGTTTTTGCTTTCACTATTACATCACTTATCAAGTCCGTACAGGACTTTGGTCACGTCCACGTCGATATCCGGCTCATTGTCGCGGATGTCGTTCTCGGCAGTATCGTCGCCGCAGAATGGATGATGTGGATCAAGTATCACTAGGAGCATGGTCCAGCCGACGGCACAATGCGATGCGAGTCGCTCGATCGCGTCGCGCAAAGGAGTGCTGAAGATGAGCCACCGCCATCATGCCGAGGACATGGGACTGAAACGCCTCGGCATCGCCGTCGCCATCAATCTCCTCTTGACAGTTGCCCAGGTCATCGGAGGCGTGCTCGCTGGAAGCCTCTCCCTCATCGCCGACGCCCTCCACAACTTCAGCGACGCCGCCGGGCTCCTCCTCGCTCTCATCGCCCGTCGAATCTCCAAACGCCCCGCCGACGAGCATCGCACCTTCGGCTACGGCCGTGCCGAGGTCGTCGGCGGCCTTATCAACCTCACCTCCATCCTCGTCATCGCGGTCTACCTCCTCATCGAAGCGATCACCCGCGCGTTCGAGCGCCCCGAGATCGACGGCTGGACGGTCGTCATCGTCGCGGGCATCGCGCTCGTCGTCGACACGGGCACCGCCGTCCTCACCTACTCGATGTCCAAGGGCAGTGTGAACATCAACGCGGCCTTCATCCACAATCTCGCCGACGCGCTCGCCTCGGTCGCCGTGATTGTCACCGGCACGCTCATCATCCTGTTCGACTGGTACTGGACCGACCTCGTCGCGACCGTCGGCATCTCGGTCTACATCGTCTGGATCTCTTGGACGCCGATGAAGCGATGCATCCGGATCCTGATGCAGAGCACCCCCGACGAACTCTCGCTCGACGAAGTCGCTTCGACCATCCGAGCCGTCGAAGGCGTCGAGGATGTTGGCCACCTCCATGTCTGGCCGATCGACGAGCAGACCATCTCGCTCGAAGCCCGGATCGCGGTCGCAGACGGGTGCTCGGTCTCCGGGACCTCCGCGATCCTCGAATCAGCTCGACGGGTCATCGCTCGCGACCACGGCATCGAGCATGTGACGTTGGAGCCGGTTCCGGCCTCAACCTTCAGCTCAAAGACGGTCGCCGACCACCTTCCGAGCGGAAACATCGATTCCCGAAACTAGGGCAGAAATAGGGCAGTGGGGTCAAAGAAGAAACCCCGTTGCTCGTAAACCACTGCAAGCACAGTGCTCCGAGCAACGGGGTCTCAATGAAGCGGAGAGGGGGGGATTCGAACCCCCGATGAACACGAAGTCCATACCGGATTTCGAATCCGGCGCATTCAACCGCTCTGCCACCTCTCCAAGGTCAGGCCGCGAGCCTCGTCGGCTCCGCCCGAGCAGGCCCTCACGATAGCACCGATCAACTGATCGGTCATCCCCGGAAACGCGACCAACCGAAGATCCCCGTCTCTCCCCGGGGGGGCGCCAGATCAGCTTTCATCGGCTGAGCACACCGCCCAACGCCGCCACGATCGCCTCGGGCTCGCTCATCCGGCCAGTGCCCACTTCCCGGCAAGCCTGCCAACCGTCGCCAGGCCCGACGAAGTCGAACCCGTCCGCCTCCAGCTGACGGATGTTCCGTTGCGTCGCGGGCTGGGCCCACATCGTGACATTCATCGCCGGCGCGAGCAGAACCGGGGTCTTCTGCCGATCCACGGCGCTCAGCAACAGCGTGACCACATCGTCCGTGCGTCCCGTCGCGAGCCGCGCAAGGCAGTCCATCGTGCAGGGCGCCACCACCACGCCGTCGACGCTCGAAGCGAGCGAGATGTGCTGCGGGTCGTGACTCTCGATGTGCTCCCAGGGCGTCGTGTAAACAGGACGGCCCGAGAGAGCCTGGAAAGTCAACGGAGCAACGAACTTGGTCGCCGAGGGCGTCATCGCAACGGTCACCTCCGCGCCCGCCTGGGCGAGGCGGCTAACCACCGTCGCGACCTTGTACACCGCGATGCCCCCGCAAATGCACACGAGCAGCCGACGCCCGCCGAATTGCTCGGCCAGCACCTTCGGATCCAGCGACCCGCCGCTCATCCGCGCTCTCCTCGCCGCTTACCGCTCAACGATCGCACCCGGGTCTCAAGCCCGCAGGCGACCCAAAGCGGGTGCGCCCAACGCACGCTCAGAGCAGGGCTTCGCTCTCGTACGCCGACTCGTCCGAGCCCTCGGGGTTCAACTCCAGCGTGATCAGATCGCGACGGATCTCCTCGATCACGAGCTCGAGATCCGATCGCCCGCCACGGTCGATCAGCGGACGCTCACCGTCGAGCAATTGCTGCAGGCGACGCTGGATGAGCGCGCACAGCTTGAACCGGCCGCCCACCTTGTCCACGAGGGTGTTATCCTTCAGTGCTTCGATCATGCCCATCCTTCGAGAAAGGGGGCGCACGAATACCCGCCGTGCGCAGTCCCAATGATAGACGCGAAGCGCCGCGGGTCTACCCATCCGATTCACGCCTCCCGGCCCCAACGATGACAACCGAATTCCAACCGAACGACAAGCTCCAGCACACCGGAAAGCCCGAATGGGGCGTCGGCACCGTCCTCTCCGTGCAGCGAGCCACCCACGAAGGCAAACCATGCCAGCGACTCACCGTCCGATTCGACGGCGCGGGACGAAAGACCATCAACACCGCCTTCGCCGCACTCGCCCTTCTCAGTGAGCGCGCTCCCAATGAGCCGAACAAAAAATCCCCCGGATCCGGGCCCGCACCCGCCCCGGCTGAAAAAACTCCCCCGGCGGCACCGCCCGAGCCCGCTCGGACCGAGCCCGAGCTGAGCGAGCAACAACTCGCCGAGCGACTCGCGCACCTCCCCGATCCCCTCGTCGATCCATTCCGCGACCTCGAAAAACGCCTCGCCGACACACTCGCGAGTTATCGGTACCAGCCGGGCGATCGCACGCTGCTCGAATGGGCGACGACCCAGACAGGCCTGACCGACCCGCTCTCGATCGTCAGCCGCCACGAACTCGAGCAGCACTTCACCAACTTCCGGATCCGCCTCGACCGACACCTCAAATCGCTGCTCGACGAAGCCCGCCGGACCCGCGTGGACACCCGTCCGATCATCGCCAACGCGCCTGCTCCGGCGCAACACGCGCTGAGGCGGATCAACCCCGCGCGTTGATCCCACGCAACACGCGATACAGGCGTCCCGAGACACCCGCTCCGCGCTCGGGTCACAGTCCGACCCGCGCACCCGTTCTGCAGGGTCGGGGAGCCGTTTTTATCGGCACCCCATCCCGTCCCCCGCAGCATCGGCACGCGCCCCGCCCGTTGGCCCGGCCCTTGCCACAGGCCTCCCCGTCCGACGCGGGACACAAACACAGACACGACGGGAGACGACGATGAACGAGCAGGATTTCAAGAGCAAGATGAGCGAGCTTCTGGGTCAGATCAACCAGCTCCCCGCCGAGGAGCGTCCGCGCCTCGAAAAACTCGCAGAAGAAACCCAGAACCGACACGAGAAAATGAAGGAGACCCTGGGCAACCTCCAGGAGTCCCTCGACCACCTGCGGCTCACCGTCAAGTACCTCGTCTTCGATCTCG
>DLBY01000117.1:33276-40056 GCA_002480345.1 Phycisphaerales bacterium UBA7812 | reverse complement strand
CCGTCAAGTCCCTCGTCTTCGATCTCGAGGCGACCCGCCGCGAGAACAAGTACCTCCGCAAGCTGCTCGACACCCAGGGCGACGACGCGCAGGACTGATCGCCGCACACACCCCATCGACCAAAGACCGGATCCTCCTTCCCGACGGGTGCCCGTTCCCTTCACCCGTCTCCTCCGCGGCCCGATCGCGTTCCCCTTCTCCGGGCCTGCGGATCATCGCGTGCAGGCCGGCCCCTCCGCGGGGCCGGCCTGTTTTCTTCACCCCTTCTCCCCCGCTCGACACTTCCGAGGCCCCCACCCCCAACCCCACTCCGTCTCTCCGTCTCTGCATCTCTCCGTCTCTTCCCCCTCCCCACTACCCTCCCCCTCCATGCCCGCCGTCCATGCCATCCTCATCACCCACACGCCCGAGCGCCTCCGCCGCACGATCCTGGGCGTCGCGTGGTCATCACGGGTGCCCGACTCGCTCACCCTCGCGTGCGATTCCGACGACCCCGCGATCGAGGACGCCGCCCGCGCCGCCGCCCACGAAGCGGGCCTTCCCCTCACCCTCGTCACCCGCCCCAACGCGGGCACCGGGCGCGCCAGCCAGACCCGCAACAACGGCGTGCGCGCCCTCCTGAACACCAACCCGGACCCCGACTCCATCCTCGTCTTCCTCGACGGAGACTGCGTCCCGCTTCACACCGCCATCGAGCGCCACGCGTCGGCCCTGACCAACTCTCGCCGCGCCCTCTCCCTCGGCTGGCGCTACGACCTCACCGAAGACCAGAACAACGCCTTCGACGAAGCCGCCCTGAAGCGCGGCGCCATGCCCTTCGAGCCCACGCCCGCCCAGGTCCGAGCGCTCAACAAACGCCACGCCCGTTTCCGCCGCCAGCGCCTCCAGCGCACCCTCGGGTTCACGAAGCCCCACAAGCCCAAACTCCTGAGCGCCAACTTCGCGTGCACGCTCGACGCCTACCGGCGCGTCAACGGCTTCGACGAGGCCTTCGAGGGCTGGGGCCAGGAAGACGACGATTTCGGAAAACGCCTCTATCAGTCGGGCGTCCGCGTCCACCTGGGTATCCGCGACATCCTCGCCTGCCACCAGTTCCACACCACCCGCGCGCCCGGCGACTGGGCCGACAGCCCCAACGCCCGCATGCTGCGCGACGACCGCCCCACCGCCTGCGAACTGGGCCTCGACTCACCCGCCGAGCAGCCCGAACCGATCGTCACGCGGATCGAGCCCTGACGCTCAAGCCTCTTTCGCGTTCCTCTCTCAGTATCCGCCCCACCCAACGAGGCCCGGGCGCAAGCCCGGGCTCTCCCTCCCCCCTCTCCACGCCCCACAACCAACCTCCACCCCACCGGTACAGTCTCAGGCTGTGAACCAACTCTGGCGCACCATCCTCGACGCGGATCCCTATTGGCACATCGGGGCCTGGGCGCTGCTCGTCGCCGGGATCACGCTGCTGCTCTGGGCGCTGTTCCGGGACAAGCCCGGCTGGTTCGGCGTCCCCCGCGAACGCTGCCCAAGATGCCGCTACGACATGGCCGGCACGCAAGGCGAGCGCGGCTTCACCTGCCCCGAGTGCGGCCGGGTCTCCAGAACCCGTCGCCCGTTCCGGAAGACACGCCGGCGCTGGGGCTTCGCCGCGCTCGCCCTGCTGATGCTGCTCGGTCGCTACGTCGCGGTGCACAAGGAACGCGTCTGCGTCCACGGCTGGCACGAGCTCATCCCGACCACCGTCGCCGTCCTTTGGATCGATCCCGAGAGGTGGTTCAAGTCGGAGTACGGCTACGCCCCATCGATCTCGATCGGCGATCGATGGTCCGACCGCGTGCTCGAACGCATCCGGTTCCGCCTCGTGATCGGCACCGGCTGGCAACGCGATCTCTGGCTGCGCCGGCTTGGTCCGATGTTTGACACCCAAGGTCGCTACCCCGCATCCCCCGTGGTACCGTGGGCCGTGTACCGGATCGGTGGTCGTTTCGAGTACGAAATCATCCCGGTGCCGTCCAGTTCACCCGGGTCCATCTGTTTCGGTTCGCTCGTCCACGGCAAGATGATCAGCTACGAGTTCCAGTACGCGACCGCAGGACTCCCCCAACTGATCCAGGAGTTGATCAACATCGAAGACTGGGTCGACTACGGCGGACGATCACAGTGGCTGTTCTGGCTCGGCGACCGTCTGGTCGTCTTCGCACCGCAGAACACGCTGGACGAGATCGAGCGGCTCTTGGACTTCCTCGAATGCCCGAGCCGCATGCCCGAGAGCAAGAACGAATCGTGCAGAATCGATTCCAAGTGGGTGATCCGATTCCCGCTCGCAGAACTGCTCCGTGTCCCGCTCGCCGAATCACCGGCAACCAGACCAACCAGTGGCCCTTTCGCGTACGACAAACTCGAGGGCAGGGCCGCCCTCGCGATCGAGATGCTCGTCGACGAGGAGAACTGGTTCAATTTCGGTGGCGATCAACACTGGTCAATGATCGTCCACGATGAGTGCATCGTCATCTCTCCGAAAGACATCCGCCAGGACCTGATCGACGCCGCCCACAAGATCGCCGAGCACGGCCCCGAGTACTGGATCGAACGGATCAACGCCGAGCACGAAGACTGATCCGATGTGTGCCACGGCCGTGCCGGCCGTGCCGGTTTGGGGTCGTCTGCCGAGCGAGAAGCACGGCCGGAACGGCCGTGGCACACCGCTTCAGTCGAAGTACGTCCGCAAGAACTCGGGGACCCCGTCCGCCTGCGTCAGTTTCACGATCTCCAGCAGCCGCCCCAGGTCCCGCTTCGTCTTTTCCTCGATCTCGTCGGCGTCGATCTCCAGATCGTCGATCTCGCGCACGAAGCGGTAGCGGTTCCCACCGTTCTCGCTGGGACCGACCTCCTCGATCGCGCCGCGCTTCGCGAGCCCGATCAGCGCGTACTCGACGACGCCCCCGCCCATGCCGTGCGCGTGCCCCTTGCCGATGACATCCAGCCGGATATCGTCCGCGTCGAAGGTCGCGTGCCCGGACTCACCCTCGCCCCCGTACCGGCGCGCGATCGCGCTCATCGCCCCCATCAGCAGGTCCGCGCTGGGGTTCTGCCAGCGCACGAACTCGTGCTGGATCGCGAGGTCGTCCTGCGAATACAGCAGCACGCACGCGCTGGGGGCGCCGTCGCGCCCGGCGCGCCCGATCTCCTGGTAGTACGCCTCCACGCTCCCCGGCACCTGCGCGTGCACGATGAACCGGATGTCGGACTTGTCCACGCCCATCCCGAACGCGTTGGTGGCGCAGAGCAGCAGGGGCTTCTCGCCGTCCCGACCCGCGCGGATGAAGTGGTCGTACACCTTCTTCTTGATCTTGGGCGGCAGCCGCCCGTGGTACTGCCCCACCTCGAATCGGTCGCCTGCCTTTTTCTCGAGCGCGCGCCGGATCTGGGGCATCATGCGCTCGAGGTCCTTGATCAGGGCGAAATAGACGATCCCCGTCCCGTCCATCTCGCTGGCAATCTCCGCGATCCGTTCGATCTTTTCCTCGTCGTCCCAAGCGGGCTCGACCCGCATCAGGAGGTTCGGACGCTCGATCCCCGTCGCGAACAGGGGCATCTCGTCCTCGTCAACCCCGAGCACGCTCCGGATGTCCTCGCGCACCGCGCGCGTCGCGGTCGCGGTGAGCGCGACCGTGCGCGGATCGCCCAGCTCGTGCCGGAACTCGCCGACCCGCTGGTACGCCGGGCGCAGGTCGTGCCCCCATTTGCTGATGCAGTGCGCCTCGTCGACCGCGAGCAGGCGCACACCCCCCGGCACGCCCTCGAGGGCAGCGCGGAAGTCGTCCTTCTCCATCCGCTCCGGGGTCGCGTAGATCAGGTCGTACGCCCCATCCGCGAGCGCGCGGTATCGTTTGTCCCGTTCCTTCTTCCCCACCGTCGAGTTGACATACTGCGCGCGCACGCCCTTGCCCCGCAGCGCGCTCACCTGGTCCTCCATCAGCGCGATCAGCGGGCTGAACACCAGCGTCACGCCCCGAGGCTCCCCGGCGTCCGCCCCCTCGCGTGCGTGCACCAGCGCCGGCAACTGATAGCACAGGCTCTTGCCCGAGCCCGTCGGCATGACCACCATCGCGTCGCCTTCAGGCACTCCGATCCCCAGCACCCGGTACACCACCGGCACCTGCTCGGGCTTCAATCCCGGGAACCCGAAAACCTCGGACAAGACCTGTTCAACCAGTTCGGCTCGGCTCGGCATCCTCAACCCTTGGCGCGCGCACACGCCCGGACCAATCCGCGTACCGTCTCCGCGTGTCAGGCCAATCCGCCATCCCCGCCTGCCCGGTCATCGTGGGCCCGACCGCCGGCGGGAAATCCGCGCTCTCGATCGCCGTCGCGCGCGAATTCGAATCCCGCGGCCTCACCCCCGAGATCGTCTCCGCCGACTCCGTCCAGATATTCCGGGGCATGGACATCGGCTCCGCCAAACCCACACCCGACGAGATGGCGGGTGTCCCCCACCACCTGATCGATGTCGTCGATCCGGAGGAACGCTACACCGTCCACGATTGGCTCCGGGACGCGGAGAACGCGTGCGCACAGATCCGGGCCCGCGGCGCGATCCCCGTCGTCGTCGGGGGGACCAATCTGTACATCAAGTCCTTTCTCGAGGGTCTGTTCGAGGGGCCCGAGCCCGACCCTGCGATCCGCGCCGCGCTCCAGGAGATCCCCCAGGCCGATCGGCGGACCGAACTCGAACGCGTCGACCCTGCCGCCGCCGCGCGGATCCATCCCAACGACGAGCGGCGCACCGTGCGCGCGCTCGAGGTCTTCCGCCAGACCGGCACCCCCATCACCGAACTCCAACAGCAGTGGGACCGCGGCGCGCGCAAAGACGCCATCCTGTTCGGCCTGACCTGGCCCACCGAACCGCTCAACCGGCGGATCAACGCGCGGGTGAAAGAAATGATCGCCGCGGGGCTTCTCGAAGAGGTTCGAGCCCTTCGCGATCGCCTGGGCCCGCAGGCCCGCGAAGCCCTGGGCTACAAGCAATTGCTGGAGCATCTCGAGGGTCGGGCCTCCCTCGACGAGGCGGTCGAACGGATCAAGATCGAGACCCGCCGCTTCGCGAAGAACCAGCGGACCTGGCTCCGCCGCCTCGCGACGACCGCGTCAACAACCCCCGGTTCAAGGTGGTTCTCCCCCGAGTCGTTTTCAGAGGATCCGCAACACCCGATAAAGGCGAGCGAATCGATCGTCGATGCCTGTCTGTGTGCCCCAGAAGGGGGTTCGGAATAGACGGAGCCCGAGGCGTGTTCACGGACTCCGCCCGCAGAATTCGGGGGTGCTCCGGGAGTCAGGCCTTGACAAGCGGTCCGATTTCGCGTTCGCTCCGGTCCCCGTGAGCCCGGGATTCGGCCGACGAGGCCGGCACGGCGGGCTCTATAGATAGTCTCTCGGCCTTGTCCAGCGTGGACCGCCGAGCGGCCGAAACAGGTTGACGATGGCGAAGAAGACGACGACCAAAAAGAAGACCACCAAGAAGGCCGCGGGCCGGTCGGCGAGCGGTTCGTCGTCTCGCAAGTCGTCGGGCGGTCGCTCGGGCGGCAAGAAGAAGCAGTCCTACAAGGCGGGCGAGGCGAAAGGCAAGAGCCTGGTGATCGTCGAGAGCCCCTCGAAGGCGAAGACGATCAACAAGTACCTGGGCGACGACTATGTCGTCCTCGCGAGCATCGGGCATGTCCGCGACCTGCCCAGCAAGAATCCCAAGGGCGTCAAGCGCCCCGTCCCCGGCGTAGACATCGAGAAACGCTTCCAGCCCGAGTACGAGGTGCTCAGCGGCAAGGAGAGCGTGATCAAGGACCTCAAACGGGCCGCCAAGGACGCGATGAGCACCGGCGGCGAGGTCTGGTTCGCAACCGACCTCGACCGCGAGGGGGAGGCGATCGCGTGGCACCTCGCCGAGGAGATCGGCATCAAGGCGTCCGACGCCAAGCGGGTCGTCTTCGCCGCGATCACCAAGAACGAGATCGCCCGCGCCTTCGGCAACCCCCACCCGATCGATGTCGACCGCGTCAACGCCCAGCAGGCGCGGCGGATCCTCGACCGCATCGTGGGCTACCAGGTCAGCCCCCTGCTGTGGAAGAAGGTCGCGCGGGGCCTCAGCGCCGGACGCGTCCAGTCGGTCGCGGTGCGTCTCGTCGTCGAGCGCGAGCGAGAGATCAAGGCGTTCGTCCCCGATGAACGCTGGGAAATGAACGGCTGCTTCGCGCTCAGCGAATCCGAGGCGGCCAAGCTGGGGCCCGCTTGGCGCGACTTCCTCGCGACCCCGCCCGAGCAGGACCCCAAGAAGCCCGGCAAGAAACTCACCGGCCCGACCGTCAAGCAGCAGAACGCCTGGCTCAGCGAGCACCGCTCCATCCGCGCCGAGCTCGTCGAGATCGGGGGCGAGAAGTTCGATGTCTCCCAGGCCGCGGCGGATGTCGCGGCGCCCGTCGATCGCGGCGCCCCCGACGCGACGAGCCCAGAGGGCACCATCGACCACAATCACCCCCGCTTCCAGCGGGCGGACCTGTGCGACATCACCCCCAGCGTGACGCGTGCCGCGGAGCTCGCGGGCCTCACCGAGATCCAGTCCAGCGTGAGCGAGGACGATGCGGGCAAGGGCCCCGCGCGCTGGAAGCGCTCGATCTGGGGCGTCGCCGACCCGAGCGTGCCGTACACGATCAAGAGCATCGAGACCAAGCGGACGAGCACGCGGGCCAGCGCCCCGTTCATCACCTCGACGCTGCAGCAGGCCGCGTCGAGCCGCCT
>DLBY01000117.1:16910-32967 GCA_002480345.1 Phycisphaerales bacterium UBA7812 | reverse complement strand
GCGAGCCGCCTCGGCTTCGGCGCCCAGCGGACGATGCGGGCCGCCCAGGCGCTGTACGAGGGCGTGAACATCCCGGGCGAGGGACCCGTGGGCCTGATCACCTACATGCGAACCGACTCGACGCACCTCAGCGGTGAGGCGATCGAGATGGCCCGCACCTACATCGGCAAGACCTTCGGCGACACCTATCTGCCCGAGAAGCCCAACTTCTTTTCCAGCAGCAACAAGGCGGCCCAGGAAGCCCACGAGGCGATCCGCCCCACCGACGCGATGCGCCACCCCGACAAGGTCGCCAAGAGCCTGAGCAGCGACCAGGCCCGCCTCTACCGCCTCATCTGGGAGCGCTTCGTCGCCTGCCAGATGACCCCGGCCCAGTGGGATTCCACGACCTTCCTCATCGAGGGCGGCACCGACCCGAAGACACCCTGCGTCTTCAAGGCGAGCGGGCGACGCCTCGCCTTCGACGGGCACTACCGCGTTTCCGGCGTGCCGATGGGCGGAGAGGACATCGTGCTGCCGGATCTCGAAGAGGGCCAGGGCATGCGCCCCTTCCACTTCGACCCCCAGCAGAAGTTCACCAGCCCGCCCCCGCGTTACACCGAGGCGAGCCTGATCAAGATGCTCGAGAGCGAGGGCATCGGGCGCCCCTCCACCTACGCCTCGATCATCAGCGTCATCCAGGACCGCAAGTATGTCGAGCAGCTCGAACGCCGTTTCTACGCGACCGACCTGGGCGAGGTCGTCACCGACAAGCTGATCGAGGCCTTCCCCAACCTCCTCGATGTCAGCTACACCCGCGAGATGGAGACCGAACTCGACAAGATCGAGGAGGACCACCTCGACTGGATCCAGATGCTCCAGGATTTCTACGGCCCCTTCAAGGAATCGCTCGCGAAGGCGGAGGAAGAACTCCAGCACGCGAAGGCGGAGATCCAGCCCGCGCCCGAGCAGTACCGCTGCCAGAAGTGCAACTCGACGCTCGTCTACCGGTTCGGCAAGAACGGTCGCTTCCTGTCGTGCTCGACCTACCCCGACTGCGACTACGCCTGCCCCTGCGACCGCGAGGGCAAGCCCCGCCCCGCGGAGTTCGTCAACATCAAGTGCCCCAAGACCGGGCGCCCGATGATCAAGAAGACGGGCCGCTTCGGGCCCTTCGTGACCACCATCCTCGAGGACGGCGAGTCCAACGATGTCGGGATCATCCTCAACATCGACAAGAAGGGGCATGTCACCGCCCCGAGCCAGCCCCCGCTGGAGACCGACCTGCCCTGCCCCACCTGTGAGGCGCCGCTCAACCTGCGCGACGGTGTCCGCGGCCCGTGGCTCGGGTGCAGCCGCTTCCCCAAGTGCCGCGGTCGCGGCAAGTGGGCGGAGCTCGAACCCGCAAAGAAAGAAGCGCTCGAGAAGCAACTCGAAGCGCACAAGAAAGAGCACCCCATCCCGATCATCGAGACGATGGACGGGATGCCCCTGACCGACAAGAACGGCAAGCCCGTCAAGAACGCGCCGACCGTCGATCAGCTGCTGCTCGACGACGACCCACGCGAGGTGATGCCCGACTCGAGCGGGCTGAGCGCGGAGCTTGAATCCGTCGCGTAGCGATCGGCCGGTCGTATCGTGAACAAAGCGCAGCTTCGCGCACTCCGCACTCAAGCGGCACTCGATCACGGAGGGCCGCGGGGAGCAATTCGCAGATCAGGGGCACCCTTTTTGGATCGCCTGGATCAGATCGGTGAGATCGACAGGCGTGATCTCACCGTCACCCGACCGATCCGCTCGGGGCGACGCGCGATCGTACATGCGTGCGAAGGTGATGAGATCGAAGAAGGTCGCGTCGCCGTCGGCGTCGTAGTCGGGATCGCACGGATTCAGCGAGCGGAACAGGCGCGCGAAGTCCGCCGGCTTGTCGGTGCCGTACAGGTCGTCAGAGGTCTGCCCGCCCCCGGTCTCGAATCCGCCGCCGACGCGGTAGCCGTAGTTACCAGAGTCACCCCGGATCGGAATCTGCAGCCTGGACCAGTCGATCGCGGAGGCGAGGTAGGACAGTCGGCCGGGCGCCCGCGAGTTGTGGGCGTTGATGTCAGCGACGGTCACGCCGTTGGTTGACCCATTCCCGTCCCAGTCAATGGGCTGACCGGCGATGCCTACCACAAAGACGGGCTCGCCGTCGAAATCAAAGTCGGAGGTATAGAGGAACGGCAGGCCCACAAGGTCCGCGGGCAGGTTCGTCCCGAGCCCGTCAGGCTCGATCAGGAAATCTTCGCGGAGCGGCGCGAGCTTGTGGCGTGAGAAATCGAGCTGGTAATAGGGTCCCGGGAACGCGCGGGCGTAGTTCATCACCGAGAAATAGTTCGGCTTGTAGTTGATGTCGTCGGTGCCGCCGTGACGCAGCCCAAGCGTGTGCCCGAGTTCGTGGATGAATGTGCTCGCTTGGTTCTGGCGCGAGCGGTCCGCGGCGTAGCCGTCGAGGCAGACCGCGAACTGATCACCGGGGAGTTCCGCGAAACCGTCGGAGTCATCGCTGTCGACGCCACCCCAGAGGCAGTAGCGGAATGCACGCGACCGCGCCTCGAGCAGCAGGTCACGCTTCGGGGAGTTCCGCTCAGACGCGAGACCGCGGTACTCGTTGCTGAACCGAGCCAGCTCCGTATATCGCCCATTCGGGAGATCGTCGGGGTCGTAGAACGGAAAATCGGGCAGCGTCTCGTCGATGAAAGTGCGGAAGATGATGCCGTCGGAACCGTCGGGGTTGTTGATGAGATCCGCCGGTGCATTCTGGAAGACCTGCCCGACATCGGCGATCCAGTTCGTGTCGATCTCGGTGTCGGCCGCGAGATCGATCTCGACATAGATGTTCTTCTTGTCGGGGTTTGCGTCGGGGAGGTTGACATCGACGACGCCGTCGGAATCCACATCGATCCCGCCCGCGTCCTCCCACGCATCGAGAAGCCCGTCGGCGTCGCGGTCACCGAAATTGGCGCTGAAAACGAACTCGCCCCGCGCATCCGACGACGCACCGGTCACGCCTCGCTCGACGGACGCGGCTGTATTCGCGTTCATCGTGAGGGTGTACTGCACGCCCGGCTCGAGGGTGATGACATCGAAGAACGCGAGATCGGTCTGGAAGTCGACTGGACCGCCCAGCGTGCCCTGCTCGAACACAAAGTTGAGCGGGTCGACCGGGTCGATACCGATGAGCGAATAGGTCGCGAGGCTCGAATAGCTCGTGGGGGGGAAGAGCGACCCGCTGTCGGGCTCGACGATGAAGCGAGCGCTGAGCGCCATCTGCACGGATTCGGAGACCGTAAAATTCGAACTCAGGCCGACCGCGCCAGACGCCGACGCGTCGTCTTCGGTAAACAGACCCGCCGAGGTCTCGATGGTCGCCTGCAGACGGATCAGGAACTCGTCGGCGTACGCATCAATGATCGTTTTCGATTCCGCCTCGGTGCCCTCGACCTGCCGACTGCTGAGCACCGCCTGAATCATCGAGGGCGAGCCGGAGGCCGCACGCTCGTCGGCATCGTTCTCGAGCGTCGTGGGCCCGCCCGGGAAATCGGGGAGCGATCGCACGGTCGTCCTCGCCTCTGCGAGGAACGAAACATCGGAAAAGACCACAACGCCCGATTGCGCAAACGCGCCGGCACCAACCGCGATCACGGCAACCGCCGCGCTCTTTGAAGAAGGCGAAATCCTGAGCATCTGGTGTCTCTCCTCGTCTTTGCCGCTCTCGGTCGAAGCAAGCGTAGCGGCCCACACGGAAAAACAAAGGCAAAACTCGACACGATGACCCATCGTTCTCGGACCATGCGCCGATACCCGTTGTTCAACAGGGTGCTGCACGGACCAATCACCGCACCGCGCAGCCGAATGGGCTCGGCTTCCGATGATCAATCAGTCGAGCGGCGACTCGTACCCGGCAATGATCGCGTCGGGACCGAGTTCGTGGATGCGGTCGAACGCGGGCTGAAACAGCGCCTTGCCCCACCCCTCCTCGCAGCGGACCACGATCACCCCGTTGATCCACATGTACGAGAATGCTTCGCCCCCGTACGCGACCCACCTCTCCGGCATGCACTCGAGCCTCAGCGCCTCGAGAATCGAGTCGGAGGTTTCCCACTCGAATCGCGAATCGGCATACGCCTGAACGACCACCGGGACTCCGACGGACGGCGTTTCGTCGTCGAGTCGAGTGATCATCCCGCCACCAATAAAGACCCAGGTATGCGTCGAGCCGATCTCGTCCCAACGCGCCCTCTCTTTGGCGTACCAGTCCGTGTCCGCGAACAGGTGGATCGAGAACGCGACGAAGTTGTGGCCGTGGATGCGCTCCTCGCGGACTACATCCGGATCCGATGCGGTGTCTTCGATCAGCCTGATCAGGCGTTTCGCTGCGTGGATGGTGTTGGGCGGCGCCTTGATCAACAGCCGGTTGCCGGCGTGAGCGGCGATGTTGAACTCCCCACCGTTGCTGCGCCACGCTGATTCATCGATGAGCCATGTCAGTGAATCGCGGAGTTTCTCCGCGTCACCGAAGTACAGGTCGCCCGGGCTCCACCAGTTCGGCCCGTTCCGATACGCCCATACATTGTCCGCCGTCACCCGCTCGATCGGCGCGAGCGACCGAACATCGATCACGGTGTATCCCTCGCGATCGAGAAACGCACCCGCCCGCCACAGCCAGAGCGACATCAGCCATTCGTTGCTCAGCAAGCGATAGTGCAGATGCTCGGCAAGCGTCGGGGCGGGGACCGACGGGCGCGTCGATTTCCAGGGGTATCGCCCCTGTCGATCGGTTCCGGCGTCGAGCCAATCCTGGGGATCGACCACCGCCATCAACGCCACGGTTGGCACCGCCGCGATCCACCCCTGTCGATGAATGTGGTTCCGAAGATCGACGAGATGCCACCCCACCAGCAGCGGCACCACGAGCAGCGCCACCCCCCACCGCCTTCGCGTCTTCCTGAGATTGTGCTCATTCGTGATGCGTTTCCCGCACTCGGGGCAAGCGAACACACCGCCGTTGTCTTCATCGCCGACCGCCCCCGCCATGTCGTACCAGCACTTCGGGCACCGGAGCCTGGGCACGCCCCACAGCCCGGGCCGGCTGCGGAACAGCGCCCACGCGACGACAACGACCGCCGACGCGAGCAGCGCCCAGGGCAGCACCATACAGAGCCAGCCCAAGTCCAGGATCGATTGCCAGCGATTGCCCACGAACCACCTTACCGCTGACCAGCCGATCGGTCGCGGGACGCGGGGGATGCGTCGCCCAAGGCCCCGGGATCGGGCGGAATCGCGCGGCGCGCGGCGCGACCGTTCCCGTTCTCTTCATGGATGAAGAACCGCGACGAGGTAAACGCCGCGATCGCGAGCACCGCCGACAGCGACGCGAGCAGGTACGCGCCGAGCCCGCAGGCAATGCCGACGCCCGCGGTGACCCACAGCCCCGCGGCGGTGGTCACCCCGCGGACATGCCCGTGATCGCGCAGGATCACACCCGCGCCGAGGAAGCCGATGCCACCCACAACGCCCTGGATGACACGGGACAGCGCATCGCTGTTGAAATACTCCCCGCCGATCGACGAGAGCCGGATGCCCCCGAGCGTGAACAGGCAGGCGCCGAAGGAGACCATCAGCATCGTCCGCATGCCAGCGGGTTTCTTCAGATGCTCACGGTCGATGCCGATCAGCAGACCCAGCAACGCGGCAAGGCCGAGGCGCGCCATGATCGCGGCGGCGCTCAGTTCCATGTCTGCATTCTAGGGGGCCGGGCGTCGCGCTTCAGCGTCCGCTCGTTTCCCGCCCCGGTCCGTCCGCCTGTTCGGGCGGGAACGGGAAGGGAAAGGAGAGCCCGGTGCCGCCCTGTCCGAGCGCCGGGGGAGGCGTCTCGTGCGGGCGCCCCGTGGTCGAGCGGGGCATCGCGGGCCGGTGCGGGTCCGCGTGTCGATCCGCGGGGGAGGGGGAAGGCTGCGCCATAGCGTCTCCTCGCTGCCGGCACGGAATCAGTGGGCATGACACGCCCCGCCGGCTCCGACCTGTTTACGGGCAGATTCGGCAAACTGTTCTGACACAGTTGAGAAACAGGGGAGTCGGCCGCTCAATCGACCGCAAGACCGTCATAGGCCAACCTGCGACCGTCCGGTAGCGTTGCCTGCGTCTCCGCGTGCGGGAGATCGTGCGACATGTGGACATAGAAAGTCCGGTCCGCGTCGACCCGGTCCGCGACCCGCTCCGCCTGTTCGAGGGTGAAATGGGTCGGGTGGTGCCGGTGCCGCAACGCGTCGAGCACGAGCACGCTGAGCCCCTCGAGGTGGGCCCATGTCTCGGGGGGGATCGCGGAGACATCCGTGCAGTAGGCGAGCGGGAGCACCCCGCCCGCCGAACCGCGTCCCCCCGGCGCCCACTCGAACCGATACCCCAGGATCGGGACCCGCCCGTGCAGGAGCGTGATCGGCGTGATCCGGAGCCCGAAGAGCTCGAAGGGCTCGTAATGCCCGATCTCGACGGGGATCAGCGTCGCGATGAACGAATCCTGCTTCAATGACGCGCGGTCGAAGATGTGCGCATAGACCCGGCGCACCGCCCGCATGGTCGGCGTATCCGCGTAAATCGGGATCGGGCCGCCCATCATGACATTGAACCGGCGCAGCTCGTCGAGCCCGAAGCAGTGGTCCACATGGTTGTGCGTCAGCAGCACCGCGTCGCAGCGTTCCAGCCCGCTCGCGAGCACCTGCTGCCGCAGGTCGGGACCCGCGTCGAGCAGGATCACCCGCTCCTGCCCCCCGGGGTCTGTGAATTCGAGCGCCGCCCCGGTGCGCAGGCGGGTGTCCTTCGGGTCGTCCGATCCGCACACGCGGCAGCCGCACCCGATGACGGGAACGCCCGAGGAGGTGCCGGTGCCCAGGAATCGCAGACGCATGGGCTGAGGTTAGACCGCCTCGCGGGCCCATGGCGGATCGCGGACAGATCGGGTTCTGTTCGAGCATTACAGGTCGGCGCAGGCCCGGGTTCGGCCCGGACCCCGGAACACCCGGCAGGATCGCGCCCGACCCCCTATCATCCGCACTCGCCGCCGAAGGGCCCGAACGCCCGAGGTGGTGTGCGCCCGCTCCGGTCCGCCGGTTCGGGCGGTCGCCTCGGGCCCCGGCGTGGGGACGCCCCGGAATCGAACGGGCCCGAGACGGGGATGGACACGAACGCGGGCAGACCCGGCGAACACGCACCGGGGCGAGACCGACGGAGCATTCAGACATGGCATCGAGGACGAGCGCCGGCATCGGCATGACGATCACGGTCACCATCTTCATCGTGCTGACAATGGTGTTCCTCTTCGCGTCGGTCTATCTCTACAGCGAGATGTCCAACGCGGAAGGACGCGTCCGCGAGCTGACCAGCAGCTACGAAGAGATCATCAAGACCGGCGAGCGCGGCTCGAGCAATGTGCAAGTCGCGCTGGAAGCGGCGCGGGCCGACGGACGCAAGAGCCTCGTCGATTACCTCCTCACCAACAACTCCGAGCTCAAGCGGATGTCGTTCGGCAACGCGGGCCTGACCATCGAGCAGGCCCGGACCCGCGCCGACGAGCTCGCCTCGGGCGGCGCCTCGCTCGCCGCGACGATCACCCGCCTCGAGGGCGAGGTGCAGAGCCTCACCGCGGAGCGGGACAACGCGATCGCCCAGATGCGCCGCAACGAGGCGGACCTCAACGCGGAATTCGAGCGCATCCGCGAGATCGAGCAGAGCGCCCTCGCGACCGCGGCGGAGGCGACCGACCGCGTGGACGATTACGCCCGCCAGGTCGAGGATCTCCGCGCCCAGGTCGACGCGTTCCAGGGGCGCACCAGCCGCGAGGCGAGCAACGACCGCGAGCGCTACCGCGCCGATCTCCGCGATCGCGACCAGCGGATCGCGGAGCTGAACCAGGACATCCTCGTGCTCCGCGACCAGGTCCGCCGCCTCCGCGGCGAGACGACCGACACCCGCGTGACCCCGCTCGACGAGTACGCCCTCGTGGACGGCGAGGTCGCCGCGATCCAGTCGGGCGATGATGTCGTCGTCATCACCCTGGGACGCGAGGACAAGCTGGTGATCGGGATGACCTTCAGTGTCTTCGACACCGCGTCGGCGATCCGCCCCACCGAGACGGGCGATTACCTCCCGGGCAAGGCGGTCATCGAGGTCATCAGCATGGAGGAATCCAGCGCCCGTTGCCGGATCATCCGCTCGAGCCGGGGCAACCCCGTCGTCGTGGGCGATGTGATCGCCAACCCCGTCTACGACCCCGACAAGGTCTACAACTTCGTCGTCTTCGGGAACTTCGATGTCGACCGGGACGGCGTCGCGACCCCCTTCGAGCGCGACCAGCTCGTCGCGATCATCGAGCGCTGGGGGGGCGAGGTCATCGACGACATCTCGGGCGATCTCGACTTCCTCGTGCTGGGGCGCCGCCCCGAGGATCCGCTCCAGCCCGCGCCCAACGCGCCGCGGGTCGTCTACGACGAGTATCTCCGCCTCAAGAACCGCGTCGACCGCTACCAGCAGCTCTTCGAGGCCGCCTCCGCCTCGTCGATCCCCGTGCTCAACGAGAACCGACTCCGCACGCTGATCGGCGAGCTTCCCCGCTGAGCGTGGCCTCGCCGCGCGACGGGCGCCGCGTGCGCCCGGACACCTGAGTGCGACCCATGGGATCCGCCCGCGCCGCCCAGAAGCGAACAGGCCCAGGCGGGTACGCCGCCTATCTCGCGCTCCGCGGCGCGATGATGGCGCCCCAGATCGCGGGCCCCGCGAACGCGCTCGAGCTCGCGCGCAGACTCGGGCGCACCTTCGGGGGACTCCCCTTCAACCGCAAGCGGATCGACCGCGCCGCGGAGAGCCTGCGTTTCGCGCTGCCCGGGTCGACCGACGCCGCGCGCCGGGAACTCGCGCTGGAAAGCTACGAGCACCTCGCGATGCTCGCGGTCGAGGTTGCCTTCCTGCCCCGCGTGCTCACCGAGGACTCGTGGACGAGGCATGTGGATGTGGGCGATGTCGGGCGCGCCCTCGACGCGCTGACGGGGGACCGCCCCGTGATCCTCATCACCGGGCACACCGGCAACTGGGAAGTCATGGGCTACACGCTCGCGCTGCTGGGCGTCCGCGTCCACGCGATCTACCGCCCGCTCGATCTCAAGCCCCTCGATCGCTGGGTCCGCCGCACCCGCGAGCGCCGCGGACTGCGGCTCGTCGACAAGTTCGGCGCCGTGCACGCCGTCCCGCGTCTGCTCGAGCAGAACCAGGCGGTCGCGTTTGTCGCCGACCAGAACGCGGGCGACCGGGGTGTCTTCGTCCCCTTCTTCGGCCGCCTCACCAGCACCTACAAATCGATCGGGCTCATGGCCCTCAAGCACAACGCCGTCATCGTCAGCGGCGGCGCCCACCGCGTGGGCTGGGACGACGCGGGGCACGACCACACCCAGGGACGGCGCGTGGGCGGCAACGACCTCCGCTTCCGCGTCATGGTCGATGATGTCTTCGGGCCCGAGGATTATCTCGCGCAGCCCGATCCGCTCTACTACCTCACCGCGCGGTACAGGCGGTCGATCGAGAACCTCGTTCTCGCGGCACCGTCGCAGTACCTGTGGATGCACCGGATCTGGAAGAGCAGGCCCAGGCACGAGCGCCTCGACAAGCCCTTCCCGGACACGCTCCGGCGCAAGCTCGCGGAACTGCACTGGATGGACGACGACGCGATCGCGCGGCTCATCGAGCAGTCCGATCAGGACCGGGCCTTCCTCACCGAGCGCGGGCTCGACCGGATGCCCTGAACGCCTGCAACCGAACCCCCCGGGGCGGATAGACTACCGCTCGGCCGTGGGGCGACCGGCTTTCGTTTCGACCACATCCGCCGCCCCGGGACGGCGCGGGAACACAGGGGAGCGTCCGCATGTCAAGCAAGGATTACGAGGGTCGGCTCGACGGGGTCCGCGTGCTGATCGTCGATGACGACCGCGACATTCTCGAGTCGTTCGAGGCGGCCCTCTCCGCTGAGGGCGCCGAGACCTTCACCGCGGCGGACGGGAACACCGCCATCACCCGCTGCGAGGAGCACAAGCCGGATGTGGTGGTGCTGGACATGATGCTCCCGGGGCGGTCCGGGTTCCTCGCGCTCGAGAAGATCAAGGGTCACGCCGATAGCCCCGCGGTGGTGATGTGCACCGCGAACGAGGGGCAGCGCCACAAGACCTACGCCGAGAGCCTGGGGGTCGACGAGTACCTCCAGAAGCCCGTGCCGCTGAGTCATCTCGTCGATACCGTCGAACGCCTCGCGGACGCGCGCGAGGACTGATCGCTTTTCTCTGGTTCTCTCGCGGAGCCCCGAATCGTGGCCAAACGCCGGCAGCTCGCGCTGATCAAACTCGAAGACCCCGATGACCGGACCAGCCAGACCGTCCCGCTCGGGAAGCAGGCGGATTTCGAGGCCGCCCTCGCGCCGTTCAACACCGCCACCGACGGGGGGACCCCCAAGGGCGGGTCGGTCACCTTCTACGGCCCCGGGCTCGTGATCGAGATCGTCCCGATGGACGGGCTCGTGCGCCAGGCGCTGGTCTATTGCCAGAACGAGGACTTTGCGTTCCCGATCCTCTACCGCGTCTGCCGCGCGAACGGCTGGAAACTCCAGGACATGGAATCCGGGCAGATGTTCGGCTGACCCCGACGCGCAGGACCCCCGACCGATGCCCCACGACCGCTACCACCGCCAGCGCCTGCTCCCGGGCATCGGCGACGCGGGGCAGCAACGCCTCACGGAATCGCACGCGCTCATCGTGGGATGCGGGGCGCTGGGGTGTGCCGCGGCGGACCTGCTCGCGCGCGCCGGCGTGGGCACGCTCACGCTCGTGGACCGCGACCTCGTCGAGACCACCAACCTCCAGCGGCAGGTGCTCTTCGACGAGAGCCAGGTGGGCGAACCCAAGGCGATCGCCGCCGCCGAAAGGCTCGCACGCGTGAACAGAGGTGTGCGCACCGAGCCCGTCATCGCGGACTTCAATCCGACCAACGCCCGGTCGATCGCGACGCGCGCAACGGGGGGCGCGCCCGATGTCATCCTCGACGGGACCGACAACTTCGAGACCCGGTTCCTGGTCAACGACCTCGCGGTCGAATCCGGCGTGCCCTATCTCTACGCGGGCGCCGTCGGCACGCGCGGGATGGTCGCCGCGTTCCGCCCGCCGTTCGGCGCCCGCGAGGGCGGCCCGTGTCTCCGCTGCGTGTTCGACGCCCCCCCGCCCCCGGGCTCGCAGCCCACCTGCGACACCGCGGGGGTGCTGGGCCCGGTGATCTCGATCGTCGCGGGGGTGCAGGCGGGCGAGGCGATCAAGGTGCTGACCGGAGCGCACGACCGCGTGCGGCCGACCCTGCTCGAGTTCGACGCGTGGGCCAACACCCGGCGCACGATCGAGCTCGCGCCGATGCGCGACCCGGCGTGCGCGTGCTGCGTGCGCGGGTCGCTGGACTATCTCGACGCGCCCGCGGACCAGCCCGCGACGATCTGCGGTCGCGACGCGGTGCAGGTGCTGCCGACCGGCGAGGGGGGGATCGATCTTGCGGCGCTCGCGGAGCGTCTGCGCGCGCACGGCTCGTTCGAGGTGACCCGGTTCCTCCTGCGGGGCGCGGTCGAGGGCGACGAGACGGACGACAGGATCGGACTGACCGTCTTCCGCGACGGGCGCGCGCTCATCAGCGGGCTGGACGATCCCGTGCGCGCGAGGTCCATCTACGCGAAATACATCGGGGCGTGATGCCGTTCCGGTGCCAACACGCACAGCCCGCCCCGAAGCGGGGCCCACGGACAAACCCACAGAGAGGACACCCATGACCACCTTCGTATCGATGATCGTGACCGGCGCCGAGCGCGCCCTCGGCCTGGGCGAGCTGCTTCTCAAGGACATCCCCGACGACCGATTCGCCCGGTTCGCGCCGGGAGCCGACGGCCCGATCGAGGCGAACCACCCCGCGTTCATCTACGGGCACCTCGCGATCTATCCCACGCGGATCCTCGCGGCGGCGGGCATGGACGGCTCGGCGATCGCGCCCCCCGAGCGGTTCCTTGAGGTATTCGAAGCGGGCAGGACCTGCGTCGATGACCCCGACGGATCGGTCTACCCCGAACGCGGCGCGATCGTGGACCTGTTCGTGCGCGCGCACCGCACCGCGATCGACGCGGTCGCGGGGCTCACCGATGATCAGCTCAAGGCGAAGCACACCATCGAGGGGCGGATGGCAGAGGCGTTCCCCACCGTCGGTCATGTCGCGAGCTTCCTGCTCGTCGGGCACACGATGATGCACCTGGGGCAGATGAGCACCTGGCGCCGCGCGATCGGGCTGGGCTCCGCGATGTGACCCGAAGAACGCCGCTCGGGACGGGGCGTCGCGCAACGCCCGGTATGATCGGGCGTGGACTTGTCCTGGTCGGTCGCGGGGTCCGTTGCGGGGTCCGTCGCGTTCATCGCGGCGCAGGTGTTTCTCTCCGCGCGGGTGCTGCTGCGCCGGTCTCCGCTCGCGAACGCGCACGCGTGGTTGCTGGTGCTCTGGTTGCTCCCGCTCGTGGGGATGGGGGCGTACCTGCTGATCGGCGAGAGCCGGCTCGGATCGATGCGCCGCGGGAAGTACGCCGATTCGGAAAGGCTGCTGCGCGCGCACGCCGACGAGCTCTGGGTCTCCCGGGAGCGCACCTGGACGGGCGGGTACGAGCGGTTCCGCGCGCTCGCGCGGCTCGGTTCGGCGCTGTGCGAGGCGCCGCCTGTCGAGGGCAACCGCCTGAGCCTGCACGCCGACGCGGCGCGAACGCTCGACGCGATGATCCGCGACATCGACGGGGCGGAGAAGCATGTTCATCTGCTTTCCTACATCTTCCATCACCGGGGCAGGCCTCTGGAAGTCGTTGCGGCGCTCGAGCGCGCCGCGGCGCGCGGGGTGCAGTGCCGCGTTGCGCTCGACGGCGCGGGCAGCAGACGGTTCTTCAGCCGGGGGCTGGCGCGGCGTCTGCGGAAGTCGGGCGTCGAGGTCGTCGAGCTGCTCGCGGTGAACCCGCTCCGCCTGTTGTTCAGGCGTTTGGACCTGCGGAACCACCGCAAGGTGCTCGTGATCGACGGTCGCGTCGCCTACTGCGGCTCGCAGAACATCACCGATGACGCGTTCCGGCCCAAGGGCCCGAACGGGCCCGGCCCGTGGATCGACGCGACGGTGCGCGTCGAGGGGTACGCGGCGCGCGCGCTGGCGCTCGTTTTCCTCGCGGACTGGAACAGCGAGTCGCTCCGTCCGATCCGGGATCCCTCGGCGTATCTGCCCGAGCTGGAGGCGAGCGCACCCGACGAGATCACCAGCGCCGTGCAGATCCTCCCGTCGGGCCCGGACGGGCGCCCCGGCGCGATCCAGAGCGCGATGGTCGCCGCGATGTACGCCGCGGAGCAGGAACTGATCGTCACGACGCCTTACTTCGTGCCCGACGCGACGGTGCTGACGGCGCTGTGCACCGCGGCGTCGCGGGGCGTGGAGGTCACGCTGATCCTCCCCAAGCGGAACGACGCACCGCTGGTCGACCACGCGGGCCGGGCGAGCTACCGGGTGCTGCTCGAATCGGGCGTCCGCATTCTCCGCTACGAGCCCGGGCTGCTGCACGCGAAGACCGTCTCGGTCGATGGCAAGGTCGCGCTGATCGGCTCGGCGAATCTGGACCAGCGCTCGTTCCGCATCAACTTCGAGTGCACGCTGGTCGTCTACGACGACACCCTCGCGAGCGAGCTCCGTGCCCTGCAGCACGCCTACGCGGACGCGAGCGAAGCGATCGACGCGGAGACCTGGCGCACGCGCTCGCTCGCGTCCCGCCTGCTCGACAACGCCGCGGCGCTGTTCAGCCCCATCCTGTGACGATGAGCGTCAATCGCCGTTCGGTGTCCAGAGCTGTCCCGGGTCGAGGCGGACGATCGTTGCGCGGTCATCGCCCGCGGCTTCGAGCAGGCGCGCGAGCGGTTCGCCGTGCGGCTCATCGCTGAGTTCGAATGTTGAATGATGCATGGGGAGCAATCGATCGCTGCCCAGGTCCGCGGCCATGCGCCAGGCCTGCTCTGGGGTCGCGTGGGCGTGCTCCCAGGGGTCGTAGGCACCGATGCCGAAGATCGAGAGATCGACGCGCCCGATCTTCTCGAAGTTCCGGGTCAGGGCGGTATCACCCGCGAAGAACTGCCGCCCGTCGTCGGATTCGACGAGGTAGGCGTTGCACCCGCGCCACCGGTCGAGCGCGTAGCGGGACCCCCAGTGGTTGGGTTCGAACGCAGTGATGCGGATGCCGTGCTCGCGGTGCGCCTCTCCGGGCTCGAGTTCGACGACGCCCCGGTAGCCCCCGGGGATGAGATCCGCGGTCTTCGCGGCGGTGACGACGAGCGTGCGCTCGCTCGCGAGCGCACGGAGCGAGGGCAGATCGAGGTGATCGAAGTGGGCGTGCGAGAGCAGCACGATGTCGATCGGTGGGAGGTTCGCGGGCTCGATCGGGGGTGGCTCGCGCCGGGACACGCCCATGGTCCGCCCCGCGATGCGCGGGCCCACGCGGTCGGAGAACACCGGGTCCGTGAGCACCCAGCGGGAGCCGAGACGGAGCAGGACGGTCGCGTGTCCCAGCCAGACCGCGGACGCGGGATCGGGACGCGAGAAGCGATCCGAGGGCTGGGTCGAGACGGCTCCCGCGCTCCTGGGCGCGGGGGTCACGACGGATCCCGCGAGGTGCGCGGGGTACCGGCGCAAGCCCGAGCGGATCATCCGCGAGAGGCGGTCGGCGGGTTGACGCGGCGCGTCGGTCATCCGGCGCATCGTACGGTCGAGCGGGAACGGTCCGTTGCTAGACTCTTGCACCGATGCCGGAACGCTCACCATTCCGTGTCGCCGCGATCCAGGCGGCGCCCGTCCCTGACGACCCGGACGCGGGGCTTGAGCGCCTCGCGGACCTGGTGTCCGACGCCGCGAGGAACGGGGCTGCCCTCGTCGCGTGCGGGGAGACTTTTCTTCCAGGCTATCCCGCGTGGATCGACTCGTGCCCCGGTGCGCTCACCTGGGACAACCCGGAGACGAAGCGGGTCTACGCGGCCTATCGGCGCGCGAGCGTGTCGGTGCCCGGCCCGGCGCACGATCGCCTGAAGTCGATCGCGTCCGACCACGGGGTCGTGCTTGTCGTGGGCGTTTCGGAGCGCGTGGATGACGGTCCTGGGCAGGGGTCGCTCTACAACAGCCTGCTGACCTACGACACGGACGGGCGGCTCGCGAACCACCACCGCAAGCTCGTCCCGACCTTCACCGAGCGCTGCGTCTGGGGGCACGGGGACCAGGCGGGCCTGCGGTCGGTCGGGACCGCTGTCGGGAAGGTGAGCGCGCTGGTGTGCTGGGAGCACTGGATGCCGCTGCCCCGCCAGGCGTTGCACGAGCAGGGCGAGACGGTGCACATCGCGGTCTGGCCCACGGTTCACGAGAAGCACCAGATCGCGAGCCGGCATTACGCGTTCGAGGGGCGCACGCATGTGATCGCGGTGGGTCAGATCCAACGCGCCGGCACGCATCTTCCCGCGGGCTGGGCGCGGATGGAGGGCGTGGGGGAAGGGGATCTCCTGCTCTCCGGGGGATCGTGCGTGATCGGGCCCGACGGCTCGTTCCTCAGCGATCCGGTGTTCGACGAGGAGACCATCGTCTACGCGGAGGTCGACCCCCGTCGCGCCGAGGAGGAAGCGATGACGCTGGATGTGACGGGGCATTACCACCGCACGGAACTGTTCGAATTCCGGGTCCGGGCGTCACCGAGGCCGACCCACGAGTGATTGAACGCGTTGGTCGTGTCGGGGGATCGCTGTATCATCGGGGGATGAAGCCGATTTTCTCACTCTTGGTGTGTGCCCTGACCGCTGCGCCGGTCGTCGGACAGCGCGCAAGCGAGGCCCCGAGCCCCGGTGACGCGCCGCTCCGGGGACCGACGGTTCCCGAATCCCGGACCCGCACGCTGGTCCGCAAGACGATGACCGGTCGGATGGAGCGGCTC
>DLBY01000117.1:1066-16599 GCA_002480345.1 Phycisphaerales bacterium UBA7812 | reverse complement strand
TGGAGCGGCTCGAGGTCCGTCCCGAGGTCGCGGCGCTGCAGGAACTTGACTTGGACGCGGAGACCGCGGAGCGCGCCCGCGAGATCGTCGAGGAACGGACAACCGCGATCACCATGCTGCTGGTCGATGAACTCGATCGCATCAAAGCGATGACGGATCGGCGCCGGGACGGCGAGAACGACGAAGCAGAACGACTCTTCCGGGAGATGTGGGCCGCGTTCGATGAGGGCGATCGGCTCTCGCCCCTCGTGGACGATCTGGACGCGGTGCTCGACGCGGGGCAGCACGCGCTGCTCGTCTCGCTCGTGGAGGAGTACTGGGACGCGCGGATCGACTGGGACCTGCGCAACAGCAAGCGGGCGGACGAGGCGGAGGTCCGGGAGCGGGTCGCGAACCGGCTCGCCTACCAGTCCTTCCAGCGCGAGGTGCGCCAGGCGTACGAGGGTTCGCTGCGTCGATACCAGCAGGCGATCGACGGCATCGCCAACGCGATCGATCCCACGCCCGAGCAGCGCGAGCGCATCCGCGAGATGATCATCGAGCACATCAAGTCAACCCGGCTCCGCGCGACACCCGCCCAGCGACGCGAGACGCAGATGCGGATCTACCGGATGCTCGACGATGAGCGCAAGGAGAAGCTCTTTGCGTACATGACCGAGATCGTGATCCGGGACTGAGACCTGCTCGGTCGGCACGCTCGCCTCGACGCGGACCCGCTCAGGCGTCCTCACCTTTGCGGAACACCGCGACCACATCCTCGACGGGGATGACGAAGAGGCGGTTGTCGCCCTCGAAGTCGACGGGGATCCCGTGCTTGGGGTTGAACAGCACGCGGTCGTACTGGCGGATGGGGTAGTCCTCGTCGTTCTCGACCTGCGCGCTGATCGCGACGATCCGACCCGTCAGCGTCGGGATCTCGATCTTGTCGGGGAGGTGCAGGCCCGTCTTGGTCTGCTTCTTGTCCTCGTCCTTGCGGATGAGAACACGGTTGCCGATGGGCTCGACGATCTCCAGCGACGCGGCGGGTGATTTGCGGGGGCTGGGCATAGATCGGACGATATGCAGGCCCACCCTCCCGCGTCCGGAGCACCAACGCCGGGCGCCCCGGCCGGGGGACAAGGGGCCCGCGGCTCGATATGCTCCCCCGGGCGCCGGTGCGCGCCGAAGCGGGAGCCTGCGATGCACGAAACCGAACTCCAGAAGCTCATCCTCGATGTCGCGGACTTCCCCAAGCCGGGCGTGACCTTCAAGGACATGACCCCGCTCCTGTCGGACCCCGCGGCGCTCGCCCTCGCGGTGGAGCTGATGGCGAACCCCTACCGGGGCAAGGGCGTGGAACTCGTCGTCGGCGCCGAGAGCCGGGGGTTTATCTTCGGAACCGCGATCGCGCAATCGCTCTCGGCGGGGTTCGTGCCGGTCCGCAAGCCGGGCAAGCTGCCCCGCGCGGTCCACGGGATGGACTACGACCTGGAGTACGGGACCGATCGGCTCGAGATCCACGCGGACGCGATCAAGCCGGGGCAGAAGATCCTGCTGGTTGATGATGTGCTCGCGACGGGCGGGACGATGCGCGCCAAGTGTGACCTCGCGGAGAAGATTGGCGCCGAGATCGTCGGCATTGCGGTCCTCATCGAGCTGACCTTCCTCGGCGGACGCGCCAAGCTGGGCAAGCACGGTGAGGGCGTGCACGGCGTCGTCAAGTTCTGATCGCGCCACGCCTCTGCACCCGGGACCGTCCGGACGCTGTTGTCATTCCACCTTGAAAGGCGTGTTCGCGGTCGCGGCGCGGCCCGTCCCGTCCCGGACCGTCACGAAGAGGCGGTACTCGCCCGGCTGGCTCGGGGCGCGGAAGGTCGCCCGCGGCCCCGCGGTCAGCGTCAATTCGGGATACTCGCGCAGGCGCCTCTCGGGATCACCCCCGGCACTGATCACCTGCGACTCGTTGCTGATGACCCATTGGTAGCCCAGCGTGTCGCCGTCCGGGTCGCCCGCGCGGACGCTGGCGCCGAAGACCTCGCCCGGTGCGACGACGCCCTGCGCCGCGGGGGACCGGATCTCGCCGATCCGCGGGGCCCGCTGCGCGGGGGGTGAACCCGTCCACAGTTCGGTCATCGTGTCGAGCGTCTGCGTCGTCTCCCCAGTCGGGAGCAGCATCCCGTACCAGGTCTTCGTCTTTTCCTGCTTGTGCCCCCAGAGGAAGACATACGACCCCAGGCAGCGGTCGGGGGCCGAGGCGATCGCGGTCTCGTATCCCATCCGGAACGACTCGGCTTTCTCCGTGCTGGTCTGCTCGAGGGGCGCCCCCCACGCGGTCTTGGGGCTCTGCCAATGCCCGCGGGGCCCCCATTCCGTCACGAGATAGGGCCCGTCGTACCCGCTCGCTTCGAGGGTGCCCGGGACGCTCGCGATGTCGGCGGCGTAGGAGTTCACCCCCAACAGGTCGACATCGGGGCAATGCTCGATGAACGAGCGGATCTTCTCGGGCTCCCCGCCCGCGATGACGACGACCGTGGGATGGTTCGGATCGATCGATTTCACGATCTTCGCGAGTTCGTTGAGCTCGGGGAAGACCAGGTCGGGATCGCTCATCAGCTCGACTTCGTTGCCGACACCCCAGCTCAGCAGCGCGGGATGGTCCTTGTAAGTGCGGACCGCTTCGCGCACCATCTCGCGCTGGCGCTTCACCGCGTCCCGGTCCGAGTAATCGAAGCCGTGGCGGGGATGCCCGATCCAGATCCCCATCTGGACGGTCATCCCGTTCCGTTGGGCCTCGTCGAGCACGCGTTCCGCGCCGTCGAAGTGCCAGGTTCGCACGGAGTTGCCGCCCGCCTCCGCGAGACGGTCGAGATTGCCGTCCCCGCCCGCGCCGCGGACGAAGTAGGGCTCACCTGCCCGCATGAGCTGGTAGCCGTCAGCGGTCTTCTCGACGGTGACGGGGACCGGAACGGCGGGGCAAACGGACGCGAACGCGGCGCACAGGGCCGCGATGATGGTGATGCGGTTCATGCCTGTATCGTAACAGTTCCGAGGTTCTCGGACAATCCGCGAGCGGGAAACCGATTGATCGGACCCGCGGGATCGGCTTTTCTGACCACTGAGGGGCTCTCCGAACGGATTTCAAGGTGCGGTTTGGGAAATCGCCCGGCTGGGCGTAGGATGTAACAGTTCCAAGAGAGCCGGCCTCTCTTCCGAGGCCTCCACCCCGCCCAATTGGGCGCCGTCAGCAGGGATCCGCGTATGGCATCGGTCCGCAAGATCGCGAAGGAGGTGGGCGTCTCGGTCGCGACCGTGTCACGCGCCCTCAACGACCACCCCGAGGTGAACCTCGAAACCAAGCAGAAGGTCATCGATGTCGCGAATCGCATGGGGTATGTCCCCGCGATGAGCAAGACGCCCAGCAATGTCATCGGGCTCGTCTATCCCAATGACCCCGTCCGGACCAGCTTCGGCGACTTCGAGAGCGCCATGCTCGCGGGCATCCTGCAGGGCATCAACGAGCAGTCGTTCGATGTCACCATCGTCAACCTGAGCCGGGACAAGCTGCCCGATGAGTCGTTCACGCGTTTCTTCCGCCGCAAGGGGGTGCGTGGGGTCATTCTCCGCACGCTCGCGACGGTGGAGATCGCCGAGGAGATCGCGCGGGAGGGCTTCCCGTGCGTGATCGTCGCGGACCGGAGCGAAGCGCCCGGCCTGAACTATGTCTGCGCCGACTCGCGGCTCGACAGCGTCCGCGCCGTCGAGCACCTGATCTTCCAGGGGCACACCCGCATCGCGCTGGGCGCCCACACCGTGATGGATTCGGACCACCGCGACCGGGAGGCGGGCTATCTCGAGGCGCTCCACAAGCACGGGCTCGAGATCGACGAGGACCTGATCGTCTCGATGCACTCGAGCCCCGAAGCGGGCGCCGCGACGCTCGACCGGGTGCTCTCGCTCGACGAACCCGCGACGGCGGTGTACTTCACGACCCCCCTCTCCACGGTCGGGGCGCTCCACCGCTGCCTCGAACTCTCGATCCATGTGCCCCAGGAGTTCTCGATCGTGGGCTTCGACGACAGCGAGGTGCGCAAGCGGACCTTCCCGCCCTACACCGCGGTCGTCCAGAACGCCGAGCAGCTGGGGGTCGAGGCCGCACGCTGGCTGACCCGCGCGCTCAACGAATCCAAGCCGGGATCGCTCCGCGTCAAGCACGCGACCCGGTTCGAGATCAATGGATCGACGGGCATCAAGCCCGCGCACCCGGTCCGGCTCCGCTCGGACGGCGTCGTGATGCGCAAAGGCTGAATCCGCGGTTGTTTGGGGCGGCGCCGATGAGGCGTCGGGTATAGTCGGGCCGTGAACGATCGTTCGCTGGGAGTCTGGGTCATCGTCGCGCTCGCGGTGTCATCGAGCATCGGTGTCCTGATGCTCCCCGGGGGGGTGCGAACCGGGCATCCCCGCACGGGCCTCGAGATGTGGACCTTCGCGCGCCCGCACGCGGAGATGTACGAACCGATCATCGCGGAACGCAACGCGCGCACAGGGCCCGATGTCCACCTGGCGCAGATCTCCCGCGCCGCGATGGAGCAGCGCATGCTGGGCGGGTTCTTCGCGGGGACCCCGACCGCGGATCTCATCGAAGTCGAGCGAGGGATCGCGGGCCGCGCGTTCACGGGCCCGATCGAATCCGTCGGGTTCACGGACCTGACAAAGAGGCTCGAGTCGGAGGGCCTGCTCGACGCGATCAACCCCAAGTCGTTCACACCCTGGACGGACCGGGGCCGGATCTTCGGGATCCCCCACGATGTCCATCCCGTGCTGCTCGGGTACCGCAAGGACCTGACCGACGCCGCGGGAATCGACATGGACGCGATCGAGACCTGGGACGATTTCGCGCGCGCGCTCCGCCCCGTCATGACCGACGAGAACGGGGACGGCGAGCCCGACCGCTACCCCCTCGCGTTCTGGCCCACCGATATCGACAAAGTCGAGCTGCTCCTCCTCCAGGGGGGCGGGCGCCTCTTCGACGACGAGGGATCCGCGACGCTCTCCAACGAGACCAACGCTCGCCTGCTCGCGCGCATGGTCTCGTGGTGCGGCGGGCCGGACCGGATCGCCGCGAAGGTCCCCGACTTCTCGGGCTCGGGCAACACGCTCAAAGCGCAGGGCTACGCGGTCTGCTATTTCTTTCCGGACTGGATGTGCGATGTGTGGGACCGCGAGATCGAATCGGTCTCGGGGAAGATGCGCCTGATGCCCCTCCCCGCGTGGGAGAAAGGGGGCCTGCGGACGAGCGTCTGGGGCGGCACGATGCTGGGCATCCCGCGCACCGCGAAGGACTTCGAGTCGTGCTGGGCGTTCGCCAAGTACCTGTACTTCTCGCCCGAGCTCGCGCGCACGCTCTACCGCGAGGGCGACATCATCACCCCGATCGTCGAGCACTGGGACGACCCCGTCTTCGACGAGCCCGACCCCTACTTCGGCGGGCAGGCGAAGGGTCGGCTCTACATCGAGTTCGCGCCCGACATCCCCGCGCGGTCGTCCTCTCCTTACAACCGCCGCGCGCTCGAGCGCCTGGGCGACGCGGGGCTGCGCACGCTCGCCGACGCGAACCGGCTCGGGATCTACAGCGCCGACTCGCTCGCCCCCTTCGCGCTCCAGCACCTCGCGGACGCGCAGGCGGAGATCGAGCGGCAGATGTCGCGCACGAAGATCTTCCGGGACGAAGACGCCGCGCGCCGGCGCGGAGAGTCGGACGCACGGCGCCTCTCCGATGGATCCGGGGGTGACGGGTGACGCCCCGTGTCTCGCGCACAACGCCCTACCTGCTGCTCGCGCCCTTCCTGTGCGTCTTCGCGGTGTTCCTCGCCTACCCGCTCGCGCGGTCCGTCCTGCTCGCGACGGAACGCTCCTTCGGGCCCAGCGCCAGCGCCTCGGTCGGGCTCGAAAACTTCCGCCTGCTGCTCGAGGACCCCGTCTTCTGGACCGCGGCCCGCAACACGCTCGTCTTCACCGCGGGGTCCGTGCTCGTCCAGCTCCCGCTCGCGCTGCTGCTGGCGCTCGCGCTCAACCGCCCCGGCCTGCGTGGACGCGCCGTCTACCGCCTGGTCTTCTTCAGCCCCCAGCTCGTCGGGCTCGTCTTCAGCGGGATCATCGCGTCGATGATGTTCGAGGAGAAGACCGGGCTGATCAACCGCGCACTCCACCGCCTCATCGGGTTTGATCCGGACTTTCCCTGGCTGCAACTGCATGTCATGCCCATGCTCATCCTCACCGCGCTGTGGATGTACACCGGGTTCAACATGATCTACTTCCTCGCGGCTCTCCAGAATGTCGAACGCTCGCTCACGGAAGCCGCGACGATCGACGGAGCGAACGCGCTGCAACGGTTCCGGCACATCACCCTCCCCGCGATCCGCCCCGTCGCCTCCTTCGTCGTGCTGCTCAGCGTGATCGGGAGCATCCAGCTCTTCGAGCTGCCCTTCGTGATCTTCGCGTTCACCGACTACGGCGGCGCGGGCCCCGAGAACCGGGCGCTCACGCTCGTCTGGTACCTCTACCAACAGGGGTTCGAGGTCGGCGACCTCGGATACGCGAGCGCGATCGGGTGGATGATCGCGGCCGTGCTGTTTGTGCTCGCGTTCACGCAGCTCGCGATCGTGCACCGGAGGCCTTCGCGTTGAGCCGCCCGAGCGACCATCCCCGCGTGGAGCACCGCAGGCCGATCGCCGCGTCGATCGCGCTGCACGCGCTGCTCCTCTCGCTCGCAGCGGTCGTGATGATCCCGCTCGCGTGGATGGTGACCACGGCGTTCAAGCCCCTTGGCATCCAGTTCGACACGATGTTTCTCCCGGAAGGTGAAGGGTTGCTGGGCATCGGGTGGAGCCGCCTCACGCTCGAGAACTTCCGGAATCTCTTCGAGCAGGCGCGCCTGGGCATCGCGCTGCTCAACTCGGTGTTCCTGTCCTCTGTCGGCGCCGTGCTCGCAACGCTGTGCTGCGCCGCGGGCGGGTACGCGCTCGCGCGGTTCGATTTCCGGGGCAAGCGCCTGATCACCGTCGCGGTGCTCGGGGCGCTGGTCATCCCGCCCCCCCTGCTGCTCGCGCCGACCTACGAGCTTCTCTACCACCTGAACCTGCTCGACACCTACGCGGGGCTGCTGCTCCCCGCCCTCGCGCCCGCGTTCGGGCTCTTCCTCTTCAGGCAGGCGACGATCCAGGCGGTCCCGAGCGAGCTGCTCGAAGCCGCGCGCATCGACGGGTGCGGCGAGCTCCGCGCGTTCGCGACCATCGCCCTCCCGCTGCTCCGCCCGATGGTCGGCGCGTTCGTGCTCATCACCTTCCTTGCCTGGTGGAACAACTTCATCGGGCCCCAGGTCGTGCTCCAGACTCCCGAGAAATACCCGCTCGCCGTCGCGATCGCCCAGCTCAAGGGCAGCTATTACGAGGACTACGGCCTGCAGATGGCGGCGACCCTCGTCAGTATTGCCCCCGTCATGATTCTGTTCCTGCTCCTCCAGCGCGACTTCATCGCGGGCCTGACGGCGGGCGCGGTCAAGGGGTGATGGCTCCGGGTTGAACCCGGCGAACGCTCCGCTGGAACGCGGATCCGATCCCCGCCCCGCGTCCGCCCGCGCGATCGACCCGCTACCCGTCCGCGTCGCGGTCTCGCTGCGCGCGGATGAGCTCGAGCATCCGCTCCGACGGCTCGCGGGCGGGCTCGAACTCGAGCAGCGCCGTCGACAAGCGTTCGATACTCCCCATCGAATCCTCGGGCACCACTCCCCGGACACTCGCGACCAGCAACCGGGCGAGGCGACCCGCGCGGACCTCGTCATCCCCGATCCACGCCAGCACCGCGTCGACATCGAGACCCGGATTGAAGAGCAGCGAGCGCACGGCGCCGTGCACCCGGCTCCCCGTCCGGCGCGGCTCTTCGTCAAAATCGCCCGCGATCGAACGCGCGTACGCGTCGAGCACAAACCGTGTCACGCCCGCGCTGTCCCCCGACGCGTCGAGATAGGCGCGCGCGACGCGGCACCCGAGCCCTGGCTCGGTCTCGAAGACCAGCTCGCGCAGCACGCGGGCGACCTCTTCGTCTCCGGGTTCGGCGACGCTCGCGATCCAATCGACAACCCCGCCCCCGAAAGTGATGTCGCGCCCCTCGATCTCGAAGGGCTCCCCCCCAGCCCGGTGCCAGGCCTCGAGCTGCGCGCGAACCACGCCGAGCGCCGCGTCGCGGAGCGTCGGTCGGGGCACGCCCATCCCGGTCGCGATCTTCAGCGCTCGCGGCTCAGCATCGACCTCGGGGCGCCGGATCACCGCGAGCAGGTCCTCCGGGAAAGGGGCACACTCAGGGACGAAGTGCGTGAGCACATCCCACCCCGCGTCCCGAACTTCCCAGTTTGTGTGCCCGATCGCGGCGAGCAGCAGCGGGCGGATCTCATCGCGCCATTCGAACGCCGCGAGCAGGCGGATCGGGGTGAGCGCGACCTCGCCCCGCGTTTCGGCATCGGCGAGCGGGGCGACGACCTCGAAGACCTCGTCGGCGGGCCCGTGCACGCACAGCAGCAACGCCGCGCCGACGCCGTCGTCCCCATCGCCCAGCAGGTACCCCGCGTCGGACAGCGTCGGGTCGAGCAGGTGCCGGGCGAGCGTCTCGATGGTCTCTGCGGTCGCGGGACGCTCGCGGACCCACGGCCCGATCCGTTCGCTCAGCCACATCATCTGACCGGCGCTCGCCTGCGTCTCGACCTCGTGCGGCGCGAGCCCGTTCATCATCCAAAGCCCGCGTGAGACTATGTATCGCTGCATTTCGGCGACGCTCGGCTCCGGATCCGCTCCCGCCGCGAGGAGCGCGTGCTGCGCGACGACGGATCGCGACGCGAGGATCGCGCACGGCTGGAACGCGTTGCGACGCTCCGCGGGATTGGAGTCGTTCAGGAGCCGGTCGGCGAAGAGCGGGCCCAGCGTCTCCGCGATCAGGCGACGGCGGGGTTCGTGCGACTCCCGATCCGCGTCCCGCGGACGGCTCGCGACCCAGAAGACCATCCGATCAATCGTCTTCTGGGCCGACGCGATCTGCGCGAGACCGAGCGCTGGGTCGTCAAGATCCGCGATGACCCGGGGCATCAGCACCTCCAGTTGGCCCGCGCTGAATCGCCCGTTGTCGATCCGGCTCCGGATCTCCGAACGGATGTCTGCGTCATCGAGCGCCCAGAGACGGACCAGCACCGCGTTGGGGATCGCCCGGACGCCCGCCGCGTCCCACCTCGACCAGCCCGCGACCCCCGCCGCGAACAGGAGCAGCAGGAGCCCGACCGCAACGACCCTGGGCCTGCGCCGGGTGCGCAACATCGCCCGTTCGCTCTTCGCGACCCACCCGCACTCGGGGCATCGCTTCGCGCCAGAGTCCGACCCGAGACCCTCCATCGCGTAGCCGCACGATGCGCACCGCCGCCTCCCGCGCGCACGATCGCCCAGCAGGCCCCGGAGGACCGTCGCGAGGCCCGCGAGCGCGAGCAAGCCAGCGATCACCGCGGAGATCGGTTCCATCGGCGAGAGTTTACAAGGCGCCGAGCGAAGCTCAGGCGTGGGCGCGGCCCGCGCGACTCGGCACGCCTTTTCACGAAGCGGGTCCCCGACCGGGGTCTCATCGCATGAAGCGATGAAAAAGCCCCGGGCGTCGCCCGGGGCTCGGTGTCATCGAGACAGGTCACGCGTCGGTCTGTTCGGATCCGTCAGGGGCATCCCGCGGTGAACGAGCCGACGAACGCGTTGATGTCCGCGAGGTCGAGCACGCCGAACGGCTCGGCGAGGTCGCTCGCCGCGTCCTGGTTCAGGAAGCCCGCGGTGAACGCGTTAATGTCCGCGAGATCGAGCACGCCCAAGGGCTCGGCGAGATCCGCGGGGCATCCCCCGCCCAGGAACTCGCCCGCGAACCAGTTGAGGTTGTACTGCTGGGCTGAGGGCGAGAGGTTCTCCCATCGCATGACATACTCGCCCGCCGCGAGTTCGACCTCGCTCGAGATCGTGGTCCAGTTCTGCCAGCCGCCCGTAACCGGGGCGCTGAACGACGCACCGACATCCTGCCCGTCGAACAGCAGGCGGAACGAGCCGCCCGTGCTCTGGGAAGCGACCCGCGCGTCGAGGCGGTAGGTTCCCGTCTGCGGCACGACGACGGTGTACTCCATCCACTCGCCGGGGCGGATGAAGCCCACATTGAACCCGCCCTCGCTGCAGACCTCGATGTCCACACCGTTCCCGATGCGGTACTCGAAAGGCTCGTTGAGGGGCGTCTGGTCGCTGTAGGACTGGCCCTCGTAGCCGTAGTCGTAATCCTCCGCTTCGATCCGTCCGGTGATGGGCGCGGGCGTTCCGTTCCATGGCGACTGGAACTGCTCGTAGACCCGGACCCAATCGACCTCCATGGTCTTCGGGAAGGGCGACGAGGGCGTGGGGTTGGGCACGAAGTTGCCGCCCACCGCCATGTTCAGCAGCAGGTGGAACTCTTGGTCGAACGGCGCGTTCGGATCGTTGGGCGCCGCGGCGGTGAACCAGCTGTCCTGCAACTGCCCCATGAAGAACTCGCCGTCCACATACCAGCGGATCCGATCCGGCTCCCACTCGACGGTGTAGACATGCCACGAGTTGCCGAAATCCCCGACGATGCCCTGCGAGTTGAAGCGGTTGTTGGGCCACCGGTTCCCGTAGTGGATCGCGCCGGACACATAGGTCGCGTCCTGCGAGGCCTCCATGATGTCGATCTCGCCGCTCAGGGGCCACCCGCCGTAGACATCGTTCTCGGGCATCATCCAGAAGGCGGGCCAGAGCCCCTCGCCCACCGCGAGCTTGATGCGCGCTTCGACGCGACCGTATCGGAAGGCGAACCGGTCCTTGGTGCGGATGCGCGCCGAGGTGTAGTCGTAGCCCGCGAAGTTCTCCCGCTGGGCGGTGATGCGGAGCGTCCCGTTCTGCAGCCAGAGGTTCTGGGGCCTGCCGGTGTAGTACTGGAGTTCGTTGTTCCCCCAGCCCTCCAGCCCGTACGCCTGGCCGTTCCCCTCGAGAAACTCCCAGTTGTCGTCATCCAGGAAGGGCTGATCGAACTCCTCTTCCCAGATCAGGGAAAAGCCCTCATCCTCGGGCGCCGAGACCGCCGTCCCCGCCGCGAGCAGCACACACCCGACCGACATCCCCTTGATCCACTCCATGACAGCTCCTCACACACTCCCCGGCACGAGCCCCGACCGCGAACGGGTCCCTCACATTCATCGGCTCGACGGGCGAAAATATTCCGCCCACCTGTAACTGTTACATCACAAAGACACTATAGCCGAACGGCTTGTCCGCTACCATCTGTTTCGGCGGTTTCACGGGTCCGGATCCGCGCCGATCCGGGATCGAGCGGCAGGATTCGAGCGCAGGAAAGGATCCGGTGTGGCGGAAGTCAGTCTCAACGGTGTCTGGAAGGTTTACGAAGGCGGGGTCGAGGCCGTCCGAGAGGTCACCGTCGACATCCCCGACGGCGCGTTCTGCGTCCTCGTGGGCCCCTCGGGGTGCGGCAAATCGACCACGCTGCGCATGATCGCGGGCCTCGAGGAAATCAGCCGGGGCGAGATCAGCATCGGCGGGCGCGTCGTCAACGAGGTCGCCCCCAAGGACCGCGACATCGCGATGGTCTTCCAGAACTACGCGCTCTATCCCCACATGACCGTGGAGAAGAATCTTTCGTTCGCGCTTCGGCTGCGCAAGACGCCCAAGGCGGAGATCCGACGCCGGGTCGAGGAGGCCGCCCGCACGCTCGGATTGACCGAGTATCTCAACCGCAAGCCCGGTGCGCTGTCCGGCGGGCAACGCCAGCGCGTCGCCCTGGGCCGCGCGATGGTCCGCGAGCCCAGCGCCTTCCTCTTCGACGAGCCGCTGTCGAACCTCGACGCGAAGCTGCGGGGCTCGACCCGCGCCGAGCTCAAGCGCCTCCACCAGCGGCTCCGCACGACGACGGTCTATGTCACCCACGACCAGGAAGAGGCGATGAGCCTGGGCGACATGATCGTGGTGATGGCGAACGGGGAAGTGCAGCAACTGGGCTCGCCCCTCGAGGTCTTCGACCGCCCCGCGAACCGCTTCGTCGCGGGCTTCATCGGCACCCCCCCCATGAACTTCATCGAGGGAACGATCCACGAGACGGGCGATTCACCCGTGTTCACAGCGGGAGGGATCGAACTCGCGATCCCCGAAAGCGAGATCGACGCCGCGACCCGCGCCCGGATGGGCGACAAACCCCAGCCCGTCGTGCTGGGTGTGCGACCACAGGCCGCGCATGAACTCGCGCGTCCCGACGATGCGCAGGCCGCACGCGACCAGCGTCGCCTGCTCGAGATCGAGGTCGCAATGGCCGAACCGCTCGGCGAGCAGACCGACCTGCACGCCCACACCAAGGGGGGCGATCCGGTCGTCTTCCGACTACCCTCGCGATCGGGGCTCGGCGCGGGAACCGTCGAACTCGTGGTCGACACGGATCGCCTCCGCCTGTTCGAACCGGGAGATTTCGGGACCGCTCTCGGCGCGACCCACGAATCCGCGCCCGCGGCGTCCCTATCCTGACCGCTCCTCGTGACGGAGCCACGGATGCCCGATTTCCCGAAAGACTTCCTCTGGGGCGTTGCCTCGTCGGCCTACCAGGTCGAGGGCGCGACCGACGCGGACGGGCGCACCCCCAGCGTCTGGGACACCTGCTGCGATCAGCCGGGGTTCGTCAGCGACGGCATGTCCGGCGCCGGGGCCTGCGATTCCTACAACCGCGTCGAAGAAGACGCGGAGATGATCGGCACGCTGGGCGTCGACGCCTACCGCTTCAGCATCTCGTGGAACCGCGTCCTCCCCGGGGGAACCGGCGCCGTGAACCCCGAGGGCATCGGGTACTACGACCGCCTCGTCGACGCGCTCCTCGAGCGCGGGGTGCAGCCCTGGATCACCCTGTTTCACTGGGACTACCCGCAGAGCCTCTTCGACGAGGGCGGCTGGCTGAACCCCGACAGCCCCCGCTGGTTCGCCGATTACACCCAGGCGGTCGTCGAGGCGCTGGGTGACCGCGTGACGCACTGGATGACGCTCAACGAGCCCCAGTGCTTCGTGGGGCTCGGGCACTCCGTGGGGCATCACGCACCCGGGCTCCGCCTGCCCCGCCCCCAGGTCCTCCAGATCCTGCACAACGCCCTGCTCGCCCACGGGCACGCGGTGCAGCGCCTCCGTGCGAACGCCGACACACACCGGATCGGCTGGGCACCGGTCGGCGTCACCGGATATCCCGACACCGAATCCCCCGAGGACATCGAGGCGACGCGCCGCTACATGTTCGACCGCTGCCCCCCGGGCGAATCGTGGTCCTTCTCCAACGCCCTCTACGCAGACCCCGTGATCCTCGGGAAATATCCCGACCGCTCGTACGGCCCCGTGATCGACGAACTCCCCGCGTTCGATCCCGAGGACCTCGAGACGATCTGCCAGCCCATCGACTTCTACGGCGCCAACATCTACCAGGGCACGCGCATCAAGGCAGGCCCGGACGGCGAACCCGTCGAGGTCCCCGCGCCGCCGGGGCAGGCGCGCACGATGATGGACTGGCCCGTCACCCCCGAGGCGCTCTACTGGGGGCCGCGGTTGCTCGCGGAGCGCTACAAGCTCCCGGTCTACATCACAGAGAACGGGTGCGCCACCACCGACTGGCCCGCGACGGACGGCGCCGTGCGCGACCCGGCACGCATCGACTACCTCGACCGCCACCTCACCCAGCTCGCGCGCGCGCTCGCCGACGGTGTCGATGTGCGCGGCTACTTCCACTGGTCGATCATGGACAACTTCGAATGGGCGTTCGGTTACACCAAGCGCTTCGGGCTCGTCCATGTCGATTTCGAGACCGGCGCGCGCACGCCCAAGGACTCCTACCGCTGGTACCGCGATCGGATCCTCGCCTCGCGCGGGTGATGTGCCGAGCCGATCACGCGGCTTCCCGCGCGTCCCCGGCTGCGTTCAGCGCCCGAACGCACACTTCCACCAGCCGCTTCCGTGAGACGGGCTTGGATTCGTACGCCGAGCACCCCGCGGAGACGCACATCGCCTCATCCTCACCCGAGGCGTGCGCCGTGAGCGCCACGATCGGGATCGTGAAGCCCGCGGCCCGGACGGCGCGCGCGAGCTCGTACCCGTCCATCTCGGGCATCTGCATGTCGGTGACGAGCAGGTCGAACGCGCCGGGTGTCGCCTCGATCTGATCCAGCGCGCATCGGCCGTGCTCGGCATGCACCACGCTCGCGCCCGCCTTCTCCAGGTGGAAAGTCAGCAGCCGCCTGTTGTCAACGCTGTCCTCCGCGAGCAGCACCCGCACGCCCTGCAACTCGGGGAGCGACGGCCCCTCGACCGGGGGATTCGAGGGCGTGACGCGGCACGCACGCTCGAACGCCGCGGGCTCGAGCAACGAGCCACCCTCCGGCGCGCACGCCGCGATGGTCGCGTGGAACACGCTGCCCTTCCCGGGCTCGCTCTCGACACGGAGATCGCCACCCATCATCTGGGTCAGCTTCCGGCTGATGCTCAAGCCCAGGCCCGTCCCGCCGTACATCCGCGTCGTGTGCGATTCCGCCTGCGCGAACGGCTCGAACAAGGTCGCGGCTTTCTCGGGAGCGATCCCGATCCCGGTGTCCTCCACGCTAATCCTGAGGCGATCCTGCGGCGCGTCGTAGCGCAGCGCGACCGTGACCGAACCGTCTTCGGTGAACTTGATCGCGTTGCCCACGAGGTTGACCAGGATCTGCCGGAGGCGCGTGGGGTCGGTCCGGATCGTCTCCGGGACCGCGGTGTCGCACCGCACGCCGTAGCCGAGCCCCGCTTCCCGGATGCGGGTCGCGAGCAATCGCCCGACATCGCCCACGACATCGCTGAGGCGCGTCTCGATCCGTTCGATTTCCATGCGCCCCGCCTCGATCTTCGACGAATCGAGGAGACCGTTCACGAGCGTGAGCAGGTGCGACCCGTTGCGGGAGATCGTCGACGCGTGATCGCGCACGAGGTCCCGCTCCGGGTTGGGCGCCTCGATCAGCAGGTCCGCGAACCCGATCATCGCCTGGATCGGCGTCCGGATCTCGTGGCTGATATTCGCGAGGAACGCGCCCTTCGCCTCGTTGGCGCGCTCCGCCGCGTCTGTCGCGGAACGCAACCCCGTCTCGACCGCGTCGCGCTCCATCTCGTGCGCCGCCCGGCTGGCGACGAGACGCAGGATCGATTCGAAGTCGATCGACTCGTTCAGCGGACGGCTGTGGATCATCTGGAGCACGCCCAGGTCGTTCCCCCCGCGGCCGCGGATCGCGACCCCCGCGTAGCTCGCCGCGCCGAGGTCCACGAGGTCGTCATCCTCGGGATACACCTCGCACACATCCTTGCTCACCATGCAATACGACTGCTCCAGCGCATCGCAGCAAGGCGTCCCGCTCAGGTCGTACGCCAGCGGCTCCGCTGGTTCGCCGCGATTCCACCCCGCGATGATCTCCGCGCTCGGCGCCG
>DLBY01000117.1:0-769 GCA_002480345.1 Phycisphaerales bacterium UBA7812 | reverse complement strand
CGATGATCTCCGCGCTCGGCGCCGCGGGATCATGCCGCAGCCTCGAGATCCCGACGAAGGCGACATCGAACGCCTCCGCGATCACGCGGCAGAGGTCGGTCAGCACGCCGCGCCCGCCCTCCTCAGTCGCGAGGGAGACCACCGACGCGAGCGCCCGCTCGGTGCGCTTCTTCTCGTCGATCAGCACGCGGACGCCCGAGACGCGGGTCGCCCGCCCCAGCCCGTCGCGTCGGACCACCTGGGCGGTATCGTGGATCCAGATCCACTCGCCGGTGCGCCCGCGCACGCGATAGTCGAGCGAGAAACCGTTTTCATTCGCATCGAGCCCGCGGAGCAGCCCGGAGGACACCGCCTCGCGATCATCCGGATGGCACATCGCGAGCCAGGCCACGCCCCGCTTGCTGATCGTCCCGGGCTCGAACCCGAGCATCTCGTGCAGCGCTTCGTCGCACTCGACCGACAGCACCCCGCGCGACAGGGGCAGGTTCGGATCGAGCGAGAGATCCCACATCCCGATGCGTGTCGCGCCCATCGCGAGCGAGAGCCGAGACGCGGTCTCTTCCAGGCGACGCGCCGTCTCGTACGCGTCGGTGACATCCAGAGCCGCGCCGACGACACGGACCGCGTCCCCCCGCCCGTCCCGGATGAGGGTCGCTGTCGGGTGGACCATCCGCGTTTCGCCCGACGGGGTCACGATCCGGAACTCGGTGTCGAAGCCGCACTCGCCCCGGATCGCGCGCTCAAAAAGGTCCGAGGCCCGCTCGACATC
>DLBY01000113.1:9911-33959 GCA_002480345.1 Phycisphaerales bacterium UBA7812 | reverse complement strand
AGTAGCGCCGCGCGGGTTGCCTCGAGCCGCGCGGCCAACTCGCCCACCTGCTTGTCGTCGAGCCCGATCGCGGCGCGGTGCTCGCCCCATGGCGCGAGGTGGGCCTCGTAGAACGCGAGTTTGCCGCGGCGGGTTCGTGGGGTCGTGGGCATGAGTTCAAGCCATGATCAGGGGCGGGGCGACGGGAAAGCCGCGACGCGAGCGGACGCTCAACCCCGCCTATCGGGCGTGCCGGGGGACGAGGCGAGGCGGCGCGGCCGGGATCGCCGAGAACGGGTCGGGTTGTGCGGGCGTGTTGGGGGATCGGGGCCCCGCGTCGCCGAGAACCGGGGGCGGACCCGAACAGGAAATCGCGCACCGCCGCGGTGCACGCGTGCACGCCCGCGGGGCGCGCGTGCGCGGCAGCGGCGGACGCGTGCGGCGACCCGCGGAACGGACGCCCGGGCGTGGGGAAGGTGTCCGGCGGCGGTGTGGTCGGGCGCGCCGGCGGAGCGGACGCCACCGCGCCCGCCCGGGAGCCGCGCCCGACCGCGGTGCGCGTGGGCGACGGCCCGGAGACGCGGCGCACGACGATCGGGGCCGGGTCGCGCCGGGAGCGGGTTGCGCCGGAATCGGGGTGTGCCGGGGGCCGGGCCGCGGCGCTGCGCCCCGTGAGCAGACCGCCCGGGGCTACGCTTCTCTGAGTGACGCACCGCCGCCCGCAGGCTCAAGACCCCCGGGGCCGCCGGACGCGTGCACACGCGGACGGCAGCGGCCCTCTCGGGCGGGCCCGCGCGGCGGTGCGGGGAAGGAGTCCGTGATGTCCGCCGAATCGTCTTCGAGATCCAGGCCCCCGACGGCCGCCGCGTCGACGGCGGCGATGTTCCCCGACGCCGCGGGGCGGTCGCTGGCGCAGTCGAACAGCGCGCCGGCGCCCGCGACGCCGATCCCGTACCCGAACGCCGGCTCGGGCGCCGGCCCCATGGCGACGGGGTGGGAGACGACCAACGCCGTCAACCGGGTCAAGCTGCAGACCAAGAAGGGCGTGTCGGCGGCGAAGGCGAGCGCCTACACGAGCACCAGGGGCGACGAGGCCGGGTCGCTCAAGGGGATCGTGAGCCACCAGCAGCCGGGCAAGGCATCGATGCTCCCCGCGGCGAGGGCGGTGAAGGTCGAGGGCAAGACTGCGGTTCGCCACCTCGACCCGCTGATGAACCGCTTCTGACCGGCGGCGGGGCGCGTCGCCGCGCTCAGCGCACAAACAGGAGGAGGCCCGCCGCGAGGGCGATGAGGAGTTCGGCGGCGAGCGCGATCGTGACGATGCGCCGGAGGAGCACCTCGCCGAACGCGGAACGCCGGTTGCCCGGCTCGTAGGCGGGCCAGAGCTGCTCGCGGCAGGCGTCGAGCTTGGAACGCCGGTAGGGGCGCTTGCCGCACTCGGGGCAGCGGCGGATGCGGCCCTCGAGGCCGGTGAGGTCGTATTCGCACCAGGGGCAGGGCTTCGTCACGGGGGATCGTCGTGCCGCGGGGCGACTGGTCGGGGGGCGAAGGGGTGGGCGCGCGGGGCGGCAACCCGCGCGGTCCGGGGTCACTCGCCGATCTTCACGGGGATGGTCGTGCAGACCGCGCCGCCCTCGTCATCGAAGGCGTAGGCGAGCACGAGGGCCGAGTCGTCCGCCTTCGGGGGCGCGACGACCGTGCCGGTTCCCTGCGTGGTGTCGCGGGCGTGCGTGACCATGACGGTGAACGGGCCCGCAATCGCGTCGTAGCCGCGGCCCTTCTTGCCCAGCATCCAGAGCGTGAAACGCAGCGGCTCGCCGTCGGCGTCCGTGCCCGCGACGCGGATGGTCAGTTCCCCGCCCGGCTCGACGACCGCCTCGCGCGCGCCGTCGGCGGTTTCCAACGCGGTGATCAGCGGGGCGTGGTTGTCGAGCGGGTGCGATTCGGTGAAGCGTCGCCCGAGCACCTCCGCGTGCGGCGTGACGAGCGGGTAGCCGTCCATGTCAGCCTTCTCAGCCCGGTCCACACCGCCCGGGTGTGGGCTGAGCAGCAGGCTGAAGTAGGAGGGGCGCTGGGCGCCGAACTGCCCCCAGACGAAGGCTGTGGAGCCCAGGCACCGCGGCGCGGCCTCGATCGCGTCGTAGCACGCGTCGATCTCCGCGGCGCGGTCGGCGGGCAGGTCGTCGTAGGCGGTGCCCCAGTCGGTCTTCTTGAAGTTCCAGGGGCCCTTCCCGTTGAACTCGCTGTAGTAGTAGGGCTTGCCCCAGTGCTGCTCCATGTTGCGGATGCCGCCGCGCACGGCGCCGACGCTGTAGGACTGCACGCCGATGACATCGAGGTCGGGCGCGTACGCCTTGATCTTCTCGATGTTCTCGGGTTTGGCGTTGATCATCGTCAGGCTGGTCAGCGCGAGCGGGTAGCGCTCGTGGATCGCCTCGCTCATCAGGTTCACATACTCGAGGTACTCGCGGTCGAGGTGCACCTCGTTGCCCAGCCCCCACATGAGGATCGCGGGGTGGTCGCCGATCGCGTCGACCTTCTCGGTGAACTTCGCGAGCCGCTCGTCGACATTCTTCGTGTAATCGAAGTTCCAGGTCGAGTTGCCGCCGCCCTTGTTCTCGCCGTGGTGGGGCATCCACTCGCTGACGACGACCTTGATGCCCAGCGCGTGCGCCTCGTCGAGGACCTTTCTTGTCGAGTTGTCCTCGATCTTGAGCGTGTAGCCGCGCACGGTGTTGATCCCGAAGGTCTTGGCGAGTTCGAGATCGCGGGTGCCGCAGACGCCCCGGATGGTCCAGCCTTCCCGGAACCGCTCGTAGCGGGCGGCCTGTTGCGGGGTGAGACTCTCCACCAGGGCGTCCCAGTCGAGCGCGAACGCCGGGAGGGCGAGCAGGGCGGAGCAGACGAGACCGAGAAGGCGGGCGAATCGCATGGCATATCTCCGTTGCGGGGCGCACTAGAGTGTATGAGGGCGGCCCAAGTTCCGCGAGTTAAGCGCGAAGCGCCCAGTACGAATCCCGAATTCAGCCCGCGGCGAGGACGACGGTGACGACGACCGCCTGCACGCCCAGTGCCGCGTCGACAGGATCCCGCAGGTGGTCGGTCGGGAGGACGCGGAGGAGGACGCCGACGGCGATCGTCGACCAGCCCCAGGCGGTCGCGGCATCGGTTCGCGTCGCGGGGAGCGCGAGCAGCGCGGTCCCGCACGCGGTGTGCAGCGCGAGCGCGAGCGTGCGTGCCCGCTCGTTGCCCAGCACCCGTGGGAGGGTCCGCGTGCCATAGGCACGGTCCGCGTCCGTGTCCTCCACATCGCACAACGCGGAGTCGGCGAACACCCGTGCGGCGAGCACGCTCACCGCGATGATGAGGTTCGGCGACATCTCCTGCCCGCCGCTCGCGATCGCGGGCGCGACCGTCAATCCGGCCGCGAGACCGACGATCCCGCACGCGACAAAGGCGTTTTTGAGCAGGACGCGGTCCTTCGGGCGGGGGCGATCGCCTCTCGGGCGCCCGGCGTAGAGCACGACCCCAAGCGCGGCGACCAGTGGTGTCGCGCCACCGATCAGTTGAGCGGGCACGCTCCGGGATTGGTCGAACGGGCCCGATCCGAGCACGACCGCGAACAGGAGCAGGGTCGCCGCGAGCGAGCGGATCAGGCGCGGGGCATCGCAGATCACACCCATCCGCTCCGGGGCGGCGATCGCATCCGCGGGGTCCAGGAGGGCATCACGCAGTTTCACACGGTCCAGCAGGAAGATCGAGACCCCGGCGCAGAACGCGGCGGCGATCGAAACGGCGGAGAGATCGACGCGACAGAGTTGAGCCAGCATCGCGGCCGCCCCCGCGGCGTACGCGCCGGGCCAGATCGCGAGCGCCGAGAGCCAGCGATGTGCTTCCCGAAATCGCACGCCCAGAGCCTACCTCGGCGCGTGCTTCGGCTCGCCTCCCCGCGGCTCGCGGCTATGAATCTCCGTGGACGAACGGCATGACATCCCGGATCCGCCTCATCCCCGCCCTTGGGTCGATGCGCTCGCGAGCCTGATGGACGCGAGGTTCACCGTTCCGGGGACCGGGATCAGGATCGGGCTCGATCCGATCATCGGCTTGATCCCCGTCGTGGGCGACACCGCAACGCTCATCGTCGGGCTCGCGATGCTGATCGAATCGCGTCGGCTCCGGCTGGGCTGGGGGACGCACCTTCGCATCGTCTGGAACCTCGTCCTCGACTGGCTCGTCGGTCTGGTCCCGGTCGCGGATCTCGTTCTCGACACGATCTTCCGGGCCCATCAACGCAACGCGCGGCTTCTGAGCGAGCGGGCGGCTCTGCGGTACCCGACCTGATCGCCATCCGGGGGCGTCCCCGAAATCTCGGACTCTGGTGGTCCGGGTCGCGATCGCGGCGCATTGTGTCTCTCGGACTTTCCACCGAGGAGCTTTGATGCGCCCACACGCACTCATCCCCGTGACTCTCCTGTCGCTCGCTCTGCCCGCCCACGCCGGTGTGCTGGTTGATTACGGCTCCGATTACGCCGCGCTGAACGATGCGGGCGTGATTCGCAGCGAGGACAATCCAAACAATCAGTTTGGCTTCGAGCAGTTCCAGCTCTTCTCGATCGACGCCGCCGAGCAGGCCTGGCGAATCGACCGCGTCACGGTCCATGTCCGTGCCTGGAACACGATCTCGACGGGAGAGGGCTCGCTCGCGATCTATCGCGCCAGCGGTCTTGAACCGGACCTGGCGCAAAAGGTCTCGGGAGATTTCGTGTTCAGTACAGACAGCCTGATCGGGGAAGCGGTGCGACTTGACCTTGGAGGGGTCGTGCTCGAGAGCGGGACCTATTTCGTCGGCATCGAGGCCGCGGAGCCGACCGCGGAGCTGCTCTGGCTTGCGGGCGACGAAACCGCCTTCCGGACAGCACGCCGATCAGACGGGGCGTTCTTTTCGGGGTCCCCCCGCTCGCTGAGCCTTTCGATTTCGGGGGAAGTGATCCCCGCGCCGCCGGGATCGGCGTTGCTCATGGGCGCAGGCGTGCTCATCGCGCGTCGTCGTCGCAACTGAGCGGTCCGTGCAACCCAAGCGAAAAGCGAAGACACTGCGGTCGTGCGATTGCTGCGGGCGCGAACAGCCCAGGCTCTTCCGCGTCCGCACGGAACTCCGCGACTGGCATTTCGTCTGCCGTAATTGCTACGAGATCGCAAGCGCTGAAGCGGGCTACACCTACGGCGGCACTTGGACAAACCGAAGGCGAGATTGAATCACGCGATGCGCGTCGTCTCGTCGGCGATCACTCGCTGTCTTCGATCGTGAATCCGACCTTCAGTTTGACCTGCCAGTGCGCGATCTGCTGGTTCTCGATGTGCGCGCGCGTCTCGACCACTTCGCACCACCGCATGTTGCGGATGGATTTCGCGGCCTGCTCGATCGCGCGGCGAGCCGCGGCATCGGAGGATTCGGTCGACGACCCCACGAGTTCGATCATCTTGTAGACATGGTCAGCCATGGGATTCCTTTCTCGAGTCTCGGGTACCATATGGCTCCCATGAATGCGATCCAGAAACTCCGGCAGTTGCACAGCGAGATCACCCAGTCGGGGGATGGCCTGAAGATCGTCGACGCGTGGGCCGTCGTCGCGAGGCTGTTGCCGCGCGCCACGGCGGATCAGCACGAGGCAAAGCGTGTGATCGATGAGCAGGACGCCGGGGGACTGGGGGCACTGATCGACCGGATTGAGAACCCAGCCTCGTCCGCGAGTTCGGCTGCCGTTGAGGCGACGCACCAAGAGATGAAGGACGCGATGCACGCGTTCCGGAAGCGATTGAAGTTGGCAAGGCTCAACGACGAGTCGAAGCTGGGCGGGCGGTACACCTCGGGCGGGAAAAGGTCCGGCATCGACGCGGTTCAGCCTCCGGGTGAGTATCCCGACCGCGTTTGGAAGGCGCTGGTGCAGGCTGGGCGACTGGTGGATGCGGGCGGTGGGTTCTACGCGGACGCGGAAGACCGCCGGCAAACATGACGACAAAAGACGATGTCGGGCGAAATGGTTGAGCGGACGGGCACGAAAAAAGACCGCCCCCAGAGGAGGGGCGGCCTTGCATTTATTGACTCCGGTCCGGCTGCATGCGTCAGGCTGACGCACCCTCATTCAACCGCAGGCCGAGCGAATCGCTCCCGAGGAAATGGTCGAGGTGATGGGCGCGGTCTTCGACCTTCAGAAGGATTCCCTTCAGCAGCGTTTCAGTGCCGAAGTCCTCGTTCGCGGTACAGAGTTTGATCGTTCGCCGAAGATTCGCGGCGATCGTGCCCTCGTCCGTGCGGTCCTTGGTCAGCATGTCGGTGATCCGGAAAATCCCCTCGGGCTCGTGGGAGAGATAGGCAAGTTCCGTCTGAGCCGCGGGCGAGGAAGTCGGCACGCCGCCGATCGCGGTGATCCGCTCGGCGATCGCGTCGAGTTGCTCGTGGATCTCGTTGTAGCCTTCCTCAAGGAAAAGATGGATGTCCCGGAACTGAGGTCCCTCCACCAGCCAGTGGTGTTTTTGGTACTGGTGGAACAGCACGAAGAACGACGAAAGATGCCGGTCGAGTTCGGGGATGATCTTTTCAGCCGCCTCGCGGGGCAGGTTGATGGGATTGTCTTCGATCTCGGATTGCGGGCGCCAGGGAGTGGTCTGCACGGGTGTTCCTTTCGAGAGTGTGCGTAGGACGCGAGACGAAAAGTGATTCTCGCTCCGTTCTCTTCGAGGGAAACGATCGTGCCGATGCGTTTCTTCCAAATTCCCCTGGTTGCTCAGCCGTTGGTCAGCACGATTCGATACCGCGCCTTTCCGGCCTCGAGGTGTGCCATCGCCTCGTTGCACTGGCTCATCGGGAAGAATTCACACTGCGCTTCGATGTTGTGGCGTGCACAGAATTCGAGCATGGTGCTGATCGTCGCGGGAGAGCCCAGGGGCGAGGCGGAGATCGACTTCTGCCCAAGCAGGAGCGGGAAGATCTCGGCGGGGACGGGTTCCGGGACTGCGCCGACGAAGTGCAGTTTGCCCTTGGGGCCGAGGGCCTGCACATACGCATCCCAGGGAAGCGTCACATTCGCGGTGACGAGGATGAAATCGAGCGATCCGTTCTCCGCGGCGATGTCGTCCGCGGACCGCGAATTGACGCAGCGGTGGGCGCCGAGCGATTTCGCTTCGTCCATCTTGCTGCCGGTCGAGGTGAACGCGATGACCTCGCATCCCCACGCGTTGAGAAACTGAAGCGCGAGGTGGCCCAGGCCCCCGATCCCGACGACGCCCACCCGGTGCGTCGGTTGCACACCGAACTGGACGATGGGATTGAAGACTGTGATACCCCCGCAGAAGAGTGGGCCGGCCTTCTTGGCGTCCACACCATCGGGAAGCGGGATCGCCCACTCCGCGTTGCAGCGGACCTTGTCCGCGAACCCCCCGTGCCGGCCGACGATGGTGGACTCGTTGCTCGCGCAGAGGTTGTGGTCGCCCCCCATGCACTGGTGACAGGTCATGCACGAAGACGAGAACCACCCGAGCCCGACGGTCTGCCCGAGGTCGAGGTGCCCGACATTCTCGCCCTTTGCCGCGATCGTCCCGATCGCCTCGTGCCCCGGGACGAGCGGGTACTCGCTCATTCCCCAGTCATTGTTGAGCATCGAGAGATCCGAGTGGCAGATCCCGCAGTGGGTGACCGCGATCTCGACCTGGTCGGGGCCCAGGTCGCCCGGGTCGTAGGTGAACGGTTCGAGGCGGCCCTTGGGTTCATGTGCGGCGTAAGCCTTGATGGTCATGACGCGAGTCTCCGGTGAGAGGATGCTTGATGCAGGAGATGGAGTGTACCCGAGCCGGTCCTCGGCACGCCGACTTCGCTTGAGTGGGTAAGGTGTCGGGTATGCATGAACGACCCTTTGTCGGCATCGTCCTTTTCCTGTGGTCCACGCTGGTCTCGGCCGTGGTATTCGCGAGCCAGGCCCCCGAAGCATGGAACGCGGCGCAATGGCCCGACACTTCGGGCGAACACATCAACGCGCACGGCGGGGGGATTCTGTTCCACGACGGTGTCTACCACTGGTTCGGAGAGCACAAGGGAAGTGGGCGGGGCGGCAGCCTGGCACGCGTTGGGGTCCGTGTGTATACATCGACGGACCTTGAGCATTGGACCGACGCCGGGGTTGCGCTGGCGGTGACCGATGACCCGCTGAGCGAGATCCGAGCGGGTTGTCGGATCGAGCGTCCCAAGGTCATTTTCAATGAGAAGACCGATCGGTTCGTGATGTGGTTCCACCTCGAACTCGCGGGGCACGGATACAACGCCGCGCGCGCGGGCGTGGCGGTCGCCGACTCGGTTCACGGGCCGTACGAGTACATCGGAAGCGTGCGACCGAACCCGGGCCGCGAGCCGATCGGTCTCAGTGACGCGATGCGGCGGCGTATTCGGGAACGGGCGTTCAGCGAATCGCGCGTCGAGGGCGACTGGGTCCAGTCCGAGAGGGTCACGGCTCGAAATTTCTTCGTTCGTCAGTTCTACGGCGGCCAGATGGCCCGCGACCAAACGCTGTTTGTTGACGACGACGGGACCGCGTACCACATTTTCGCCTCCGAATCGAACCGCACGCTGCACATCGCGGAACTCGACGAGACCTATACCGGACACACGGGCCGATATGTCCGGGTGTTCGAGGGCGCGAGCCGGGAGGCGCCCGTGCTCTTCAATCGGAACGGCGTGTATCACCTGATCACCTCGGGGTGCACGGGCTGGGCACCCAATGCCGCGGAGCACGCGACCGCGGAGTCGATCTGGGGCCCCTGGACGGTGCGCGGAAACCCCTGCGAGGGCAACGGCGCGGAGACGACCTTCGGCAGTCAGGGCACCTTCGCGTTCCCGATCCGAGACGCTCAGGGCGCACCGACAGATCGTTGGGTCTTCATGGCCGACCGCTGGAAGCCCGATGCGCTGGGCCGGTCCGCATATCTCTGGCTCGAGATCGCATTCGAGGGTGATCGGGTGATCCTCAGGGAGTGAGTGTCGGGCCGATGTGGCACGCGCCGGGCCGGGATCAGTGCCCCCCCCGGTGGTATCATCGACGCGTGATTGACCAACTCAACGAACTCGAGACCGAAGCCGTCGAATCGCTCGGGGCGTGCGCCGACGCAGATTCGCTCGAAGCCTGGCGTGTGTCCTACCTGGGCAGCAAGGGCAAGCTCAAGGCCCTGATGCCCCTGATGAAGGATGTCCCCAAAGAGCAGAAGGGCGAGGTCGGCAAACGCCTCAACGAGGTCAAGGGGAGGCTCGAGGGCGCCTTCAACGAGAAGAAGGCGACGCTCGGCCGCGGCGGCCCCGCCGCGACGGGCGGAGAGCCGACACTCGACATCACCGAGCCCGGCGCGGTGGCATCGACGCACCTGGGCCGCCGGCACATCATCACCCGGGTGATCGACGAGCTAACCGAGGTGTTCGGTCGCATGGGGTTCGAGGTCGCGGAGGGCCCTGAACTCGAGGACGACGAGCACAATTTCATCAAGCTCAACATCCCGCCCGAGCACCCGGCGCGGGACCCGATCGACAACTTTTATGTCGACAATCCGGATGCGGTGAAAACGCCGCGCATGCTGCGGAGCCAGACCTCGACGGTGCAGATCCGCACGATGGAAAAGGCGGTCGCGGAGGGGTGGGGTCCCCCGATCAAGATCGTGAGCCCGGGGCGGGTCTACCGACCCGACACGGTGGACGCCACCCACTCATTCATGTTCCACCAGATCGAAGGGCTTTACATCGATCGCGGCGTGACCATGATCGATCTCAAGACCACCCTTGAGCAATTCGCGCACGCCTATTTCGGGCGCGACGCGGATATCCGGCTCCGCCCCTCTTTCTTTCCGTTCACCGAACCGAGCGCCGAGCTGGACATGAAGATCGCGCTGAAAGCGGGCAGCGATCCCGAGTGGATCGAACTCGGCGGGTGCGGCATGGTCGATCCCAATGTGCTGCAAGCGTGCGGGATCGATCCCGAAGAATGGACCGGGTTCGCGTTCGGATTCGGGATCGAGCGGATCGCGATGGGGCGGTACGGCATCCCGGATATCCGTATGCTGTTCGAAAACGATGTCCGGTTCCTCGCCCAGCTCTAGGCAGGCCCAGAGGCCTGCGCAGCCGGAGGGGAACCACAAGGGAAAGGGGTGGACATGAGCGATGTGCACACAGCCGGAGAGGGAACTGTCGCCCCGGCGAGTTGGCCCAAGGTCATCGGGATCCTGAGTCTGGTGTTCGGGATTCTCGCGGTCACCTGCTCCGTGCTGGGCGCGGGCATGGCCGGTTTCGGCGGGTCCATGATGGGCGGGCTGATGAGCGGGCAACTCCCGCCCGGGACGCCGCCGCCCCCGTTCACACCCCCGTTCGACGCGTTGATGATCGGTTCCCTCGCCTTCGGCGTGATCGTCAATGTCGTCCTGATCGTCGCCGCTGCGAAGCTCCTCAAGCGGAGTCAGGGCGGACGATCAATGCACCTGCTTTACGCCCTTCTCGCGATCGCCGCGGCGTTCTTCGGCACATTCGCAAGCTACCAGGGCCAGCAGGCCCAGCAGCAAGCGATGCAGGCGTGGGTCAACGAGCACGGCGAGAAGTCCGACGAAACCCGGGCGATCAAGCAGTCATGGGACCAGCAGGCCCAGATGCAGGGGCCGATGCAGGCCGTGGGGCTCGTCGTCGGTCTTGTGATCGCCCTTGCGTGGCCGACCTTCTGCATCATCTGGTTCGGGATGGTGAAGAAGACCGTGCCACCCGCGTTCGAGTATTGACGAAGAACAGACGCCCATCCGCGATCACGAATCGCGGATGGGACTGATCTCAATTCGAATCCGCTCTACCGGCCCGGCCCGCCAATCCATGGCGCGTTGTCCAGAAGCCGGACGACGGTCGTTTCGCCCGGGATGCCCGCCGCCGTGATGGCCCGCCCGGGTCGCCCGGGTACATATTCACCCAGCGTTTCGGCGTCTCGCACCGCGGCGTAATCGGGTTCGATGCCGTGCTCGGTATAGACCCGGCGCATCGCCGCTTCCGCCTCTTGGGGATCCGTTTCACCGCCCGCGGCCGCGAGCGCACGAGAAAGGCTGAGCGCCCGTTCGCGCTGATCGGGGGGGAGGAACCGGTTCCGGCTCGACATCGCGAGCCCGTCCGGCTCGCGAGCGGTGGGGCCGTTGATGATCTCGACGCCCAGGCCATCGCGTTCACTCATCGCGCGGACTGTCACGAGTTGCTGCCAGTCCTTTTCGCCGAAGACCGCTGCCGTGGGTCGGACGAGGTCGAACAGCCTCCGTACGACTTGGCAGACCCCTTCAAAGTGCCCGGGCCGATGCGCATCCTCGAGGCCCTTGTTGAGAGCCTGATCGGGGAGCGCTGGCACGCTCACGCGTCCGTCGCCGGGATAGACCGCCTCGACGGAGGGCGCGTAGACGACAGCGGTGCCCGCTCGCTCGCATCCGGCGAGGTCCTGCTCGAGCACCCGCGCGTATCGCGCGTAGTCCGCGGGATCGTTGAACTGTGTGGGGTTGACAAAAACCGAGACCACGGCCCCCCCGCCGAGCCCGCGACGGCGCGCTTCAGAGGCCGCGAGCCTGACAAGATCGAGGTGACCCTCGTGCAGGGCGCCCATCGTCGGCACGAGCACGCAGGATCGGGCAGGAATGGTCAGGGGTTGGTCTTCGCGGATGACGAGCATCGAGGCGAAGCGTAGCGGGCAAGTCAGGGCGGATCGGCGCCCTCGAGCGATTCGCCCGTCGCGAGCAGAGCGGCGTAGTCCGCCCGGAGCGCCCGGATGCGGCCCAGCAGACGCTCGCTCGACGGGCTCAGGTTCTCCGCGGCCTCGAGCGGCGCAATCGCCTCGTCGAGCAGCGCGATCGCGCCGGGCAGATCGGGCACCAGGCTCATGGCGCGGGCGTGCTGGGCAAAGAGCATCGTTGTCTTGTTGCCCGTCAGCGCCACCGCCCGTTCGATCCCCTCGATCATCGCGTCCGGGTCGTTCGCGTCGTACTCGACATCGGCAAGCTTGGACGCAACGCTCGCGACGGCGTTGTGGAACACCCTCGGCAGTCCACCCCACTCGGCGCGTCGCTCCGCTTCCCGAAGGGCTCGTCGGAATGCCTCGCGTTCCGCGTTCGCGTCCCCGAGGCGCCAGTGGGTATAGCCGAGCCAATAGGCGGCGCGGAAGAGGTCCTCGATGAGTTCGGTGTCGTTCGGATCGGTTTCGCTGGCACCAGCGAGCACGCCGATCGCGGCTTCGAATTCCGGAACAGCCGACTCGTAAACGCGGGTTGCCTCGTCCGGGTTCTCGCCGCGGAGCTTCCCTGCGTGCGTGTAAAGGGCCCGCGCGAGTTTGTAATGCGCCAACCCCACCATCCGCCTGGCGTGCATGCTGAGCGGGTCGGTGTCCAGCCATGCGCGCGCGGTGTCACGGAACGCGCCCGCGTACGAGATCGCCCCCTCGGCATCCCCCGTTCGGAGCGACACATCCGCCGCGTTCTCGAACGCGCGGGCGAAGTCCGAGAGGGCGCGACCCGAGAACGGATCGCTCAGCCGGGCGGTTTCCGCGAGCGACCTCATCTCCTCGAACGCGCGCCGCGCCTCGTCGGGGCGGTCCAGGTCCATCAGCGCCCGGCCGAATCGCTCGACCGCCATCACCAGCCTGTGTTGTGCCTCCGCGTTCGAAGGCCGCAAATCGGCGACGCGTCGCCGCAGGGCCAGTGCCTGACGCAGATGCGACAGCTCGGCTTCCTCCTCATCGCGCTGATCCGCGAGCACGCCCAACTGCTCGGTCGCGTGGGCCAGCGAACGCACCGCGTCGGCATCGTCCGGGTTCGCATCGACCGCTTCCGTCGCGAGCCCCGAGGCGGCCTCGAGTTCGCGCTGCGCGTCATCGAGGCGGGCCCGGAACATGTGCACGAGGGCTGAGCGGATCAGGGCATCGGCATACAGCACTTTCAGAGACCGGGGGGCGCCCGGATTATTTTCCAAGGCAGCGCAGCGTTCGATCGCGTTGGCTGCCGTCGCGAGCGCCGCGTCCCGATCCCCGGCCTGCCGGTACGCCTCCGCGAGTTCGACGAGCGTGCGGAGTCTCGTTTCGTTCTCCGGAGGCGCATCCTCGAGCAGATCGAGGGCTCGTTCGAGAGCCTCCACGCCGCGGGCGGCGGAGTTCTGCCCCTTTGCCGCGAGCACGCCGACCCGGAGGTACTGCTCCGCGAGATCACGCTCGAGTCGCGGGTCATCGGGGAACGAGCGCGCGAGCGTCTCGATCGCGTTCAGCATCGATTCGCTGAGAATGTCGCGGGCCGCCGTCGCGCCGGGGAGACTCTCGATCTCCTCGTACAGCGTGTCCTCGATCGTGAACATGCGGCGGAGCTGCGTGTAACGCATCTCGGCGGCGTGGCGCGCGTCCCGCTCCGCGGTTTCCGCCTGCTGAGCGGCGATCCGCGCCGCGGCTTCGTTGTCCCGCGCGACCGCGGCTCGCTGCCACGCGGTGGTCGTTCCCACGATCCCGAACAGCAGCGCGAGCGCGATCAATGCCGCCGCGGACAGCGACGCCTTGTGACGACGGATGAACTTGCCGGCGCGATAGGAAAAGGTCGGCGCCCGGGCGGTGACCGTCTGTCCTTCGAGATGACGCATGAGGTCATCCGCGAGCGCCTGCGCCGTGGGGTACCGGCGTTGTGCGCTCTTGCGCATCGACATCAGGATGACATTGTCGAGGTCGCCCGAAAGCCGCTTCCTGAGGCGTGTGATCTGGGCCTCGCGCCGCTTCGCGATCTCCTGCGCGGTGACGGTCTCCATCTCGCCCCGGTGCGTGTGCCGGGTCGCCGCGGATGAGACCGCGGTGCTGGGCCGCTTCGGCTCTTCCTCGCAGATGATCCGGACGGCCTCGGCGTGGATCCTCTTCTCGATGTGGTAGGGCCTGTGCCCGGTGAGCAGTTCGTAGAGGATGACGCCGAGCGCGTACACATCGCTCGCGGTCGTGATCGACTGCCCCTGGACCTGTTCGGGGCTCGCGTACTCGTAGGTCATGATCCGCTGGTCGGGACGCGTGAGCGCCGGGAGCCCCAGCAATTCGGGATTCAGCAGCTTCGCGATCCCGAAGTCGAGGAGTTTGGGCTCGCCCTCCCCCGTCACAAGGATGTTCGACGGCTTGAGATCCCGGTGGACGATCAGGTTCTGGTGCGCGTAGTGCACCGCTGCGCAGACCTTGGTAAACAGGCGCACCCGGTCCGGGATGCTCAGCGCGTTTTGATCGCAGTACTCGTCGATCGGGACCCCGTCGACGAATTCCATGACAAAGAACGGGCGCCCATCCTCCGTCGCGCCGGCGTCATAGAGCCGAGCAATATTGGGGTGATTGAGCGCCCCGAGCACTTGGCGTTCGAGCTGGAACCGCTCGAGCATCTCGTCGGTGTCGAGCCCCCGGCGCATGATCTTGACCGCGACGCGTTTCTGGAAACGGTCGTCCAGGCGGAGCCCCTGGAAGACGGTGCCCATGCCGCCGCGTCCGATCTGGCCCAGGATCCGGTACCCGGGGATCGACTCGGCGCTCGCAGCACGCGCGGCATCGCCCGTTGCCCCCGCCGGAGTCGGGCTATAGGGCTCGGTTCGATCGGGATCCGCGCCGGGTGTTCCCGCGGTCGGATCATGCGCGACGGTCTCTGCTTCGGGATCGGTCTCGGCTGGACCCGGAGAGCCGGTCTCCCCGGGAGGCGTGAACGCCACCGTCGGATCGTCGTGGCCGGTCGCCGGACGGTCGGGATCCGGGTCCGCGTGCGGCTCACGCGCCGGCTTGTGCTCGCGATCTTTCTCGCCGGGGTCATTCTGGTCTCTGGGATCGTCACTCATCGGCATGCACCCTAGCAGACGCCGCCCGCAGGCTCACGCCCTGCTTCCCTGCCACTGGTCATCCACGGGAGCGTTCGAGGTCCGGAAAGCGGGCGACCCGTTTTTTCCGTGAGTCACCGGCCGGTTTTTTCGCCTGCGTAGGGAGCTCCCCTTCTCCGAAGCGACGAACGGGGCTTGGACTCACCCCCCTAGGCTGATAGCCTGATCCGGGGGTCGTTGATCACACCCTGCCGAGATCGTTCTGTATCGGTCGGCGCGGCGGGCTCGGGAGCCGCTCGGGCGGACGGGAATCGGAGAGATGATGACGCGGATGTGTCGCGACAATGGACTTCCAATCAGGCTGCCGTCCCCGCCAAGCGTGTGGGGTCTTTCGGCGACGGCGGCGCTGGCTCTGGTCGCCGGATCCGTATGCGCGCAGGATTGTGATCAGGACGGCGTCCCGGACGCAAACCAGGTCTATCGCTGGCGAGCGGGAACCGGTTTCTGGGGAAACCCAAGCAACTGGGCGTCTCAGACAGGCGAGGCACCGAGCCCCACGAGCCTCGCCCTTTTCGACGGGACGGATGGTCTCGGGCAGCAACCCTACATTCCGTTCTTCGACGGCTTCGCGGGCGTGCGCGGGCTCGGCGTCCTGAACTGCACCGCGACCTTCGATCTCGGCGGCAGTGTTTTCGCGGTTTCGGGCGATCAGGCCGAGTGCCGTGAGTATCTGTTGGGCGGTGCGCTCGGCGCGCAGATGACGGTCACCGGGGGCGGACAGTTCCGGGTGGCGCGCGCGGTCGTGGGTGATACCCCGGGCACGAGCAGCCGTCTCGTGCTCGATGGGGCGAACGCCGCCCTGCAATTCCGACACCTCGATCTGGCACCGATGATCATCGGACAGTTCGGGTCGGGCAAGGTCGAACTGATCGACACGCAGTTCGTCCATGTCGGGCCTCTCGTGCTCGGTTCGCGGTCCGGGTCAGACGGGACGCTCTCCGCCTTCGGAACCAGTGAGATCCTGCTCAGCGCCGAGGTCGCCAGCGATGTCATCGTCGGATTCCAGGGCGATGGCTTCCTCGGACTCGAGCAGGAGGGCATTCTCAGCAGCAACGGACCGGTTTCGATGCGCATCGGTGAACGCACCGATTCCTTCGGCGAAGTCCGTCTCAACGGTCTCAGCCTGCCGCAGAGCGTCCAGATGAGCCTGCTCCAGATCGGAGGACAAGGCGACGGCGAGTGGGAGGTGCTCGACGGCACCGAGATCGACACGCTGATGACAGGCCGAGCCCTGCTCGGGATGGATCCCGGCTCAAGCGGGAGAGCCCGCATCCTGGGCGTTTCGCGGTGGGGCATCGGGGGCGCACCCCTCGAAGTCGGACCCGGCGGGCGGGGCGATCTGATCGTCGGCGAACGCAGCGTGACCGAAGCGCCGCAGGGCGTGCGCGTCTTCGTTGACGGCGTGATCGAAGGCTCAGGCGAGATCAGGGCATCGGTCGATCTGTTCGGGGGCGAACTCCGCCCCCTCGGGTTCTACGCCGTCACGAGCGGGCGCCAGGTCCTCACGATCGACGGGGACCTCTCGTTCAACGGAACGAATCCGCTCACGGGGCTGTTCGAAACCGGGCGGCTGGTCTATTCGCTGGCGTCGGAAGACCCTGCCGACTCCATGTCTGTGCAGGTTGCGGGCTCGGCGCTGCTCGACGGCACGCTCCGCGTGAGTGTCCCGAGACAGATTATCCCCAGGATCGGCGAAAAATACGCCGTCGTCGAGGCAAGCGAGATGAGCGGCGTTTTCCGCGCCGTGCAAACGACCGTGATCGAGGACGCCGCAGTCGCGATCCCCCTCTACTCCGGGGACGGCACCGCCTCGATTGAGTTCGTCGACTTCGGCGTCGCGGGGCTCGCGGTGCAGAACAGCCTAACCGCCGATCCGCCGGGCCTGTTCGCGGACGCGGTGGTTCGCGATGTCAACGGGGATGGGTTCCCCGACCTCGTCGGGATCACCGACAACGGGCCCGGGCAGAACGGACAGATCGTGGTCGCGCTCAATCTGGGCGTCGCGCCGGGCGTCGGCTGGCTCGGCTTCAGCCAGACGGTGCAGGTCTTCGACGGGCTCGGAGACCTCCCGGGCTCGATCGCGGTCGGGGATATGAACGGAGACGAATTCCCCGACCTCGTCGTGATGAACCGAGGCCCGGCGGACGGCCAGGTCCGCATCCGTCTGAATGCACCGGGGAACCCGGGCGACTTCTCGCAGGTGGATCCGCGATCGATCTCCGTGCAGGGCGTCCCGGCGGATATCACGCTCGCCGATTATTCGGGAGACGGGCTGCTCGATGTCATCACGGTCTTCGACCGCTCGTCGCGCGGCACGGGAGGCGGCGGAATCAAGGCGTCGACGAACAACGCCGGTGCGGGCTTCGACGAGGAAGAAACCGACATCGGGGACGATCCCGGGAGCGTTGACACCATGGGAGGCGAGATCTCACCCACCGGTGTCGCGGCGTCATCGCAGGAGGAAGCCGAGGTTCGGATCTTTGGGACAGGCCTCGGAGCGACCGGGCTCGGTTCGCGAGGGCCTACTTTCCCGCTCTTCTTCCTGCAGGACATCCCCACGGGACGCCGCCCCGGGCAGATGTTCACCGCCGACATCAGCGGAGACGGGCTCGACGACATCCTCACGAGCGACGCGGCGAGCGGGACGATCTCGCTGATGGTCGCACAGGATTTCGGAGAGATCGTCTACGCCGACGCGATCTCGCTCGACGCCGGGACGACACGGTTCCGCTCCGCGCCCGGGTCGATCGTCGCGGCGGATGTCAACGACGACGGACTTCTCGACATCGCGTACACCGCGGTAGACGAAAAGGGGATCCGTGAGCTGCGCACGATCCTGAACATCGGGCGGGGCGATCAGGGTGAACTGATCTTCGGAGAGAGCCGCGTTGTCGATCTCCCGAGCGGGCAGGTCCCGAGGCTGCTCGCTGTCGCGGACCTCGACCAGAACGGCTCGCAGGATCTCGTCGTGGTGCGCGAGCCCGGGACGGGCTCGAGCGTCTCCACCCTGCTCGCGCCGGGTGACGGGCCCTGCAACCCTGCTGATCTTGCGTTCCCATTCGGGGTCCTGGACCTCGCGGACATCAACGCATTCGTGGGCGCGTTCGTGAACCAGCAGCCCGCGGCGGACCTCGCGCCGCCGTTCGGCGTGTTCGACCTCTCAGACATCAATCAATTCGCGACCTCGTTCCTGACGGGCTGCCCGTGATGAGAGCCCTCCGGGAGTGAATGGATCCGTGCGCGAAAAAAAGTCCGCCCCATCGGGGGCGGACCAGCTCACTCGCAAGAGTTGATCGACAGCTCTCGGATCGACTTGGTCAGGGCGTGGTCGCGAACATCAGGTCCCGGAACCGCTCGACATCGCGCTCGTCGATTCGCCCGTCCCCGTTGATGTCCGTCGAGGGATCCTCCGCCTTGTACCGTTCCATGAAGGCGTTCAGGTCCGAGGCGTCGATCCCTCCGTTGTCGTTGGTGTCATAGCGACGGACGAACTCGCGACGCGTCCGCTGATCGAACTGATCGAGATACGCGTCGTACGACTCGTCGAGGTTTAACTCACCGTCGCCGTCCCGGTCGTACTGCTCGATCGCGCGTCTCCACCGGTCGCCCGGGTTCCCGCCCCGGTCGTCCCCCCCGCGCCCGCGGCGGAACGACTCGCGGGCCGCTTGGGACTCCGCCTCGGAGAGCTGCCCGTCTCCGTCGGTATCAAACCGCTCGGTCATCCGGGCCTGCCGCTCGACCCGGCGGGCCTCCATCTCCGCTTCCGCGACCATCCGCTCATCTTCGTTCAGTATGCCGTCACCGTCGGCGTCGAATCGTTCGACGAGCCGACGCTCGCGTTCCTCTTCGCGACGCTGGCGCCAGAAATCCCGGATCGCCTCGCGTTCTTCCTCGGAGATCTCGCCGTCCCCGTCCGTGTCGAAGCGGTCCATGAACTCCTGCCGGCGAGCCTGCATCCGCTCGAACCGTTCCGACCACTCCTCGGCGCTCATCGGGCGGTCGCCGAGCCTCGGACGCCAGCGGTCCCGACCCGTTCGCTCGTCCTGCTCCTGCTCCGGACGCTCCGCGAGTTCCATCGATCGCTCTGGGCGCTCGGGAATCGCTTCAGCCTCTGAGGGCTCGAGACGGGGCGGGCGGGTCCGCATGATCGTGCTGTCGTCGGCCGCGGGCCGAGGGGCAGCGGACACGGGATCCACCGCGGGCTTCTTCTCCCCGTTCAGGGAGATCGCCCCGATGGTGATGACGGCGGCGGCGCCGGCGACCGCGGCGATCAGAACTGGCTTGCGCATGGGATACCCCCTTCTGGGACCTGTATTCCTCGGCTCAACGCGCCGGATTCACGGATATTGCGGAGGTTCAAAAGAAAAACGCCCGGCTGTCCACTGGGACCGGGCGTCGCTCGGCAATGGCGAGGGCGAGACTCGAACTCGCGACCTGAGGGTTATGAATCCTCCGCTCTAACCGGCTGAGCTACCTCGCCGAAACCCGTTCCGGAGGGCCGGGACGGGTCGAAAATATATGCCCCATCGGTCCCCGGGTCGCGGCGGAGCGGTTGCCAACGCGGAAAACGATCGGATCTGGTCGATTCGGGAATCTCGAAGCGGATCCGCGAGTACGCTCCGTCTGGAGATGCCAGTCCCCGTCGGATCGAGATTTGTCCGGGATGCCCACGCCCTCACGGCGCTCTGTCTCGCCGCTTTGGGGGGAGGGTGCCAGTATCAGACCATCCGGGAGGCCCAACTGGCTCACCGGGCAGCGGAGCCGAGACTCGCCCAAGCCGAACTCGCGAGCCTCGCCTCCTCCGGTCTGAAGGGCCCTCATGAGATCCTGGGATGGCTCGAATTGGGGTCCGCGGACCACGCGCTGGGGCGATTCGATGCGAGTTCGCGAGCGCTGCTCCGTGCCGAGGCGGGCTTCGACGAGCAGGATGCGAGGCCGCGAACGAGTCTCACCGAGGAACTCTTCGCCAGCGCGACCAGCCCCCTGAGTGTTGCCTACCGAGGCTCGCCCACCGACCGCATCATGGCGCCGACCCTCCGGGCAATGAACGCGATGATGCTGGGCGACGACGAGCAAGCGAGGCTTGCATTCAACGAGGCAGCCTTCAGGCAGGAGGCCTCGGTCGTTGACCGGATCTCGTCGATCGATATAGCGCGGCAGGCAAACGGCGTGGATCTCGCGCGGAGCGTCGAAGCGGGGATGAGCGACCCCGCGGTCGAGGCGGTCCTTGCCTCTGTCCGCGCCTTCGAGCCCTATCGCGGGTTCACCAACCCGTTCGCGGAGATGCTCCACGCGGTGTATCGCCTCGCGGCGCCGAGAGACGACGCGGACCGCGAGCGGGGTGTCGCGCTGCTCCGCAGCGTCGTCGGCACGACCGACAACGCCCACGCCCGCGATCTGCTGATCGAAACACAGGAACCGTCCGGTGATCGCGCTCCGTCCGTGCACATCTTCTTTGCGAGCGGTTTCTGCCCGATCCGCGAGGAGATCCGAATCGATTTGCCCCTGGTTCTGCTGAATGACACGATCGATTATGTGGGGCTCGCGTTCCCCCGCCTCGCGTTCGACGATCGAGCGGTGCCTTACCTCGACGCGGAGACCCCGGACGCATCGGTGCGCACGGAGACGCTCGCCGATATGGATCGCTTGATGGCGGTCGAGTACCGCGAGGAATTTCCCACCCTGCTGACGCGGGCGATCCTCGCAGCGGGCGCGAAGATCGCCGCTTCGTACGGGATCAACGAAGCCACCCGGGACGACGAGACGCTGAACGCCGCGGCCCGCATCGCCGCGGGGCTTTATCTGTACAGCCAGAATAGGGCCGACACCCGGGGATGGGCGACGCTCCCGAAGACCTACTCGTATGCGAGGCTTCCGGCGCCCCGGGACGGCGAGATCCTGCTCGGCACGCCCGACGGGCACAGCGCCTTTGTGGAAGTGGCCTCAGACGCGGATTCGCTCGTCTTCGTCCGGAGCATGCGACCCGGTGTAGGCTTCCAAGTACGAGTTGCGGCCCTCGGAGAACGCGGAGAAGAGGAAATGCCGCGATCGGGAATCGGAACAGGTCCGGAGGTGTTCTCACCGGAGTTTTCCAGCACTGAAGAGGCCTCGCGGGCCCGCAAGGAAGTCGGAGGAGCAGGATGACCAGAACTGGCAGGAAGTTCGAGTGGAGCGCAGCGGGGGTCTTCGCGATCGGGACCTTGCTCCTCTCGGGATGCGCTCAACCCCCGGCCTCCGTCAACACCGTCGGCCCTGCCGAGCGTCGCGCGATCCCGACCCCGGTCGCCGACGAACGGCTCATCACCGACGAGGTCTTCGCGCAGGCCGCGGTGATCACGGGCCTCATCGAGGGCATCACACCGGACGGGCTCCGTATTGTCGAGGCGGAGGTGCAGAATGCGACCCGAGCCCATGCCCCGTTCAAGTATCGCACGGCATGGTTTGATGAGCGGGGCCTCGAAGTCCGGGCCCCGACCGTTGTGTGGCGCCATGTGGTGCTGCCGCCCGGTGCGATCCGTCGTGTCTCAGCCGTCGCGCCGACCGCATCGGCGTACGACTTCCGAATGGAGTTCTACTCGGATCGCTGAACACCGCCCCCTCTCGCGCGGCCCCGTGTTCGTCTCAGGAAAGGACACCCGATGACCCGCTCCGCAGTCATCCTCATCGCATCGCTTGTTTCGCTCGTGCCCCTGGGCTGCCAGACCGCGCCGGTCTCCAACAGGCCCCCGTCGTCGACGAACCGGGTGGGCGAGACGCAGACCCTCGAGACCCGCAAGCTCAATCAGCGCGACCTCGAGGATTTCGCCGCGGAACTCGCGGAAGGTCTCATCCGGTCGGGGCGTCTGGTCCCGTTCGATGACCAGGGGCCTCCCCTCGTGCTGGTCTCCCGGTTCATCAACGAGGGGAGCCGCGGAACGATGCACATCGATCGAAACAGGGTCTTCGCCCGGGTGCTCGACGCGCTCAACCGGGCGGGTGTCGCGACGGCCTATGTCGACGACGATCCCGCGGTCGAGGCGCTGCGGCGGGACGCTGCGGCGCGGGGCGAGCCGCTCCCCTCACCCGACTATTCTGTCGTGCTCCGCCTCTACGAGGACCGGGCGAGCGTCGGAAGGATCGACCAGTTCCAGTACATCCTTCAGATGCAGGTCGCGGCGCTCGATGGCCCCCGCGCCGGTTCCATGGTCTGGAGCGAGGAGAGGGAGGTCGCCAAGCAGGCGCCCCGCGGCGGTGCGGTCGGTCTGTGATGCGTCTCCGATTGCGGCTCTCCGGGCTCGTCAACCGATACACCCAGCATGGGTGAGTGTTCGAATACGGGCGACGGCGCTGTGCGCCGAGGGTACGGGACGGTGTGCATGTCGATCGGATTCACGAGCCCCTATCTCGTCGGGATCGGCGGATGCGGCATGTCGGGACTTGCCCGCCTGCTCGCCGAGGATGGCGCGACGGTCCGCGGGTCTGACGCCGCGCCGAGCGTCGTCACCGATGCCCTCGCGGCGCACGGCATCGAGGTGTCGTTCGACCAGGCGTCGGGAACCCTGCCGGCTGACATCGACGGGGTGATTGTTTCCGCGGCGATCAAGCCCGAGCACCCCCAGTACCTCGAGGCCACAGAGCGAGGGCTCGCTGTTTTTACCTACGCGGAAGCCCTCGGGCGCTGCATGGGCGGGCGGACCGGGGTTTCCATCGCCGGTACACACGGGAAGAGCACGACGACCGCGATGCTCGGCTGCGTCCTGACCGACGCGGGTCTCGATCCGGGCGTCATCGTCGGCGCGACCTGCAACCAACTCGCCGGCGGTGCCCTCTCCGAGGGCCACGATCCTCAAGCGACGCCCCCGACCGGGTTCAGGCTCGGACGCAGGGCCGTACCTTCGGGACCCTATCAGGGGCGGCCCGGTCTCCTGCTCGCCGAGGCGTGCGAGTTCAACCGCTCGTTCCATCATCACCGCCCCGTCGTCGGCGCGGTCATGAATGTCGAGGCGGACCACCTGGATATTTACGGCACCCTCGATGCCGTCGTGGAGGCGTTCGCCGGGTTCGCGGCGTCGGTCCCTCCCGAGGCGGAGGGCGGTCGGCTGCTCATCGCCCACGATGGCGCCCACCGGCGTGAGATCACAGCGGGCCTGTCCTGCGTCGTGGAGACCGTGGGCTTCAGCCCTTCCGCAGACTGGGTCGTGGACCACGACCCCTACACCGGCGAAGTCTCGATTACCGCGCCGGACGGTCGTGCCGCGTCGTGGGTGAATCGCATGCCCGGCGACCATAACGCGATGAACAGCGCGTTCGCCGCCGCGCTCGCGGTCACGCTCGGGGCGGATCCCGAGATCGTCGGTCGATCACTATCCGCCTTTGCCGGTCTCGATCGTCGCCTCCAGACCCTCGGCGAGAGGCGCCTCCAGAGTGGTGGCACGGTCCGGGTTTTCGACGACTACGGCCACCACCCTACCGAGATCGAGGCAACGCTCCGGTCGCTTCGTCTCGCCGCACTCGAGGGCAGACCGGGTCGGCTCATATGCGTCTTCCAGCCGCACCAGCACAGCCGAACCCGTTTCCTCCTGGACGAGTTCGCGACCAGTTTTGAGCACGCCGATGTCGTGATCGTTCCGCACATCTATTTCGTGCGGGACAGCGAGACCGAGAAGCAGAAAGTATCCGCCGCGGATCTTGTCGACAGGCTGCGGTCACGCGGTGTGCGCGCGATGCACCTCTACCCGTTCGGTGCGATCGTCGAGGCGCTCGAGCATGTCTGCCGCGATGGCGATGTCCTTGTGGTCATGGGGGCGGGCCCGGTCTGGCAGGTCGCCCACGAATTCATGGACGCGGCGTCTGAGGCGAACCCGGGGTCGCTGAATCCCGAATCGGCAGCAACCGGATGACAGCCGTGCAGACCGAGGTTGAGTTCATTCGGGATGCGCCGATTTCCACATGGTTCCGCGTCGGCGGCACCGCGGATCGGCTTGCGAGGCCGACCTCTGTGGAAGAGGTTGCGCGGTGCGTTCGTGCCGAACGCCGGGTCCGGGTGTTGGGCGACGGCGCCAACCTGCTCGTCGCGGATCGGGGCGTGGATGGGCTCGTTCTCGATCTCGAGCGCATGAACACGGTCACAATCGACGCGAAGAGCGGATTCGTGCGAGCAGAGGCGGGCGCCGACCTGT
>DLBY01000113.1:0-9593 GCA_002480345.1 Phycisphaerales bacterium UBA7812 | reverse complement strand
CCGACCTGTTCCGGCTCATCAACCAGACCACCCGCGCCGGACTCGCGGGTCTGGAGGTTCTCGCCGGGATCCCGGCGTCCGTGGGTGGCGCTGTGATGATGAACGCGGGAGGTCGATTCGGGAACATCGCCGAGACGATCCGCGCGGTCGAGGTCGTGCGCCCGGATGGCACATCCGAACGGATCGAGCGACCGTCGATCGCGTTTGAGTACCGAACCAGCGGGATCCGGGGTGTCATCGTCTCCGCAGAGTTCCAACTCACCCCGCAAGATCCCGGTGCTGTTCGCGACCGGCTCAAGCAGTGCATGGCTTACAAGAAGGCTTCCCAGCCTCTCAACGCTGATTCCGCCGGGTGCTGTTTCAAGAACCCGGTTCTGAGAGAGGCCATCGAAGGGATCGGGCGGACAGGCGAACGGGTCAGCGCGGGGCTCCTGCTCGATCGCGCGGGCTGCAAAGGCATGAGATCCGGCGGCGCCGCGGTGAGCCGCGAGCACGCGAATTTCCTCATCACCTCCCCCGGCTCGACCGCGACCGATCTGATAGCGCTGATGAACCTCGCCGCGCAGCGCGTGTTCGATGCCTTCGGCGTCCGCCTCGAGCGAGAGGTCGTGATCTGGGACCGGGAGGACGCGCCGTGACTCTCCCGAGCGTACTCGTGCTCGCGGGCGGACCCGACGCGGAGCGCGACATCAGTCTCGCGAGCGGGCGAGCCGTTGCGCAAGCGCTCCGCGACGCCGGGCATCCGGTGGACGCCCGCGAAATCACGACCGTCGACGCGGAGGGTCTCGCCTCGATGCCCGGAGAGGTCGTCTTTCCGGTTCTCCACGGCGTGTGGGGCGAGGGCGGTCCCCTCCAGTCAATGCTGGTGAACGGAGATCGCCCGTTCGTCGGGTCGGGTCCCCTCGCGGCCCGTCTCGCGATGGACAAAATCGCGACCAAACTGGTCGCGGGGGGGCTCGGCGTGCCGACGCCTGAAGCATTCATCGTGCATCCTGCCGACGCGGTTTCTTCGCTCCCGCTCCCGCTCGTGGTGAAACCGGTCCACGAGGGATCCTCCGTCGGTCTATCGATCTGCACGGACGAGGCGGAGTGGGCCGCCGCTCACGCTCGGGTTGTGGCGGATCGCACACCTTCTCGCCTGTACATGGCGGAACGCATGATCCGGGGCCGCGAGCTGACAGCGGGCCTGGTCGGAGACGGCGCTTCGGGTTTTCTCGATCTCCCGTTGGTCGAGATCGTCTCCAGCAGCGGGGTCTACGACTTCGAAGCGAAGTACACGCGGGGCGATACCCGGTACATTGTCGAACCCGAACTCCCGTCGGGGGTCGAGCACGCGGTGCGTGACGCGGCGTCGAAAATCGCCCGCGCGATCGGTGTTCGCCACCTCGGACGCGTCGATTTCCTGCTCGACACCGATAGCCGGTTCTGGCTGCTCGAGGTCAACACACTCCCGGGGTTCACCGCGAGCAGCCTGCTCCCGAAAGCCGCCGCCGCGAGGGGCCTCGATCTCCCGCGTCTCGCCTCGCATCTCGTCACTATCGCGCAGTCAGAGAGCACGCCCGTCGGTTCGGATAACGAGTAGAGTCAGCAGAGGGCCGCATGGCGAAAACAAAGAGAAACAAGAAGAAGCAGCGTGACTGGGCGAAGATCGGTCGATGGTCGCTCCGAACGGTCTCCGTTCTCTTCCTGCTCGCCCTCGCGATCGGGATGACTTTCGGCGTTGATCGACTCCGCACCCATGCGGATTCGCAGCTCCGCCTCGTCTCCGAGTCGCCGACAGGCGTCGAGATCACCTTTGTCTGGCCGACCCTCGAGAGCCGACCGGGCGAGACCTGGCTGCCGGCTGCCGACCAGCGGGAGCTTGTGCGGGTCGCAGAAACCGCGATCCGAGAAGACGCCCCGCTGAGCGCCGCGCCGCTCCGGCGCATCTCCGAGGATCTCGGAGACACGGGCTGGTTCGCGGAAGACCCGATCGTCCGCCGATCCGGCGCTGGGCGTCTCGAGGTCGACGGTATCTGGAGAGTCCCCGCGGCGGTCGTTCGCTGGGATGGGGACGACAGGCTCGTCTCCAACGAAGGCTATCCGATGCCCCCGGCATACCTCGCCGGTCGTTCAGGCCGTCCGGTTATCACGGGCGTGTTCACGGGACCCGTTGTCACCGGTCCGAACCGATTCCAGGAGCCCTGGCGCGATCCGGGCGTCGCGGTTGCCCTCGACCTGATCGCGTTGCTCCAGAGCGTCGGTCTCGCCGACGCGATAACCGGAGTCGATGTCGCGGGCTACCTCAACGGGGGCCCCATCGAGATCATCTCGAAAGCGGGCAACCGCGTGGTCTGGGGATCCCCAGTGGATGACTGGGTCCCCGGGGAGCCCAGCGTTGAAGAGAAGATCGACCGCCTTCGCGCGCTCATCGATCGGACCGGTTCGATCGACGCCGGCCAGCCCCGTGTCGAGATCCACCGCGCCCGGGTCGAGATCGATCGCTCCGGGCTCCCCAACCAACGCGGCGGCGATTGATGTCCTCGCGCGAGCATCACAGGCCCGATCCTGAAGCACCTCAGCCCGATCTCGATCTGTTCGGCCGCGCACCGACCGGGCATCGTGATTGGGCCCACCGGCGCCGGGAGCCGAGGGGGCTCGCGCTGCTCTGGACGGTCTATCTCATGCTCGCGACCGTCGTTTCACTTCTCCCGATGGTCTGGGCGGGGCAGCTCAGCGGATCGGTCTACCGACCCGCCGCGCGCACGATGATGGTCCTCGTGATGTTCGGCGTCGTCGTCCTCTGGCCCGTCTGGCGTGCCTCCCAAGAGCCGCAGCATCGCGCTCCGATTCTCGATGTGCTCCGGGACGCCGCCGTGCTCGTGGTTCCGGCCTTCGTCCTGCTCTGGCCGCAAGTCCTGCTGACCGGTTGGCCCATCGGTGTCGTCAGCGCCGCCTCCGTCCTGCTCGTGCTCTGGATGATTGGCGCAGGCTCCGCTCTGCTCTGGTGGCATCGCTTCGCCGAAGGTGACTGGAAAGGACGCGCGGCTCTCGCGGGTGTGTGCGTGCTGGTCTCCGGGGGACTCCCGCTGGCTCTGCTCGCATCGGGTGTCCTCGAACTCGGTGCTCCGAACGAACGCCCGAGCACCGCCTGGATGTGGTCCCCGCTGACAGCCGTATGGGAAGTGCTCCGCGACCGCCCGTGGAGCGGCGCTCCGGCTTCTGTCTCACGAGCGCACTGGGCCGCGATCCTCGTGCAGTCCTTGCTCACCGGTGCCTTCGCTGTCGTCTCAGCGGCCTGCTGCCGGGGCCGAGCGGTTGGATGAACCCCCGTGTGCCGGCTATGCTCGAGGCTGGGCCCGCACCGGACGACGCGGGCCCTCGCGGCAGACGGGAACACGCATGGAATTCATCACGGAAGAAGAACGGGCACAGCTCAAGAAGAAGCTCGATGCCCTGATCGCCAATCGCTCGAAGATCTCCGAGCGGATCGCCGATGCGCGCGCGCTGGGCGACCTGAAGGAGAACGCGGAATATCACTCCGCACGGGAGCAGCAGGGGCTCGAGGAAGCGGAGATCCGCCGGCTCGAAGAGCGGCTGCAGAACGCTCAGGTGATCGACAAGTCGAGCGGCGCTGCGGATGTCGTCTTCATCGGGTCGATGGTCAAGCTCCGCGATCAGAAGACGGGCGAGGAGGATGTCTATCGCCTCGTCGGCGAGGCCTCGGGCGAGATGAGTGACGATTTCATCGAGGTGACCACGAGCAGCCCGATGGGCGAGGCCCTGATGAAGGCCCGCGTCGGAGAAACCGTCAATGTCAAGGCGCCCCGAGGCGTCAAGGCGTTCGAGATCATCGAGATCCTCTGAGGACAGGACCCCGCGTCGCCGCGGGGGTCCGCTTTCACGGGCCCGAGCCCGAACTTCGAGAACGAGTCAGCACGATGCAGCGCCCGGTCCTCCACAGCAAGATCCACATGGCAACCGTGACCGCCGCGAAGCCCGATTATGTTGGGTCGATCACCATCGATGCGGACCTCCTCCGCGCGACCGGGATGCGGGTCAACGACCGGGTGCTCGTCGCCAACTGCCGGAACGGCGCCCGCTTCGAGACCTACATCTTCCTGGGAGAGCCAGCGAGCGGGGCGATCGAGCTCAACGGCGCCGCCGCCCACCTCGTCGAGCCCGGCGACCGGGTGATCGTCATGCATTTCGCGATGATGGACGATGACGAATACCGGGCGCATCATCCGCGCGTCGCGATCATCGGAGAAGACAACCGGATCGTCGATACGATCCGGTACGACCCGAGCGAACTACCGCCCCCGGCCTGACGCGAGAGACCCCTTCCGGGTCATCCTTGCAGAGGTCCATATTGCGCTCTTCCGAAGCCCGCCTCGGGTTCGGATCAGTGAAAGTACTCGGAATCCTGTTTGCACTGAAATTCACCGAGCGCCTGGTGAGATATCGGAACCGCTCATGAGTTGTGCTGCGGGGCGGGCACACGAGCCACGGATGGCGGGACCGCTGGGCCGGCGGAAAGTGCGCACCCCATGTTTCTCCTCGGTGCCGCCCGGGCAGACTGCGCGGGCGGCATTTTTTGCGCGTCAATGCCGGCTGAACGAGCGGTCGTGACGATCAGGCGCAATCCGCGCAGCGACCGTAGAGCGTGATCTCGTGGCCCGTCAGGGTGAACCCCTCGGGCAGCAGCGGCTTGAGATTGCCCGGGCACCCCTCAATATCGAAGACCCGCCCGCACTTGTCGCAATGGAAGTGATGGTGGTGCTTGAGCCCCGCGGACTCATAGAGCGGGGGCTGCCCGGGCAGTTCGACCTTGGTAATCGCGCCCTCCTCGAGCAGCGCGTTGATGTTGCGATACACCGTCGCAAGACTCATCGAAGGCACATCCCGCCTGCCGATCTCCAGCAGTTCCTGGGGGCCGAGGGGCCGGTCGCTCGCGTCGATCGCCTCGCGGATCGCGGTGCGCTGCCTGGTGTTCCGGGGTTGGGGGGCGGGCTCGCTCACAAGATGATCTTGCGTCCCACGCCCGCGAAGTCAACCCGGCGTCCGGAAGTCCAGCGCCGATCGTGGTCGAGGCGGTGGGAAGGGTCTTCGGATAGACTCGCGCACCGCACGACGCGTGGAGGAGGTTGCCCAAGTGGACGGTTTGACCAGGCGAGTGCCCGAGGGGTATGCCCCCATCGACCTCTTCCCGGCAGAATCCGGGCCCGCGTCCCCGTTACGGATCTGTGTGCTGCTCAAGGACGAGCCGGACCCCGCGGCCGGCCCGCTCGTTGTCGTGCGTGATGTGCTCGACGCGTCGGTTTGCCTGGGGTGCGTGCTCGACGCCTCGGACGCGGTGGACGCCTGGATCGAGATCTGGGTGCAACGCGTCGACGCCCTCGACCACGCCGCGGGTGGAGAACGGGCATCGCTCAGCAACGCCTCGCTCGAGGACCGCTGGAAGCGGACCGCCCGGGGGCTCGAAGCAACCGCGGCGGATTCGATGATCGCGACCGGGTTCGAGAACAGGCCGCTCGAGCCGGTTGCGCTCGACCGGAAGAAAGGCCTCGCCCGCGCACCGATGCACGAGGCAACAGGAGCGCAATGGGCGATCTGTCGGAACGAAGATGTTCTGTCAGAGAAGGGACTGGCGTCGTTCCGGTCCTCGCTCAAGCGATATCTCTGGGTCGAACAACTCGGCGCGGAATCTCCCTTCGTGGACGCGTGCGATCCGGAAGCCGTGCGCACGCAGGTGCTCACCGGCATCAATCGCGACCTGGTGCCCTTCAACCCGCAGGGGGGGCTCCTGATGGTCCGTCGGCTCGCGCCCGTGTCCTACGCGGATCACGCGGATGTGGTCGGGGGGCGCTCCTGGACGGGGATCCGGCACGGCGTCTCCGCGCTCGATCTCCGTGAGGGCTACGACACGGTCGTGCGCGCATCCGGGTTTGCGGGGGATCCCGAACCGATCGACCCCGATCGGCTGTTCTTGGGGCGGCACGGGCGGTGGGGGCGTCTCGTTGAGGCGCTGCATCTGAAGATCAAAATGCTCACCGAGGCGGTGCACGCCGTCCGGGGCGCGGTGGAGCGATCGGGTCGCCCGCTGCTGAACATCACCGACGAGAGTTTCCGGGTTGACCTGTGGGAGGGGGGGATCGGTCTGCCGCGGCTCTGGGCGAGCCGGGTCCGCCTTGTTGATCCGGGCACGGCGTTAGAGATGACAGTCGGAGGCGAGCGCACGAGGGGGTTCGTCAGCCCGCACGGGATCGGGCGGGGCGTGTTTCGACCCGAGGTCGGCGGAGAATTCGCGGGCGGTCGGTGTGATTTTCGCGTGCGTTCGATCGACGCTTCGGATCCCGCGGGCGCGATCATCGAGGCGACCTTTCGGAGTGAGGGCCGGGTGCCGGGCGGGGGGAGCGAACTGCTCGAACTCCGCCTCCCGATCGGAGGCGAGCGGGTCCTGCTGCACGGGCGTGTACGCACCGAAGAGGCCATGGGCCCCGGGGAGCTGCGCTTCCGAAGCGTGCCCATCGCGATGGACGAACACCTCGTCGGGCTCATCCGTTCTGCGGAGGGGGTGCCGATGCGGGATGTCTCCTTCGAGGTGGTGCCGCTCGCCTCGTCACCCTGTGATCTGCACGCCCTTGGGGTGCTTGGTGTGCGCTCGCTGCTGGTCAACGGAGAGAACACGCTGGCGGTCGCGCTCGACGAGTTGCTGAGCCTCACACGCGCGGCCGACGAGGCCCGGGAGCGAGACGGCTCGCTCGAAACAGCGGATGCGTTCGAGCGGGCGTTCTTCGCGGACGAGCGGTGGGCGGCCTCGATCGGGCCTCAGCGCCTCGTGGTCGATCCGGTCCCGGCGGCTCAGGCGGCGGACCTGATCCCCCCCGAAATCTGGATCCGGCTCCTCGTGGTGCTGGGGCGGATGCTCATGGGCACCCCCGGCGCGTATTGCCGGGATATCGGTGACACGAAGGGATTGGCACCCCATCTGGTGTTTGACGAGGCGATCGCGGACCTGTCGTCTCTCCTTGTGCGCACACGCAGCCTGATCGTGGTGGACTGGCGGCACAACCGGGAAGTCCACGCGGTGTTGCGCCGGTATCGAGAGGGCATGGCAACGGCCGATTGAGGTGGGCCCGCGGTGGGCGGGCCTCGCACGGCGCTCACTGTTGCGGTAGGATCCGGAGAGCGGCCGGCGCCTGCCGGTCGGGGAACAGGATGCCATTCGGAAGAGGCGCTCACGCCTCGTGAGGGAATCGGTCATGAAGAACTCGGGTGTTCGGGTGCTGTCGATGCTGCTGGTCGCGATGGGTGTGATCGGTTTCGGTCTGACGAGCGTTGGCTGCGGCAGCACGGCGTACAAGAAGTTCACGGTGGATGTGTCGCTCGATTCCACCCAGAACGCGGGGCAGCCCGTGACGGTGGATCTGGTCGCGCTCGGTGGAGACCGTGCGGCGGAGCTCGACGCGATGCCGATGCGGAAGTACTGGACGCAGAACGACCCGTACCGGCAGAGCCTGCTCTCGCAGGGCGTGCTGTGGACGGTCGAACTCAGCGAGGCGAACCCGACCGCGACGCTCGGCGCGCGGGACAAGATCTGGAACACGCCCACCTGGAAGTCGGGCGGCAAGCTGTTCGTGCTCGCCGAGCTCCGGGGTGTCGGGCCCGGTCCGAACGGGGACCCGCGCCGGCGGAGCATCCTCCGCGAGGCGAACCTCTGGGATCAGAGCAAGATCGCGGTCACGGTGCGTCCGAGCGGGATTTCTTACTCGCCGACGGAGAAGGCTGTCGCTCGGTGACGCGTTCCGCTCGGTGCGTGCCGACGCGGAGGGTGTCTTGGTGACGGAAAGGACGCGGGCGTGCCGCTGATCGCGTGTGAGCGCACGGGCATGGTCGGCGGGTACACGCTTGTGCGCCCCGTCGTGGTCGGCGTTCGCGAGAGCGTCTGGTCGGCAGTCGATCCTTCGGGGTCTCCGTGCACGGTCGAGATCTGCGAACGGTTTGATGGCTCCGCAGAGAGCGGCGCGGCGCTCGATGCGTTCGTCGAGCGTGTGGCGCTGCAGCGTCGGGTGGCGGTCACGGGGGAGCCCGCGTCGGGCCTCGGTCGTGGGCACGCCGTCGGTGTTCGGCACTTCGAGGCGACCCCTTTCGGTGCGTTCTATGCGCGCGACGAGTACGGGATGTCGGGCCGGGCCCTGGTCACGGGCAAGGTCCGGCTGCGCGGCGATGCGTTGCACGAGGTTCTTGCGGGCGTTGTCTCGGCGTTGGGTCGGTACCGGGCGGTCGCTGGGCGTGCGCACGGTGCGCTTTCGCCTGAGTCGGTGCTGATCGATGGGGAATCGGCGGGACGCCTGCGCATCGGTCTTCGGGCTCCGGCAACCAACGGCGAACTCGATGCGGCGGGTGTCGACCCGGACGCGGAGGAGATGCGGCGCCTCGGTCTGCTGATCTTTGAATTGGTGCTCCATCGTCCGTTCCGGGTGATGGGTGGGTACCCGGTTCGCGACGGATCCGAGTGGCAAGCGCTCGGTGGGCAGGGTGGGTTCTGGCTCACCCTCGTCAACGAACTGCTTGACCCGAGCGGGTGTCGGCTGACCCTTGACGAGGTTGCGCAGCGCATCGCGGGTTTGCCCTTCCGTGTGGATCGTCCCGGTGCGGGGGTCTGGCTCTCGAGGGCGGGGATCGCGGCGGTGGTGCTCGGCGCCGTTGGGGCGGGGGCTTACTTTCTTTTTGCGCAGCGGGAGGACACCGTTCGGGCGACCTTTGAGCAGGCCCATTTCGAGCGGTGGATCGGCGTGACCCCTGTCGTTGCCTCGCTGCGGGACGCGGTTTCCGAGCGGGATGATGTCCCGCAGGCGATCCGGGATGCGGTGGGGCGGCTCTCGCTGACCGAGAGCGAGCGGGCCCGATTGAATCTGGATGACCCGTTCGATATCCCTGGCTCGTTCCGCGCGGCGGAGTTGTTCAAGAGCTTTGAGCGGACCTTCGACAACCCCCTTGCCGATCTCGTGGAGGGGGTTGGCGCATTCGTGGCAACGGAGATCGAGGCACAGGCCCAGGCGGGCGAGAAAACGGAGGATCAGCAGCGTCTCGAGCGTCTCGCGGGACGCTTCGAGGGCGCGCTCGAACGGTTCGATGGGAGTGATGACGAGCCGGGGTTTCTCGGTTCGCTGACTCCGGGTGAATGGCCGGCGCTCGGCTTGGTGCAGGGACTCGGGGACGCGGAGGGTTTGGAGTGGCTCGACGATTCCGCGAATGAACTCTTTCGGGCGGCGACGGAGCGCATCGAATCGGCTGTTCGGAATTTCTCGTCGTCTGTCCCCGGGGTGGATCTGTCGGTGCCAACGGCGGATGACCCTCTGGCGGGCGGGCGGTTGTCGAGCGTTGACGCGTTCATCGACGCGTCGATCGAGATCGAGCGCGCCGCGAACGAAGTGGGCGCGTGGCGGGACGAGGTCTACCCCTCGATCGAATCGGCGGGTGGGTCGATCGCCGCGTCCGCGGCGTGGCCTTCCCTGCCCGAGGATGTCGTTCGGCGGCTGGAGGGTGAACGGGATCCTTTGCTCGCGTCGCTGGGCGCGGTTCCGAGGCGGGTCGGCGTGGTCGCGCCT
>DLBY01000125.1:20717-20945 GCA_002480345.1 Phycisphaerales bacterium UBA7812 | reverse complement strand
CGCCGGCGCGGGCGTCGTCGCCGCGGTCGCGGTCAACACCGCGAACCAGAAGGCGCCGAAGACCACCGATCCGGCGCCCGCGGACCGCACCGAGACGGCGCTCGCGCCCGAGGACACGGACGACCCCGCGACGCCGACCGGGCAAACCGAGCCCGCGGCGGGCGCACAAGCCGAGCCCGAAACGGACCGCGAACCCGTCGCGGCGGTGGACGACCCGGTCGCGGATCC
>DLBY01000125.1:0-20413 GCA_002480345.1 Phycisphaerales bacterium UBA7812 | reverse complement strand
CCCGGTCGCGGATCCCCCCGCCGACACCACGAGCGGGTCGGACGCCGCGGTCGACGAGCCCGCTCCCGAAGCCGCCCCGGCGCGCGAGACCGCCGCACCGCTCCCGGCGGGCTCGCTCGCGGGTCTCACGACCCGCGTGTACCCCGAGGCGCCCGCGCCCAGGGGGCTGGGCTCGCTCGACGGCGAGGGGGGCGACTCGATGCGCATCGAGTTCAGCCCGTTCGGCTCGGGCATCGCCTCGCTCAAGCTGGGCGAGGGCTTCTTCGAGGAAGTCGACAGCGAGGAGCATGTCGAGCTGCAGGCGCAGCGCACCGTGCCCAGGCCCGGACGCTCCGACCTGACCGCGGTCCCCTTCGCGGCCCTCGCGATCCGCGTGACCGACCCCGCATCGGGCGAGCGCGCGACCGTGGGCCTCGCCGGGGAGGGCGTCTGGCGCGAACTCGACGGCATCCCGGGCGCGTTCGAGGCGTTCATCGAGACCGCGGACGGCTCGCCCCTCGTCCGCCTCGAGCGCCGGTACGCGATCGAGCCCGGCACCTTCCGCGTCACCATCTCCCGGCGCAGCGAGAACCTCACCGACCGCCCCCTCACCGTCACCTGGTACGAGGCGGGCCCGATCGACCTCCCCGAGCCCGTCACGCGGTACGGCGGCGACAAACGCCGCGTCCGCTTCGGCTACCTGCTCAACCCCGAGGCGCAATCGGGCAGCGCGTTCGTCACCGCGGACCGCGACCTGACCGGGCGGGGCAAGGTGCTGGGCGACCGCGAGACCGACGACGCGGGGTACGAGCGATGGAAGCCCGAGGACACGCTCTGGCCCACCCCCAAGAGCGGCAAGGAGGGCCGGCGCCTGGTCTGGACCGCGTTTACGGGGCGCTACTTCGCGGTCGCGCTCCACCCGGTCTTCGACCCCCAGGCCGTCGGCGCCGGGGGCGAGGAAAAGCTCTTCACGCAGGTCGAGCAGATCGACCGCCTCGTGCTCAACCCCTACCTGGGCAAGAAGGACATCGACCACGCGGTGATGCTGATGCGGCTCAACCACGAGCCCGAGCGGCTCGCGCCGCGCGGCGCGAGCGAGCAGACGATGGGCGTCTACGCGGGTCCCCTGCTCCACGAGGACCTGACCACCGATCCGCTGCTCGCGTCGCTGAATCTCGACGGGCTGATCGTCTACAACTTCGGCGGCCCGTGCGGGGAGATGTGCACCTTCTCCTGGCTCACCTATGTGCTCATGGCGGTCCTCCGCTTCGCGCATTCGATCACCGGGGACTGGGCGATCTCCATCATCCTGCTGGTGCTGGTCGTGCGCACGACGCTGCACCCGATCACGAAGTGGAGCCAGATCCGCCTGCTCCGCTTCAGCAAGCAGATGCAGTCGATCGCGCCGATGCAGCAGAAGATCCGCGAGAAGTACAAGGACGACGCGAAGCGCCAGCAGCAGGAGATGGCGAAGCTCTGGCAGGAAGAGGGCATCAACCCCGCGGGCGCGCTGGGCTGCCTCCCGATGCTGCTCCAGTCCCCGGTGTGGATCGCGCTGTACGCCTCGCTCTACTTCGCCGCGGAGCTGCGCCACGAGGCCGCGTTCTGGGGCGTGTTCCAGTCGATCACGGGCGGGGAATGGCGCTTCCTCGCGGACCTCTCGCGCCCCGACCAGATGGTCCCCCTCCCCAAGGCGCTGCACTTCACACCGCCGCTGATCGGGGGCATCTACGGCGAGATCAAGTCCATCAACCTGCTCCCCGTGCTCATGGGCGTGGTGTTCTGGGCCCACCAGAAATACCTGAGCCCGCCCCCCAGCGCGAGCATGAGCGCGGAGATGGAGCAGCAGCAGAAGATCATGAAGGTGATGTTCCCGCTGATGATGCCGATCTTCATGTACGCGGCGCCGTCGGGCCTGACGATCTACTTCATCACCAACTCGACGCTGGGCATCCTTGAGAACAAGCACATCCGCCACAACGCGGAGAAGAAGGGCCTGCTCGACCCCGAGAAGATCAAGGCCCAGAAGGCCGCGAAGCGCGCCGCGAAGGGAAGCCAGCCCGCCAAGCCGGGCGGGTTCATGGCGAAGCTCCAGGCCCTCGCCGAGCAGCAGCAACAGGCCCAGCAGCAGAAGGCGGGCAAGGCGAAGAAGGTGCAGAACACCGCCCGCAAGCCCGAGCCCCGCGATCGGAACTACAAGAAGCGGAAGTGAGCGGCACGCGGGCGGATCACTCCACTAACTCGGGCACCCGCCCACGAACAGCCCGATGAACAGGGTGACATCGCGGAGATCGAAAACGCCGCTCGCGTCGAGGTCCGCGCCCGTTTCCGCCGCGAGGAACGCGTCCACGAATGCGCTGACATCCGCGGTGTCGAGCACGCCGAAGGGCTCCGCGAAGTCCGCGTCGTTGCAGGGCCCGCTCCCGAAGCACGACCCGATATCGATCACCAGCGGCCCCGCACCGCGCACGGGAACGAACGCGAGATCATCCCGCAAAGCCGGGCGGAACGCGGACCCCGCGGGCGTGGTCTGCAGCGAACCGATCATCACGGGGAGCGTCGGATCGCTCGCGTCGAAGACGCTGAGACCGGACGCGCCGCCCACCAGAACCGTCGAGCCGCGCACCGCGACGCCGTAAGCCAGGTCGTCCATCCGGTACTCACCGACCTCCACCGGCGCTGTCGGATCGGACACATCAACGATCCGCAGACCCCAGGACTGGACCGCGAGGTACGCAAGGTCATCGACGACCACGACATCGTTCACGCTGCATCCTGAGCAGGTGTAATCCAACGAACCGAGAACCGCCGGGGCGGCCGGGGCGGACACATCGACGATCTGCAGGCCCCCGCCGAGCGACGCCACGAACGCGCGCGAACCCGCGACACGGACCTTGAAAGCGTGCTGCGGCATGGTGACGAATCCGACGGAGACCGGCGCGGCCGGGTCCGTGATGTCGAAGATCCAGAGCCCGTCGCTCCGCCCCCCCGCGACATAGGCGAACCCGTTCGCGAGATCGACCCCCTGCGCACCCGACGGCCCCGACCCCTGGCCGATCAACACCGGCGCACTCGGGTCGGAGACATCGACGATCAGAAGGCCCTCGTCGTCGGCTGCGACATAAGCCAGCCCGTCACGCACAACGACATCCCAAGGCCCGTCAGCGAGATCCAGCGAGCCAATCTGGATCGGTGCGGCGATATCCGTGAAATCGAGGACGACCAGCGCGTGATCGAGCGGAACGGAGGTGTCGAGGTCGCAGACGAACGCGAGCGGCCCGTCCATCGCAACCGCGTAGTCGCGATTGGGCGAATCCGCGGCGCCGAGCAACACCGGTTCGCAACTCTGACCCAACGCCATCGAGAGCGTGAATACAGACGCGGCGGCTGCCGCAACGCGGGAGCAAAGAGCCGTTTTCATGTCCGATCCCTTCCCCGGCCCCGATGCATCCTTCGATGCACGGCACCGGCAAGAAGACCGGCCGCGGTCACGATCCGGCGTGCTGCGCACGGCCGGTCCGGTTCCCTCCAGACCACAATTCTAGCGCAACGCCCGGCCCGCTCTCAGGACGACCCGGAGACGGTGCGGTCCAATCATCCGTGCGCCGCGCATGAAAAAGCCCGGGCTCGTGCCCGGGCCTTGTGAACACACACACGGTGAATCAGGTGTTCAGTCCATCGAGATCGCGCAGCTCCGCCCGTGCTTCGCGTTGTAGTCCTGGTGGTAGTCCTCCGCCTCGTAGAAGGGCGCCATCGGTTCCACCTTCGTGACGACCCGCCCCGCCCAGCGGCCTTCCTCGTTCTGCGCCTTGATGAACGCCTCCGCCTTCTCCCGCTGCTCATCGCTCGCGGGGAAGATCGCGCTGCGGTACTGCGGGCCGACATCAGGGCCCTGCCGGTTCAGCTGCGTGGGGTTGTGGAACTCAAAGAACTTCTCGAGCAGCTCGTCATAGCTGATCGTCTTCGGATCGAAGACCACCTTCACGCTCTCCGCGTGCCCGGTGTCCGTGTAGCAGACCTGCTTGTAGGTCGGGTTCTCGACATGCCCGCCCTGGTAGCCGCTCACGGCGTCGATCACACCGTCGAGGTGCTGGAAGCGGTCCTCGACACCCCAGAAGCACCCGCCCGCGAAGTACGCGGTCTGCGTCTCGATCGGCTGCGCCGCCTCCGGCATCTGGTCTCCCTTCTCATAGAACTTCAGGCTCGCGCTGTTCAGGCAGAAGCGCAGCCCGGTGGGTTTGGGCCCGTCCTCGAAGACATGCCCCTGGTGCCCGTCGCAGCGGGCGCAGCGGATCTCGATGCGCCGCATGCCGTACGAGTTGTCCTCGATGTACGAAAGGTGGTCCTTGCTGACGGGCTTGTAGAAGCTGGGCCAGCCCGTCCCGCTGGTGAACTTCGCGTCGCTGCTGAACAGGGGCAGCTCGCAGAGGCGGCACACATAGGTGCCCTCCTTCTTGTTATCGAGCAGCGTGCCGCAGAACGCCGCCTCCGTGCCGTGGTCCAGCAGGATGCGCCGCTCCTCGTCGGTCAGGCCCTTCGCCAGCTGGGCGATGGTCTCGTCGCTGAGGCGCTCGATGCGGTAGCCCGCCTTGGAGATCGTGGGGTGGTCGGTCATGGTTTCTTCCAGATTCGCGGCCTGATTCGCCGGCAGGCCGAAAACGCGAGCGGCGCTGATCCGCTTCCCGTCCTCGCCCGTGAACAGGCCCGCGTTGCCCGAGGTCAGGGCGTGGGCCGCGAAGGCGACGGACGCCGCGAGCAGCGCGAACGACACAGCAGTGTGGAGTTTCAACATCGTCACTCCCTGATTCCGCCCCCGGCGATCGAACGCGGGGCGCGTGAAGTCTATGAGCGTCTCTCTATGTGACGAATCGGCCCGCACGCCCGCTCCGATGCAGCGCGATCGCCGATCCGCACCCCCAGAGAACGCGGCGGGCGGGCGATTTATTCGCTGTCGGTGCGGCGCGGGTCCGGGTAGGCTGTCCGCATGGCACCCTTCCCCGACCGTCTCCCGTACGACTCGCGCCGCGAACCGGTGTACGCCCGCAACTGCGTCGCGACGAGCCAGCCCCTCGCCGCCCAGGCGGGCCTCGAGATGCTCCGAAAGGGGGGCAACGCCTTCGACGCCGCCGTCGCGACCGCGATGGCGCTCACCGTCGTCGAGCCCACCAGCAACGGGATCGGTGCCGACGGGTTCGCGATCGCCTGGGCCGGGGGAGGCCTCCACGCCCTCAACGCCTCGGGCCGCTCCCCCGCCCTGCTAACCGAAGCCGAGATCGCGAACCGGTTCGCGGGCGAGTCGTCGATCCCCTACTACGGCTGGGGGGGCGTCACCACCCCCGGCGCTGTCTCCGCGTGGGCCGCCCTCGCCGAGAACCACGGCACCCTCCCCATGACCACCCTCGCCGAGCCCGCGATCCGCTACGCCCGCGAAGGCTTCCTCCTCAGCCCGCAGACCGCGTACTACTGGAACCGCGGCGCCCGCCGATACCCCACCGACGGCCCGTTCAAGGCCTGGCACGACACCTTCGCGCCGGGCGGTCGCGTCCCGCAGACGGGCGAACTCGTCCGCCTCCCCGACCACGCCGACACGCTGCAGTCCATCGCCGAGACCAACGGCCTTTCGTTCTACGAGGGCGAACTCGCGGACAAGATCGACGCCGCCGCGCGCACGCAGGGCGGCCTGCTCCGCGCGAGCGATCTCGCGGCCCACGCCTACGACCACCCGCGCACCGTGCACACGGACTACAAGGGCCTCACCCTCCACGAGATCCCGCCCAACGGGCAGGGCATCACCGCCTGCATCGCGCTGGGCATCCTGCGCCATTTCGACCTCGCGAAGTTCGATCCCGACGACCCCGCCTGCCTGCACCTGCAGATCGAAGCCATGAAACTCGCCTTCCGCGACGCGCACCGCTACATCGCCGACCCGGCACACATGGACACCACCAGCGAGGCCCTCCTCGACCCCGACTACCTCGCGGCGCGCGCAAAGCTCATCGACCCCAACCGCGCCCAGGACTTCGACCACGGCACCCCCAAGCCCGGCGGGACCGTCTACCTCACCGCCGCCGATGCCGAGGGCAACATGGTCTCCTACATCCAGTCCAACTACACCGGGTTCGGCTCCGGGATCGTCGTCCCGGGCACCGGCATCGCCCTGCAGAACCGGGGTTGCTGCTTCACCCTCGAAGACAACCTCCCCAACCGCGCGGGCCCGTCCAAGCGACCCTACCACACGATCATCCCGGGGTTCGTCACCCGCACGGGGCCCGACGGGAACGACATCCCCGTCATGTCGTTCGGCGTCATGGGGGGCTACATGCAGCCCCAGGGGCACGCGCAGGTCCTCGTCCGACTCGCGGACTTCAACCAGAACCCCCAGGCCGCGCTGGATGCGCCGCGCTGGCAGGTCACCGAGGGCCTGTCGGTCACCATCGAGCCCGGCTTCGACGACGCTGTTTATGCCGCGCTCGAATCGATGGGGCACGCCGTGCAGCGAGCCCGCGCCCGCACCGTCTCCCACGGACGGGGGCAGATCATCTACCGCCTCGACGAGCCCGACGGCTCGGGATTCCGGGGCTACTGCGCCGCGAGCGACCAGCGCGCCGACGGACAAGCCGTGGGCTTCTGAGCCGATCGCACCCGGTATGTCCACTCACCCGATTCCCTGATCGAGGTCCGCTCCGCCTCGCACCGCTTCCCCAGAAAAGGAAAGTTGCCATGCTCCGATCCATCGCGGGTGTCATCGTGGGCTACATCGCCCTTGCCGTCGCGCTGTTCGTCGCCTTCTCGTTGATGTACATGATCCTGGGCACCGACGGTGCCTACAAGCCGGGCTCGTGGGAGGTCTCGACGACCTGGTCGATCGGCGCCCTGATCATCGGGTTCTTCGTCGCGCTACTCGGCGGCTTCGTGTGCAAGCTCGTCTCGGGTCGCCGACGCGGCGCCGTCGTCGCGATGGCGGTCCTCATCGCGGTCCTCGGAACCCTCGAATTCGTCATGCAGATGAACCGCGAGCCGCCCGCAGAACCCAGGCCCGAGCAGGTCGCGACCATGGACGCCGCCGCGAAGTCCTCCACGCCCCTCTGGGTCGCGGGCACGAATGTCCTCATCGGCACCGTGGGCGTCCTGATCGGGGGCAATGTCGTGCGCTCGCGTCCGACGCCCGATCCGAAGGCCGACAGCGAGCAATGAGCACCCCGCAATCTGTATCACCATTGATAGATAGAATGAAATAAATAGCGCAAAAATATTCATTCTGCGCTCTACGGATTGAAGTATCCGTAATAGCATGGTCTCCCGGAATCGTGTGTTCCCCTATTCCCTCGGAGGCCCGATGTCTGCCTGGTCCAAGCTCAATCTCCCCGCCGACGCCGCACGCATCCTCCGCAACGCGCCGGAGGTCCACTTCGCCCAGACCGCCGAGGAGCTCGTCGAGCTCGCCGTGCGCGACGCGGGCCCCGACGGCGTGCACCGCGTGTCGTACGCACTGCCCGACGGACGCGAGATCGTCGAGGCGGAGGTCGGGCGCGTCCGCAACGGCATCGCCGCGAACTACCTCGAGCCCTACATGCGCCGGCGCGACCCCGACTGCATGGTGATCGGCGACGAGGGCCCCACCAACAAGCCCACCTTCCACCAAAGGTTCGGCGAGCCCTTCGACGACCTCCGCGCCCAGACCTTCGAGTGGCTCGAATCCCAGCCCCTCGCGGTCTTCGCGTTCACCGCGGGTGTCGGCAGCGACGGCACGCCCGCGATCGCCATCGCGCCCGCCAACGCCGGCTTCTTCGCACTCGGCCTCGCGCTGCTCCAGGGCATCTGCTCGCTCGACGAGCTCGAGCAGTACGGGAACATCCAGCCCGGCGCCGTGCTCTATGTCGCGCCACCCTTCAGGCACACGCGCTTCGAGGGCCGCCAGGTCGTCGTCCACAACCGCACCCCCGATCTCCACGAGCTCTTCGCCTACAACCTCTATCCGGGCCCGTCCGCGAAGAAGGGCATCTACGGCGTGCTGCTCAACCTGGGCGAGAAGCGAGGCTGGACCACCGCCCACTGCTCCACCGTCCGCGTCACCACGCCCTACGACAACGAGGTCGTCTTCATGCACGAGGGCGCCTCGGGCGGCGGCAAGAGCGAGATGCTCGAGCACATCCACCGCCAGGACGACGGACGCCTCCTGCTGGGCGAGAACACCGTCGACGGCGAGCAGCGCCTCCTCACCCTGCCCCGCACCTGCGACCTCAGCCCCGTCACCGACGACATGGCCCTCTGCCCCCCCGAGATGCAGGCCAGCGACGGGCCCCGCAAGCTCACCCTCGCCGACGCCGAGAACGCGTGGTTCGTCCGCGTCAATCACATCGACCGGTACGGCGTCGACCCCCACCTCGAACGCCTCTGCACCCAGCCCGAACGCCCCCTGCTCTTCCTCAACATCGACGCCGTGCCCGGCTCGACCGCGCTGATCTGGGAGCACATCGAGGACGAGCCCGGCACCCCCTGCCCCAACCCACGCGTCGTCATCCCGCGCGACATCGTCCCCAACATCAGCCACGGACCGGTGACAGTCGATGTCCGCTCGTTCGGCGTCCGCACCCCGCCCTGCACCGCCGACAGCCCGTCGTACGGCATCCTCGGGCTCTTCCATGTCCTGCCCCCCGCGCTCGCCTGGCTCTGGCGCCTCGTCGCCCCGCGCGGGCACGCCAACCCGTCCATCGTCGACACAGGCGGGCTCAGCAGCGAGGGTGTCGGCTCCTACTGGCCCTTCGCGACCGGGCGGCGCGTCGAGCAGGCGAACATCCTGCTCCGACAGATCCTCTCCACCCCCGACACGCTGTTCACCCTCGTCCCCAACCAGCATGTCGGCGCCTGGAAGACCTCCTTCGCGCCCCAGTGGATCATGCGCGAGTACCTCGCCCGGCGCGGCTCCAACCCCTTCCGCCCCGACGCCCTCACACCCGCACGCTGCCCCCTGCTGGGCTACGCGATGCGGTCCGTCTCCGTCGAGGGCGTCGCGATCCCCACCTGGTTCCTCCGCCCCGAGACCCAGCCCCAGGTGGGCGAGAAGGCCTACGACGCGGGCGCGCAGCAACTCCGCGAGTTCTTCGCCGAACAGCTCAACAAGTTCCTGCGCGACGACGACCTGCACCCCTACGGCCGGCGCATCATCGACCGCTGCCTCGAAGGCGCGGATATCGACGCCTTCGAACGCCTCAGCGAGGTCACGCCCGAGGAACTCCACGCGGAAGAGGCATACGCCCCGCAGGCGTGAACGGCCGCGACAACCCGCATCGACGCGCCGGCGCGGGGGTTCACTCCCCCGTGCCCGCGAATTTCACCGAGCCCTTGGCGCTCTCCAGCGCCTCGCGCGCCGCAGATTCGTCGCGGATCAACCGACCGCCGATCTCGTCCATCGTCAGCATGGGCTTCTTCTTGTCCACGCTCGCGCTGACCCAATCGCCCAGCAGCATCGCCTCGAGCGCCTGCATGTGCGCGAAGATCACCGCGGCCTGCGCGCCGGGCGGCACCTGCCCCTTCACGCTGTTCTCGATCGCCCCAACGATCGACGCGATGTCACTGTGGTACTCGAGGATCGACACCATCGTCTTGTAGAACCCCGTCATCGTCAGCGTCTGATCCCCGCGCCGATAGAGCGGCACGGGCGTGATCCGCCCGTCCTTGAGCTCGCCCTGCTTGTCCTCCGTCGCGTTCCGGAGGTTGAGCTTGAAGACATTGAACTTCGCGATCTGCAGCGTCTGCTTCTTGCCGTGGAACCGCTGCAGGATCGACTTGCTGGCGCCCAGGTCGAACGAGCCCAGCGAGGCACGCCCCGAGTCCTCGTTCGCGAACCCGCCCTGCGCGAGCCAGCGCCACGCCTGCTGGGGGGTCAGCCGCAGCCCCGCGTCCTTCGCGATCGCCTTGCAGTGGTCCTGCAGATCCGTGAAGCACCCGTTGGTCGCGTACCAGTACTGCGCGAAGCGGATGTGCTGGTTGATGCTCCGGCGCAGCTTCTCGTCGTAGCGGCGCTTCAGCCACCCGGCATCCAGCTCGCCTCGCTCCAGCTCGAGGATCGTGTACGCGACCTCGCGCGCCGAGGTGTGCGTCAGCGTCAGCCCCGCCGCGAGGATCGGGTCGGCAAACCCCGCCGTCTCCCCCGCGAGAAACCAGTTCTCACCCGCGAGCCGGGAAGCCAGATGCGACCAGTTCTTGGTCGAGTGCACCTTCTCGCCCCCGCCCTCGCAGGTCGCCTCCGCGAGCAATTCGCGGACCTCGGGCTCCTCGTTGATCGCCTTGTGGTACATCTCCGCGGGGGGCAACCCCACTTTCTTGTAGTGATCGCTGGGGCAGATCAGCCCGCAGCTCGCGCGCGTCGGGCCCAGCGGGATGAACCAGATCCACCCGTAGGGCAGGCTGCGGACCATCACCCGCGTCGCGCCCACCCCGATCTCGACCTTCCACTTCGCGTTGTCCCAGTAATCCCAGAACGCGACATTCCGCAGTTCCTTCGGCGCGGCGCTCTCGACACCCATCGCGCGCCGGATCAGCCCGACATGCCCCGTCGCGTCGACATAGTGCGTCCCGCGCACCACCTCACCCGTGCTGAGTTTCAGGCCCTCGATCCGATCGCCCGGCGTCCCGTCCTCGTTCGTGCTCCGAAGCACCTCCTCGACCGAGACCTCCTCTCGGCACTCCGCGCCGTGCTCCGCCGCGTGCCGGAACAGGATGTCGTCGTACACCGCCCGCTCGACCTGGAAGGCCGTCCGTGTGCGCTGCCCCTCGTACTTCGCCGGGCGCGGCTCGTCGACAAACTCCTCGGCCGGGTAGAAATCGAACTCCCACCGGTCGCCCTGCTTGCCCCAGGTGAGGCTCGCCCCGATCTTGATCGGGAAGTTCGCCGCCTCCATCTTGTCCCACACGCCCATCTCCGCGAGGATCCCCGTCACCCCGGGCAGCAGGCTCTCGCCCACATGCTCGCGCGGGTGCTTCGCCTTCTCGAGAACGAGCACCTTCAGATCCGGGTTGTACTTGAGCGCCAGCGTCGCGACCGTCGTCCCCGCGGGGCCGCCCCCCGCGATGACGATGTCGTACTGGTCCGAACTCGAGCCGCTCGCAGGGTCGTGGATCACGCGTCTCTCTCCGATTCGATCAACAGGGGGCGGGGCGCCACCGGGAACACAGGCAGGCAAAGGGGTCCGATAGCCCTATGCGGCCGGACCCTCACCCAGACTCTTTATGTACCCGACCCACGCCCCCGGGGCAAGGAATTCCCCCGGATCAGCCCTCGGAACTCGTCCCGCCCGTCGGCATCCCTCGCTCACGCGGCTTCTTCCGATCGTGAGGACCGCGCACGACCAAAGCAAAGAGCCGCCGGCTCGTGCCGGCGGCTGATGAGGAACCGATGACTCCCACCCGCGTACGGGCAAAGCCGCGGATCAGGCCGGGCAGCCCGCGACGAACGCGTCGACGAACGCTTGGATGTCCGAGAGATCAAACACACCGTCGCCTGTCAGGTCGCCCGCGGGCTCGCCGCCCGTGAACGCCGCGATGAACGCGTTGACATCCGCGAGATCCAGCACGCCGTCACCCGTGAGATCCGCCGGGTTGCACCCGACCGAATCGGGCACCAGCACCACCAGCGCGTTCGCGCCGGAGTCCGTATCGATCGCGGTGGTGTACACGCGCCGGTCGTTGCCGATGTACCCCAGGCTCGTGTCCCAGTTCGCGTCCGCGGGGTCGAGCAGCCCGTCGAACCCGCCGACCAGCACGCCCTCGTCCGCGAATAGCACGCCGCCGGTCGCGCTCACATCGCCCCGGTTGTTATTGTCGTAGAACCCCACGAACCGGCTCGGCAGCTGCGCCGGGTTGAGCGGCGACCAACCCTCCGCCGGATCGTGCAGATAGGTCAGCCACAGGTCATTCGTCGAGGTCGCCCGCCGAGCCGCCGAAACAATCTCGTTCGAGTCGTTGATCGCGTACCCGATCGTGTTCGCAAACGACACCGTGCCCACCGGGGCCGGCAGATCGAGCTGTGTCGCGACGCCCGCGTTCAGATCGAACAGATACCGCCCGCCGACCAGCACCCCGTTCTCGTTGATGTCCTCGACCGTCGCCTCGAATCCGAGCGCGTTGATGTTCGCCGGAGGATCGGTCAGCGAGAACACCGTCGTCGGCCCGCCCTGGAAGCCCTGGTACCGCGACCAGCCCACGACCGTGCCGGCATCGTTGATGTCCACCGCCATCCCGCCGTTCACCCCGATCACCCCGCCCAGGGGACTGGGCACCGTGTCGAACTGCTGCGGGATCGCCACGGCGTACCCGCCCGCGCCGTCGGGCGTCCAGATCGCGGGCTCGCCGCCATCAAACGGGAACCCGCCCATCGCGACCGCGCCGACCACCACGCCGTGCCGGTTCACACCCATCGCCGTGCTGCTCTGATACCCATCGGGCAGGGGCAAGACCTCGATGCCCTCGCCCGCGACCGCGACAAACCCGCGCACCAGCCCGTTGACGACCTGCCAACCGACGAAGTGCCCCGCCTCGCTCGCGCCGGTCAGCGTCGTGGTCGTCTGATAGGTGTCCACCACCTCGACCGAATAGGTCGGCACCCCCGCGTGCACCGAGACCGCAAGACCCACCACACCGATCGCCGCGAACAACCCCTTGACTGCCATACCGCATCTCCTTTCGAGTTCCCCCCACCAGACACAGGCGGAGCACCCAACAGGAGGAGGTCCGGCAAAACAGGATACATTGCGGTGGAATAAAAATATATCTCGTGCGACAGGAATTATTGCGAACAAAGACCTGTCTAAATACCGCCGGCACGACTCAGCCTGCGAGCCCCGCCCCGCACTCGTCACAGAACCGCGCCCCCGCTTTCGCCGGGTGCCCGCACGAGCCGCAGGCGGTCGCTTGCATCCGTTCCCCGCACGCCGCACAGAACTTCGCGTCCGCGTCGTTCGCCGCGCCGCACGACGCGCAGGCCGATCCCGTTTCGCCCGCGATCCCGTCCCGCACCGCGCCGCTCACCGCGCGCACCCCCGGGGCGCTGTCTTCCGCAACCTCGTTGAAGGTCGCGCTCACCGCGGGGCCCACCTCGCGCCCGTAGTACCGCGCGATCTTTCCGGCGTACCCCGCCTTGGTCATGCCGAGCCCGACCGCCAGCAGCGGCAGGCCGACGAACGCGAGCCAGAACAACTTGGGCGGCCCGCCGAACGAACCCATCGATCCGAACATGTCCACCAACGCGATGATCAGGCAGATCAGCCCGACGACGGCGAGCACAGGCCCGATCGTCCGCAACGCGGACCGCGTGCCCCGGAACTCGCGCTCGTTCATCGGGTCGCGATTCACCCCAGCCCCACCAGCTTGTCGTTCGTCTCAAACCGGCTCACCGCCGCGAGCAGCTGCTCGATCTGCTGATCGGGGTGCATGTTCAGCATCCGCCGGCGCAAAGCGGTGATCGTCGAGAGCGTCTTCTCGTCCAGCAGCTTGTCCTCTTTCCGCGTCCCGCTCGCCGCGAGGTTCATCGCGGGAAACAGCCGCTTCTCCGCGACCTTGCGGTCGAGGATCAGCTCCATGTTGCCCGTGCCCTTGAACTCCTCGAAGATCACCGCGTCGCCCTGGCTCCCGGTGTCCACAAGGCAGGTCGCGAGCATCGTCAGGCTCCCGCCGTCCTCCGTGTTACGAGCAGCCCCAAAGATCTGCTTGGGGATCTCCAGCGCCTTGCTGTCGATGCCGCCCGACATCGTGCGCCCGCTGTTCGCGTGCTTGCCGCTCCGGTTGAAGGCGCGCCCCAGGCGCGTCAGCGAGTCCATCATCACCAGCACGTGCCGCCCCGCCTCGACCATCCGCTTGCAGCGCTCGAGCGTGAGCGTCGCGAGCTGGATATGCCGCTCGACATCGTGGTCGTTGCTCGACGCAAGAATCCGGATCCTGTCCCGACCCCACGGGTGGGGCCACTCGTCGTCGGGGCGCGTTGTCGCGAAGGTGCGCTTGAAGTCCGTGACCTCCTCGGGCCGCTCGTCGATGAGCAGCAGGATGACATGCACATCCTCGTGGTTCCGCAGGATCGACTCGGTGATCTGCTTCATCAGCGTCGTCTTGCCCGCCTTGGGGGGGCTGACGATCAAGCCGCGCTGGCCGTAACCAATCGGGCAGAACAGATCGATCAGCCGGCACGCCGGCGGGCAGCCCGGATATTCCAGCGTCAGCCTGGGCTCGGGGTCGATGCTCGTCAGGTCCTCGAACGCCTTGGCGCTCGCGAACTGGTCCGGATCCATCCCCTCGATCTTCAGGAACGACTCGACCACCGGGCGGACATTCCGAGGACCGGGCTTGCCCCGCCTCCGTCGGCTCTTCTTCCGAACCACCTCGACGGTGACTTCCAGCCCGTTCCGCAAGGGCAACTCGTCCCCGAACGACACCGGCACATACGGATCGTCGGCGCTCTGCACGACCACCGCCGAGTCGTTCACCTGCCGCACACGCCCCTCGGCGCGTTGCGGCCATTCGAGAATGCCCGTCAGGGTGCTCTCCGAACCTTCCATCATCGCTTCCCCGCACCAGCAGGCGCACGAACGCAGACCCGCTGCACGAACGCAACCCGGGATCGGCCCCGCGCCGACACCCACACACACAATCCACCCCTCGCATGACCGGCACCCGACCCGGGCAATCACCCTGATCGTGGGGCACGGGACACACCCGATACCGGGCCTGCCCGAAACGCGGGCGGCAAGGCGTCTGATCCTGTTGCGCTCAACCACACCGGGCGGACCGATTCGCGGGCCTCTTCACGCCCGCGCATCCGAACGACCGGATCGCTCGGCGGCCTGACACCGGACGCCGACGCAGTAGTATGGGCAACCTCAGCCCCCTCTGTCAACCCTGAGCCCCCCCGCCGTCCCCGCTACCATGGGCCTTTTCCCGCACCCGCGACCCGCGGGCCCGACTCTCCCAGCGCGATCCGATCCATGAAGATCCTCAAGGGCATCCCGGTCTCCCCAGGCATCGTCATCGGGCGCGTCCGCGTGCTCGACGACGCGAAGGGACGCCGCATCCCCAAGCGGGTCATCGAGCCCGATCAGATCGACGCGGAGGTCGAACGCTTCGAGACCGCCCGCAACGCCTCGATCGCCGCGCTCATGGAGGTCCACAAGACCGCCGCCGAGGAGATGGGCGAAGAGACCGCGAAGATCTTCCTGTTCCACATCGGCGCCCTCTCCGACAAGGCCCTTGTCGGGCCCATCAGCGAGATGATCCGCGCCGAGGGCGTCGCCGCCGAGTTCGCGGTCGCCAAGGTCTTCCGCGACTGGACCGAGAGATTCGCCAGCCGCACCGACGCCGCCTTCCGCACCAAGGTCAACGACCTGCAGGACCTCGCCGATCGGCTCCTCAACCACCTGATGGGAGGCATGGGGCAGGCGACCGCCCGCTTCACCGAGCCCGGGATCGTCGCCGCGCGGGACCTGACCCCCTCCCAGACCGCGGGCTTCGAACGCTCCAAGGTCCTCGCGATGGCGACCGACCTGGGCGGGCCCACAAGCCACACCGCGATCGTCGCCCGCGCCCTGGGTCTCCCCGCCGTCGTCGGGTGCCGCAGGCTCACCTTCCTCGCCAACGACGGGGAGATGATCATCGTCGACGGGGACCGGGGCCGCATCGTCCTCGACCCCGACGACGACACCATCGAGGAATACCGCGCCCGCATCACCCAGCGCGAGTCGTTCACCCTCTCGCTCAGAGAGACCGCCGACCTCCCCGCCGTCACCGCCGACGGCGTCGAGATCGAACTCCTGGGCAACATCGAGTTCCCCGAAGAAGCCGAGGCGGTCCTCGAGATGGGCGGCGTCGGGGTCGGCCTCTACCGCACCGAGTTCCTCTACCTCACCGGGGATCACGAACCCACCGAAGAAGACCACTACCGCGTCTACAAGCGGTGCATCGACGCGCTGGGCGGCAGGCCCCTCACCATCCGCACCGTCGACCTCGGCGCCGACAAGTACACCCAGCAGCGCGCCGAGTTCCCCGAGCGCAACCCCTTCCTGGGCCTCCGCTCCATCCGCTACTGCCTCCAGAACATGCCCATGTTCAAGACCCAGCTCCGCGCGCTGCTCCGCGCCAGCGCCCACGGGCCGGTCAAGATCATGTTCCCCCTCATCACAACCCTCCACGAGTTCCGCCAGGCCCGCCACCTGCTCAACGACGCCGCCGAGGACCTCGACGAACTGGGCATCCCCCACGACCGCAAGATCCCCGTCGGCATGATGGTCGAGGTCCCCTCCGCCGCCGTGATGGCCGACGCCTTCGCCCAGGAAGCCGACTTCTTCTCCATCGGGACCAACGACCTCGTCCAGTACACCCTCGCCGTCGACCGCACCAACGAGCAGGTCGCCTCGCTCTACATGCCCACCCATCCCGCGGTCATCAAGCTCATCCGCGACATCGCCCGCGCCGCCAAACGCCGCGAAATCCCCGTTTCATGCTGCGGGGAATCCGCCGGGGAGCCGATCTATGCCGTATTGCTCCTCGGGCTCGGACTGCGTACCCTCTCCCTGACGGCGTCCGGCATCCCCGCCCTCAAACAGGTGGTCCGTGCGGTCACCATCAAGCAATGCGAGCAGATCGCCAAAAAAGCGATCTCCCTCGATTCGGAAACCGAAGTCGCGGCCTACCTCCGCGATCAGGTCAGAACACTCGTCCCGGAAGCGTTCAGAGGCTACACCGACGACCGCTGAAGCGTGTCCAAGGCCCTGCGAGGGACCAGGCACGCACGGGAAACACACCCCCGGCCGCGGGATCAGACCCCCGCCGCCGGCGCGAACCGACCGACCACCGCCGCCCCGCGAGCGCTCCCGATCGGCACCACGCCGATCTTCGGAAGACCGCGGGACGGGGCCGGGCGCCCGATCACCCCCGAGGGGATCCGATCCGGCGCCCGCGCCAGAGCCCAGCGTCCGGCAGACACACGGCATGCACACACGCGAGCCAATCCGACACGCGACAGCCCGGTGATTCGCCCTCGGTCCGCGGCACCCCCGCGAGCACCCATGGCAGACGACCAGACAACCGAAGCGACGACAGAAACCACCACCGACGCGCCCGGCGCCGAGGCATCGCCCACCGCCGAGCCCAAGCCGCCCGCGAAGACGACCAAGAAGAAGTCCAAGCGGACGACCAAGAAGTCCGCCAAGACCGCGGCAAAGAAAACCACGCGCAAGCGCACCACCAAGAAAACCGCCTCGCAGGCGGACGATGACGCGCCTGACAACGCGCCCGAAGACGCGTCGCCCGCGGCTGACCCATCCTCCGATGAGTCAGCCGACACAAAGGCCGACCAGGCCCCGGAAGACGACGGGGAGAGCGAATCGCCCGCCAAGCCCCGCAAGAAGCGCTCGCGCCGCAAGAAGACCCCCGCGAAGGCCGCGGACGCGAGCACCGACGAGACGACCGACGATACCGACGCGGACGACGACGACGCGCCCGCCCCCGCCGAGGGCGAGTCCACCGAGGAACGCGCCCTCGAGCCCGACGACGACCAGGCCGCCCCCGCGACCCCCGTCGCCGAGGCGCCCTCCGAGATGATCATCAACTACACGCCCGGCGAGGACTGCCGGATCGCGATCATCGAGGACGGCAAGCTCGAGGAGTTCGACGCCGAGCCCACGCAGAATGTCTCCCGCGTCGGGAACATCTACCGTGGCAAGGTCGTCAACATCGAGCGCAACATCCAGGCCGCCTTCGTCGACTTCGGAACCGAAGAAGCGGGCTTCCTCCACCTCTCCGATCTCCACCCCCGCTACTTCCCGGGCGCGGGTGACGACGAGACCGAGCGCGTGGGCCGCAAGACCCCGCGCCGCCAGCGCCCCCCCATCGAGAAGGCACTGAAGAAGGGCCAGGAGATCACCGTCCAGGTCCTCAAGGAGGGCGTGGGCACCAAGGGCCCCACCCTCACCAGCTACCTCTCCATCCCCGGGCGCTTCCTCGTGATGATGCCCGACATGGACAAGGTGGGCGTCTCCCGCAAGGTCGAGGACGAGGACCTGCGCAAGAAGATGCGCAAGATCCTCGACCAGCTCGACCTCCCCGAGGGCTTCGGCTTCATCCTCCGCACCGCGGGCCTCGACCGCACCAAGACCGATCTCAAGCGCGACCTCGCCTACCTCCAGCGCCTCTGGAAGGACATGGAACGCAAGCGCAAGAAGGGCAAGGGCCCCGCCCTGCTCTATTCCGAGGCCGACCTGCTCCTCCGCACCATCCGCGACCGCGTCACCAACCAGGTCAAACGCGTCGTCATCGACAACCCCGCCGCCCTCGCCCGCGCCGCGGGCTTCATGAAGATCGTCTCCCCCCGCGCCGCGACCAAGCTCTGCCTCTACGACGAGAAGCGACCCATCTTCCACGCCTTCGGCATCGAGGAGCAGCTCGAGCTCATGCACGCGACCGAGGTCCCCCTCCCCTCGGGCGGCGCCCTCGTCATGGAGCAGACCGAGGCCCTCGTCGCGATCGATGTCAACTCCGGACGCTCACGCGGCGCCCGCGACGCCGAAGCCAACGCGTACAACACCAATGTCGAGGCCGTCGACGAGATCTGCCGCCAGCTCCGACTCCGCGACCTGGGCGGGCTCGTCATCTGCGACCTCATCGACATGCGCCACGCGTCCAACCGCAAGGACATCGAGAACCGCTTCAAGGACCGACTCAAGCGCGACCGCGCCAAGAGCACCATCCTCCCGATCAGCCAGTTCGGCATCATGGAGATGACACGTCAGCGCATGCGTCCGAGCGCCCAGGGCACGCACTACACCGAGCTGCCGCCGCACATGGGACGGGGCTGGGTCCGCAAGCCCGAGTCGCTCGCGGCCGAGGCGCTGCGCGAGCTGGCGCTGATCCTCAGCTACGACAAGGTGAAGAAGGCTGAGCTCGTCGTGCCTGGCCGCGTCGCGGGTGAACTGCTCTCAAGCCGACGCCGATCCATCACTCGGATGGAACTGATCACCCAGAAGACCGTCATGGTGCGCGTGAGCGATCAGCTCGGCACCGAGCGGTTCAACGTCTATGCCTACGACGAGGCGGGCAACGACATCGACGTCGCAACGCTGCCCAAGCCAAGGCTCCCCAAGCAGCTCCCCGAGTGGACCGATTCCTCCGACGACCGCGCGTGGGATGAGATCAGCGAGGAAGAGGACCTGCTGCAGGCGATCGAGGACGTCGCCGACCCGCACCCGATCGAGATCGACGCCGCCAAGGCCGTTGCCACCGCGGATGACGAGGACGAGGATGACGAGCAGCAGTCGGGCGGCAAGAAGAAGCGCCGCCGTCGCCGTCGCGGCGGGCGGGGCCGCAAGCGCAGTGGCGACAAGTCACAGGAAGGCGAAGAGTCAGGCGACACGGAAGCCGAGAGCTCGTCCGATTCTGAGAGCGAATCCAAAGAAGCCGAGCAGCCCGAGCAGAACGAAAACGCGGGCGATGCCGAGGCCGGCGACGCCGAGTCCGAAGGCGACGAGAAGCCCAAGAAGAAGCGCCGCCGCCGTCGCGGCAAGAAGCGCAGCTCCAGCGCCGATGCCGCGGGCGATGCCGATGGCGAGAATGAAGAGTCAGCCAAGCCCGATGCCGAGGCCAAGGCCAGCCAAGACGCAGCACCCGACGCCGAGAGCTCCCCCTCTGACGAGGCGAAATCCGAAGGCGATGACGAATCGGGCGGCAAGAAGAAGCGTCGTCGCAGGCGTGGCGGCCGGGGCAAGGGCAAGTCGTCGGAAACTTCCGAGTCCGGCGAGACGTCCAACGGCAAAGCCAATGCAGAGAAGAGCCCGCCCACCGTCGAAGTTGTCGCCGAGACCCCCAAGCCGAAGAAGCCTCGAACGCTCTACGCCGGCAGCCGGCGCAAGCTGAAGCCGAGCGAGAAGGCTGCCATGAGCGACGAGTGATCCGATGACGTCCCCAAAGCGCATCGTCATACTGGGCTCCACCGGCTCGATCGGGACGCAGACGCTGGACGTCATCGGGCATCTCAATGCGCAGAACGGGTCGCACCGCTTCGAGGTCGTCGGTCTCGCTGCGGGGCGTGCCAGCGACGAGCTCGCCCGCCAGATCGAACAGTTCAAACCTCGATTCGTCTCGACCTGCGCCAGTGAACAACTGGATGCCAGCGCCGAACAGATCACAGGCGAGAGCGCAGCCGAGGAACTCGTCCGCCGTGCGCACGAAACCGTCGGCGTGGATCTCGTTGTCGGTGCGATCGTCGGGTCCGCCGGGCTCGGCGCAACGCTCGCAGCCGTCGAACTCGGGATCGATGTGGCGCTGGCAAACAAGGAAACACTCGTCGCCGCGGGCCAGCTGGTCGTCGATGCGTGCAGCCGAACAGGCGCCAGATTGCTCCCCGTCGACAGCGAGCACTCGGCGCTCTGGCAGTGCCTGGGCGACGTGCGTCCACCGG
>DLBY01000020.1:33153-40022 GCA_002480345.1 Phycisphaerales bacterium UBA7812 | reverse complement strand
GGACCGCCGGTTTCGGTGGTGCAGCCCTACCGCGAGCCGATCTTCGCGCGCCTGGTTCGGTACCGGGCCGCGCTCGGGGTCGCGGCAGCGGCGGCGGTGCTGGTGGTCGCGGGGATCGGGGTCCAGTCAGGGGTGCGCGCCTGGAAGTCGTGGCGGGCGGGCACGGGGGCGCCGAGCGAGACGATCGCGGCGGCGCCGTCGGACGCGGACGCGGAGGGACATCTCGAGGTCGCGCGGGCTGTGGACTCGGCGGAGCCGGTCGAGCCCGCTTGGGCGCACGAGCCAGCGCCGATCCCGGATTCCTGGGGCGCGGTCGCGCTCGCGGATGTGTTCGAGGCGGCGCCGCATCTGGGGACGCGTCGCCTGGTCGTGTGCGCGCGGTCGGGTTCGGGCGAGACCACTGACACGCTGATGGCGACACTCGCGGGGCAGCGGATCGGGCCTGATCACTCCTTCAGCGTGACCGCTCCGCTCGCTGACGACACGATCGCGTCGATCGGGATGCCGGAGGCGGAGTCGCCCGTGGTGGCGTCTGAAGACGGGGGCCCCGATCGGGTGGTGACCCCTCGCCGTGGCGGGTGGTCGGCGTGGGTGCGTCCGACGCCCGCGGCGTTGGCGGCGCTCCGGAAGCGGCTGGAAGACGCTGGGCTTTCGGTCGAGTTCCGCCTGCTCCGGGAGCCCTTGCCTGAGCGCACCGCGGGCGGCGATGCCGATCGTGCGGATGCGGCGGCGTGGTCGTCGCCTGCGTCGCCTTTGACGCGAGCGGCGTGGGTGCCGATCGTCGTGGATAGCCTTCCTGAGTGAGGTCTCGGGACGGGTCTCGGCGTGCGGGGCGGTCGGGGGTCAGGCGGCTCTTCTGAGCGCGTCCTCGAAAGTCAGGTGTTCGAGACCCTCGGGCGGCGCGGTGAACTCGATGCCGCAGAGGACCCAGTGCCCCTTTCGGGTGATGGTCCGGACGATCCCGAAGCGGTCGAACTGCTCGTTCGTGCCCTTCGTTCGGAGCCGGAGGAACATGCTGCTCCCGATGTCGAACGGCTCGGCGGTGAGGACCCCGACGCCTTGATCGTTCAGGTTGAAGGCGGCGCTCTGGAGGTGGGCTCCGATGCGCCCGGTCTGGATGTCGAGCGGACCGAATTCGACCCATTCGGCGTAACGCAGTCGCTCGGTCCGTCGTTGATCGGCGTGATCGTGGGATGGCATGGGGTCCTCCGTTCGGCGCAACACCTCATCGGCTTTGTCGGCAGGATTCGGCGTGCGGTTCGATGGAACCGCGTGTTGGGCGCGGGAATTCGGCCGGGGGGGCGCTCTTTCTCGATCTCTCTGTCTTCTTTGTTTCAAGCTCGGCGAATTCGTGGGCACAAACTTCGTAGAGCGGCTTGGCTGGCTGTCGGATCTCGCCGATAGGCGGGCAGGGCTGTGGATCGTCCGGCCTGACGAAGGGAGCCTGCTGTGAATCACGAGGAAATCGTCGCGCACATTCGGTCATTTGACACGGACGCTCTGCGCGAGGCGCTGCAGGAGGCACCGGAGCCTCCGACGGGTGAGTCGAAGGCGGACATCATCGCTGACACGATCGTCTGGCTGGAGACGCTCCAGGGCGACCTGATCTCCCTGGTGAACCAGGTGGGCGGGGGAGAGGATGTCGAGATGGTGGTCGCGATTCAGTATGTGGAGCTGAAGAGCCGCTGGATCGCGTTCAACACGAAGATGAACTACTCGATGTTCCGGGGGAACCACCCGCATGTCAGCGACATGTGTCGCGCGACGGCGGTGAGCACCTTCCTGCAGCATGTCGAAGGGCTGCTGCGTGAAGACGACATCGATCACATCACGGAATTTCTCGCTCGGCCGATGAAAGACGCGGCCTGATTGCACCGGGGGGACGGTTGCTCGTTCCCATGACCCCAGCCCTTTGATGAAGGGAAAGATATGACCGACACCGCGATGATCGAGAGCCTTGAGGGACAGCTCAAGGCTCTGTACCAGGAGCGGGAGTATCTGAGCGATCGCTTCGGCATTTCGTCTGCCGAGGAGATCGTGCAGATGGTCGAGAACCTGGAGGCACAGCTCCGGGACTTCTACGACCGCTTCGGCTCCCACGCCGGGTTCGATGATGCCGAGTCCACGATGATGCTTGCGCGCATCAAGGACCTGAGCGCTCAGCTGGATCCGATGTATTCCAAGAAGTCCGTTCACTTCTTCATCGAGAACGACAAGCCCGTGCTCCGCGCCGAGTGGACCGAGGCGATCCACCAAGGAGATGACCAATGACCATGATGCAGACCAACACCGGTGCGGCGGCGCCGGCGCAGGGCACCTTCGTTCCCGGCGAGCTGTTCAACATGCTGGGCAACCTGAGCCGCGCCGATGCGGACGCGTGCGACTTCGGCGTCGTCAAGGTTGACGACTCGGGGCGGATCCTGCTTTACAACCGCTACCAGTCGGAGCTGGGCGGCGTTCCCGTCCCGAGCGCCGAGGGCAAGGTGTTCTTCACGCAGATCGCGCCGTGCACGAACAACGCGCTGTTCTTCGGCACCTTCAAGAAGGGTGTCGCGGCGGGCGCGCTGAATGTGTGCTTCCCGTACACCTTTACCTTCAAGATGAAGCCCACCAATGTGAAGGTGCACATGTACCGCGACCAGGCCTCGGGGACCAACTGGGTCTTCGTCGCTCGGGCGTGATCACCGGAACGACCCGCGGTGGGGCCCGGAGACGGGTCCCGACGCGTTTATGGACAGCGCACGCGACGCACACGGGACGCTGCGGGAGACGCTCTTCGATGCGCTGCGCTCGCGCGCCGAGCCCCTGCTGGTGGGCGAGGGGTTCGGGATCCCCGCGGCGTCGCTGTGGACCGGGGCGCGGACCTGGGTGAACCGTTTCCGCGCCGCGGGGCTTCGGCCCGGTGAGCGGGTCGTGCTCGCGCTGCCTCGCTCCCCGGCGTTCATCATGGCGATGGTCGCGGCGTGGTGGGAGGGGCTGACGGTGTGCCCCGTTCCGGAGGCGCAGGCGGATCGAGCGGAGGATCTTCTCGGAGCGTTCGATGCCTCGGCGCTGATCGCGCTGCGCGAGGGGCGGCATGTGCTGGGCCCGACAGCGGCGGGCGGCGCGAGCGAGTCGCGGTTCTGCGTGCGCGCCCGCGGCGCCCCGACCGAGGGTGTCGCGCTCATCATGACCACGAGCGGGACGAGCGGGAACCCGACGCGCGTCGCGCTGTCGTTCTCGAATCTGCTGCACCAGTTGGAGAGCCATACGCGGGCGCTGGGGCTGACGCGTTCCGATCGCGTGCTGTCGGTGCTTCCGTGGCATCACGCGTTCGGGCTGCTGGTGGAGTTGTGGCCCGCGCTTCTCTCGGGCGCGAGCGTGTTCACCGAGGGCTCGGAGGGGCGCGCCCCCGAGTCGGTGGTCCGCGCCGCGGAAGCGCACGAGGTGACCTGGATCAGCCTCGTTCCGCTGCAGGCGCAGTCGCTGGCGGAGACCCCGGGCGGGCGAGCGCTGCTGGATCGCGTGGGCGGGGTCGTCGGCGGGGCGCCGATCTCCGCTTCGCTCGCGTCGATCCTGCGCGGCACGCGTCTTCGCGTCGGCTACGGGCAGACGGAGGCGTCGCCGGGCATCACGCTGGGCGCGCCCGGCGTGTTCGTCGCGGGCTCGCTCGGGAAGCCCCTGGGTTGCGAGACGCGCGTGGAGGCCGGGGAGCTGCTCGTGCGGGGGAAGAATGTGTGCGCGGGGGTGTGGCGCGACGGCGCGCTGCGGCGGCTTGATCCGAACCGGTGGCTCGAGACCGGAGACCTCGTCGAGGAGACGGCGGGGGGACTGGTCTTCGTGGGCCGGGTGGATCAGCGGTTCAAGCTCTCGAACGGGAAGATGATCGATGCGCCGTCTCTTGAGCGGGCGATCGAGCGCGTGGTGCCGGGGTGCGAGGCGGTGGTTTCGCCCGCGGCGGACACCGGTTTCCGGGTTGCGCTCGTCGGGGGCGGGGGGCCTCTCGATGAGGGGGTTGAGCGCGCGGTGCGATCGGCGCTCGGGCCCGTGTGCCGTTATCTGGTCGGGATCGATCGGTTGATGGACGGTTCGCCTTTGCGGACACGGAAAGGCGAAATCGATCGCGGCGTGTTGATCAAAGCCGGAGCGTGCGGTGATCCGATTTCTACCATCGCGGCCTGACGGCGCGCGGGCGCCGGGACACGGCGTGCAGATCGAGGTGCAGACGATGACGATCGCCGTGAGCGGGGCGCTGCGTCCCGAGCCGAAGTCGGGGAATCTTCCGTGCGTGGTTCTCGGACCACGGGAGCGTGTGACCTGCGAGGCGATCGAGCGGATCGCGGACGGGGCGGCTTCGGCGGCGTTCGGTCGCGAGGCGGTCGACGCGATCGAGCGTTCGCGCGCCACGCTCGAGGCGGCGCACCTGCGCGGCGATGAGATCTATGGGCTGACGACCGGGTACGGGCCGCATGTGCGGTACGCGGCGGATGAGAACGCCTTTGCGCAGGGCTCGGGTCTGATCGCGCACCTCGGCGCGGGGTGCGGCCCGCTCGCGAGCCGGCGCGTGGTGCGGGCGACGCTCGCGGCGCGGTGCCAGGCGCTGGCGCTCGGGCACTCTGGCATCGCGCCGGACGCGGCGCGGGCGCTGCTTTCGCTGTTGCAGACGGACACCTGCCCGGCGATCCCGGAGATCGGATCGGTGGGCGCGAGCGGGGACCTGATCCCCCTGGCGCACGCGGCGCGGGTGCTGACGGGCGAGGGTCGCGTGCTGACTGAAACCGGCGCGGTGATCGATGCGACCGACGCGCTGCGGGACGCGGGGTTGGAGCCGATCGAGTTGTCCGGGCGCGACGCGTTGGCGATGGTGAACGGGACCTCGTTCATGACGGCGTACGCGTCGCTCGCGATCGCGCGGGCGGACCGTTTGGTGCGCATCGCGGAGGCGCTGACGGCGTGGGCGTTCCGCTCGCTGGGCGGGCGACACCAAGCGATGGACGCACGGATCCACGAGGCGCGGGGGCACGCGGGGCAGATCGCCTCCGCGGCGAGCATCGCGTCGGGGTTGATCGACCATGCCGAGGACACGAGCCGCCCTCTTCAGGAGGTGTACTCGCTGCGGTGCGCCCCGCAGTTCCTGGGCGCGTGCCGGGACCAGCTGGCGTACGCGCGGTCCGTGGTTGAGCGCGAGCTGAACGGGGTGAACGACAACCCGGTGGTCTGCGGCTCGCCGACCGATCCGGCGGTGCTGCACGGCGGGAACTTCCAGGGGCAGCAGATCTCGTTCGCGGCGGACGCGGCGAACGCGGCGATCGTGCAGGCCTCGCTGCTCATCGAGCGGCAGCTGGATGTGATCGTCAACCCCGAACTGAACGGGGGCGCCCCCCTGCTGCTTGCCTGGCAGCCCGGCGCGACGAGCGGGATGGCGGGCGGGCAGATCACCGCGACCGCGGTCGCGGCGGAGCTGCGGCGGAACGCGACCCCCAGCGCCGTCGCGACGATGCCGACCAACGGGCGGAACCAGGATGTTGTTTCGATGGGGACGATGGCGGCGCGGGTGTGCTATGAGCAGACCGAGCGGGCGGCGGTGGTCCTCGCGATCCACGCGATCGGACTCGGGCAGCTCGCCTTCCTGCGGCAACACGGGCGGGCACCGGGCGAGCCCGTTTCGGTGCCCGAGTGGATGAACGGGTTCGAGGGGTTCCGCAGCGACCGGGCCCTGCACGCGGACATCGAGCGGATCGGCGCGGCGATGCTGGAGCACGATTTCCTAGGCGATGCGGCGTAACCGCGATCGCGTTCGGTGCGCGTCGGCGGGTTCATTTGCATTCCATCATGCGCGGAAGGATCGGGCGTGGCGCGCCGTTCCGCACCGCTGGGCTCGCCGGGGCACACCTGCGCGCACGGCTGCTTTCAGGTCGCGAGGCTGACGAAGCTGAAGGGGGGCCAGGGGCCCGAGAGCATGCACGGGAGCGTCGCGTCCGCCGCGGCGGCGCGGAAACTCGGCGTGATGTCCCGGTCCCGGTCGACGAGCAGCGCCAGCGAGCCCGCGCCGTGCTTTGCGGGCAGCGTGCGTGTGTCGCGGGCGAGCGGCGCCAACGCGTGGGACAGGACCGCGATCAAGTCGGAGACCTCCGGATGGATGCCCGAGGCGGTGTCGAGGTCGCGCCGGCGTTGGCGGAGGTAGGACCGGCCGCTGGCGCTGTCGGCGGCTGGTGGCGTTCCGGCTGGTGGCGGCGCATGATCACGGATTGGTGCCTCGACGCGCACCGACCACTCGTCGGCGCCGGTGAGGCGATCGAGCAGGCGTGTGAACCGGTCCGCACCGGTCTCGAGCAGGCGTCGGACGGCGGTCTCGTCGTTGAGTGGATCGTCGAGCCGAACGGGCACGCAGCATGCGTGCTCGTGGATCAGGGCGACCGTGTCCATGAAGCCCTCGGCGTCGCACTCCGCGTCGATCGGATCGCCGACCAGCAGGGAGAGACCGAACGATTCGACGGCGCGGAGTGTTCGCCCGTAGCAATCGGAGAATTCACCCGCTTCGGTGCCGGCGCGCGTGATGGCGTATGGGGTCAGCATTCACGGGTTGTCATCGGCTTGTGTGCCCAGCGGGGGGCAGAAGCTGTAGGGGGACCACGGACCCGTGAGTTCGAGGTGGAGACCCTCGCGGTCGAGGTCGGCGGCGAGGTGGTCGAGGCGTTCGTCGAAGGCGGCGCGGGTGTCGCGGTCGATGAGCAGCGCGACATGGGCGATCAGCCAGCGATCGGGGTCGTCGTCCACGCTGGTCGCACGCCGCTCGGCGGCGTCGACGATCGTCTCGCCCAGGTCCTCGATGAGGCCCTCGACGAGGGCGAGCGCGTGGTCCTCGGCGAGCGTCTCGGCTTCGCCCTCGA
>DLBY01000020.1:10451-32852 GCA_002480345.1 Phycisphaerales bacterium UBA7812 | reverse complement strand
CGTCTCGGCTTCGCCCTCGAGGCGCCGAGCGCGGAGATAGGCGGCGCCGTCGCCCGATCGGGCGGCCTGGTCCTCGGCGATCGCGGCCTTGGCGCGTTCGATCGCGTCGCGGCGCGAGACCCATGCCTTGAGCGACCATTCGTCGCAGTTGTCGGTTTCGTCGAGGTAATCGAGCACGGCCTGCGCATGTTCGGCGAGAGTCACACCGAGCGCTTCTTCGCCGGAGAAGACGCTCCCGAACCCGACGGGCATCATCGCGGTGCGGGCCCTTGCCTTTCGGATGATCGCCTCGTGCCGTTCGGCACGCGGGCGGAGCCAGGTGACATCTTGGAGGCGGTCCTCGGCGTCCGATCCCGTGAAGAGGTCGCGCGGGACCTCGACGACGAGTGCGTCGAGCGGAACACCGCCCGCGTCGATGGTCACTGCGTGGGCGCCGCTCGCGTCTGCATTCGCGCTGAACGACCCCTGCTCGGTGGAGCCCGGGACGGGTTCGATGCCGTGGCATTGGAAACCCGCGAGGTGTCCGGCGCGGGCGATGCCCACGAGGTAGAGCATGGTCTCGGTCGCTTCGGGAAGGACGCTCATGCCGCGTGCTCCCGGGCGAGGCCCGTCTCGATGTCGATGGCGTGGCGGATGTCGTCGACCCCGATCTCGAGGCTGACGGCGGTGCTGGATTCCTGGGCGCGGACGGCGCGCCGGACGGCGGCCATCGCGGCCCGTCGGACCGCACCGGCGATCTGTGCGCCCGACGCGGCGGGGCAGAGGCGGGCGAGCTCGACGGGGTCGATGGCGTCGGCGAAGGGGCGGCCCCGCATGTGGACACGGAAGATCTCGGCGCGGGAGGCCTCGTCGGGGGTGTCGAGTTCGACCACCTCATCGAAGCGTCCGGGGCGGAGCATGGCGGGGTCGAGCATGTCCAGGCGGTTGGTGGCGCCGAGGACGAGCACGCCGTTGAGTTCTTCGACGCCGTCCATCTCGGCGAGGAACTGGGCGAGCACGCGGTCCCCGACGGCGTCGGACTGGTTGAGCCCACGCTTGGGGAGCAGGGCGTCGATCTCGTCGAAGAAGACGATGCAGGGCGCGGCCTGGCGTGCCTTGCGGAAGATCTCACGCAGGCGCGACTCGCTCTGTCCCACGAACTTGCTCATGAGCTCGGGGCCCTTGATCGAGATGAAGTTCGCCTGGGTCTGGGCGGCGACCGCCTTGGCGGTCAGGGTCTTGCCCACGCCGGGAGGGCCCGCGAGGAGGATGCCCTTGGGGGGCTTGACGCCCGCGTCGCGGAAGAAATCGGCGTGGGTGAGGGGCCACTCGACGGCTTCGATCAGGCGTCGTTTGATGTCGGTCATGCCGCCGATGTCGTCCCAGGACACATTCGGCACCTCGACGAAGACCTCGCGGACGGCGGAGGGTTCGACCTCGCGCATGCCCTCGCGGAAGTGGTCCATGGAGACCTCGAGTTTCGAAAGGGTCTCGTAGGGAATGGACTGAGCGGCGAAGTCGATGTCGTCGAGGACGGTGCGGAGGCAGGCCATCGCGGCCTCGCGGCAGAGGGCCTCGAGGTCGGCGCCCACGCAGCCGTGCGTGATGGCGGCGATCTCGTCCATGTTGACATCGTTCGCCAGCGGCATACCTCGGGAGTGAACCTCAAGGATCTGGCGTCGGCCTCGCGCATCGGGGATCGGGATCTCGATCTCGCGGTCGAAGCGTCCCGGGCGGCGGAGGGCGGGGTCGATGTTGTTGGGCAGGTTGGTCGCGGCGATGACCACGACATTTGCGTTCTTGTTGAGCCCGTCCATGAGTGCGAGCAGCTGGGCGACGATTCGCTTCTCGACCTCTCCCTCGACATTCTCGCGCTTGGGCGCGATCGAGTCGATCTCGTCGATGAAGATGATAGAGGGGCCCTTCTCGGTGGCCTTCTTCCAGATCTCGCGGAGGTGCTTCTCGCTCTCGCCGTAATGGCGGTGGACGATCTCGGGCCCGGAGACGGTGAAGAAGGCGGCGTCGGCCTCGTGGGCGATCGTTCGCGCGATCAGCGTCTTGCCTGTGCCGGGGGGGCCGTGCAGGAGGACGCCCTTGGGTGGGTCGATGCCGAGGCGTTCGAAGACCTGGGGGAAGCGGAGGGGCAGCTCGATCATCTCGCGGATGCGGGCGAGCTGCTGGCCCAGACCCCCGATGTCCTCGTAGGTCGGTGCGTTCGCGGGAGGCGTGTTCTTCTGCGGCGCGGCGCCGGCGCCGGAGGGCACGAGCAGCTGCGTGGTCGGGCTGATGACGGCCTCGGGCCCGGGCTTGCACGATTCGACGACGAAATCCGCGGTGCGGGAGCCAAAGAGCGTGGCGCGGACGGTGTCGCCCTTGCTGACGGCGACGCCGTCGAGGAGGGATCCGATGTAGTCGAGATCGCGCGGGCTGACGCGGACGGTCCTCGGGGTGAGACTGACGGTTTCCGCGGGGGGTGGGTCGGCGGGTGTGATGACGACGGGGTCGTCGACACCCAGGCCGGCATTGTCGCGGGTGACGCCGTCGATCTGGGCCCTGGATTGGCCGCGCGCGTCGGGGAAGGCGGGCATCGCCTTGCACAGGGTGGAGCGCTTGCCCTGCAGGCGGACGAATGACCCGATGCTCACACCCAGGCGGCTGAGGTCGGCGGGGTCGATGCGGACGATGTTGCGCCCGGCGTCCTTCTTGAGGGCCTCGGCGACCCTGAGTTCGATCGATGCGTCGGGCATGCCTTTTCTCCGTCGGTTCCCTGCGTACTCCGCTCCGCGTGCGGTTCTATCGGGCGGTGGTCGTCTCGTCAGGCGGCCTCGCTGTCGCTGATCGCGAACTTGACCTCGAAGACGCCGTTGACGGCGTTCACGCTCATCGCGGTCTCGTCGAAGGCGCGCGGGAGGAGCACCTCCTTGTGGTAACGCTTTGCGCCGCTCTCGGCGGAGATCGTCAGTACATCGCCCTCGACGGTGAAGGAGGCGTCGGCCTCGCCGATCCCGGGCATCTCGACGACGACGAGGACATGGTCGGCCTCCTCGAAAACATCCGTCGGGGGCTCGCGGCGCTCGCTCACGCTGGCTTCCCCGGTGCTGCGGTCGCGGCTGACATTGCCGAAGGGCTCGACCTCGATAGACCGCTCGCCTGCGGCGTCCGCCATCGTGCGGATGTTGAAGCCGACATGGAAGCGGCCTTCCTTGCCGTCCTTGGTCTGGAAGTCACCCTCGCGCTGGATGGTCTCGGCCTTGTCGGCGAGTTCGGAGATCTTGCCGAGGATGTCGCCCAGCCCGCCGAGGATGCCCTCGACGGCGCCGCGTCCCCTGAGGTTCTGCTTGTCGTGATCGGTCATGGTTCGGGCTCCTGTGGTGAGTCGTCGGCGGTGTATCAGGCGGTGCGTCGCTGCGGCGCGGGGTTTCCCAGCGGGAAGACGGTTTCGATATCGGCGGGCAGCTTGGGCGCGACATCATGGAGCATGCCGATGAAGAGCACGCCCCGGTTGGTCTCTTCGAGGGTCTCATCGATGCGACGGGCGATGTACTGATCGCGCCGCTCCAGCAGGGTCGCGGATCGCTGCGCGTCGCGCGGGTCGGGTCGGCGACCGGCGTCGATCGCCTCGGCGGCGGCCTTCGCGATCTCGTATTCGCGGAGGAGGAGTTCGGGGTCCTCGGTGCCGACGAGCTCGGCGCCGCGGTCCATCAGCCCCTTGAGAATGCGGTGATTGAGGCTGCCCTTCGCGGCGAGGTCCGCGACGATGCGCGCCGCATTCGGATCGTGGGGGAGGCCGTCCTGGTAGATGCGCAGCCCCCCGGCGTCGGCTTCGTCGCACCATTGGGCGATGCGGCGCCAGATCTCGGCAACTGCACGCTGCTTGTCCGCCCAGGCTTCTTCGCCGATTTGGGCGCGCAGGTGATCGGCGAGCTGTCCGAGATCCGCCTCGGTGTGGACGATGGGGATGATGGACAGCGAACGCGTCACGCGGAAGCCTCCGGGGGCGGGGTGTCGGTCACGGGTCGGAATCGCCTGGGCTGCTCGGGCGACGGCGGCGGCGCCGCTGGCTCGGCGGACACCGCGGGCGACGGGGATGCAACGGACGGCACGGCCTCGGGCAGCGCCGCGTTGCCCGCGTCGGCCTTCGCTTCGGCGAGCTGGGCCTCGAGAGACGCGAGGCGATCGGTCAGGGCCTTGACCTCTTCGTCCTTCTTCTTGTCGTTCCCGAAGACGGGCGAATTCGCCCACCAGTCCATGCCCATCTCCTTGGCCTTGTCGATCGAACAGACCACGAGGCGGATCTGGACGGTGAGCAGTTCAATATCGAGCAGGCTGACCTTGATGTCCCCCGCGATCACGACGCCCTTGTCGAGAACGCGCTCGAGGAGATCGGCGACATTCGTCGAGTCGGTGCTGTGTTTCGGGCTGTTGCGGACGACGGCCATGGGTCTTTACAACGCCTTTCCGAGCGGGCCGAGGTCGAGGTTGAGGTCCTCGACATTCAGGCCGAACTTGTCGGCCATGTCCCTGATCTCCTGGGCCTGGGCCTGAAGGGTGCGCCCGAGGCGGTCGATCTCCTCATCGCTGAGCGTTCCGGCGTCCATGCGGCGGAGCGCCTGCTTTTCGAGCAACTCGTGGACGAGGCGGACGACCGTCAGGACGAGCTGGGCGAGGCCCTTTCCGACATTCTCTTCGTTGAGGTCGACCCGCGGTGCGGCGGCGTCGCAGAGGGCCCTCCCCTCCGCGGGCTCCAGCCCGGTCACGATGTCGGCGCACGATGTGCTCATGGCGGGGTCATCGGCCCATTCGGGGTGTCGCAAAAGGAAATCTCGTCACTTTCCGAACGGCCGGCACAAACGGAACCCGGGATTATCCGGACCCTTCCGCTCGGTTCAGACGGCGTCCTCGCTGAGCAGGGCGCGGGCGGTCTCGACGGAGGAGACCAGGGCCTGAAGCCCCACATACACGAGCGGGATCTCGGCGACGGTGAGGACCACCTCGGCGCGCGCCACGATGCCCCGGGCGAGGACGCGATCGAGCGTCTCGGCGAGGGAGACCTCGTCACTGGATGCCGCCGCGGGGGGACCCGCGGTTTCGACATGCCGCTTGCGGAGGTTGAGCCTCTTCTTGGGCTTGGAGGCGGCGCCGGGCATGGATCAGGCGGCCTCCCGGCGCTGGGTCGCGGGTTCGATGAGCGCCTCGCCGAGCGCTGCGAGGGACGCCGGGCCCCGGAGGTCCCCGCCGCGCGAGATCAGGGCGAGCGGGAGCGTCGCGGCGATCTCCCGGAGCGAGGCGATCTCGTCCGCTTCTCGGCGCGCGATCGCGCCCGAGATTGTGTCATCGCCCGGCGTGGTGATCTGGTTCACGACGACACCCGTGACGGGGATGCCGATCTCCGCGGCGCCCGCGATGAGGCGTCGTGTCTCCGAGACGGCGAGTCGGGTGGGGATGGTGACCGAGAGGAGCGTGGTCTGGGCGGGATCGCTCAGCATCGCCCTGAGTTTCTTGAGCCCCTTGGACAGGCGGATGAGGCGGTCGTTGAGCCGAGGCAGGCTGATCATGTCCTCGTACTTGAGGAGGACCGCGAAGATCTGCTCGAGCCAGGCCTGGACGAGTTCGGGGAGCTCGAGGAGGCGGAGGGTGTGACCCGTCGGTGCGGTGTCGATGACGATCGAGGCGTACGCCTCGCCCTCGGCCGCGTCGAGGACCTCGGTCATGCGCACGAGCGCCATCACCTCGTCGATGCCGGTCGGCGCCAGCTCGAGCAGGTTTTCGAGCGCCTCGCGGTCGAAGCTCAGATCGAGCGCGAGGTCGTCGAAGAAGCCCTCGAGCTCGTCGGCGTACTGCTCCTTGAGCGACTGCAGCTCCGCGTCGGCATCGAGCTGGATCGCGTCGAGATTGGGCGCAACGCGTGTCGCGTCCGCCTCGATCTGCGCACCGAACGCGTCCCCGAGTGAGCCCGCGGGATCGGTCGAGACGAGGAGGGTGCGGGCGCCGGAGGCCGCGAGACGGAGCGCCGTCGCGCACGAGACGGTGGTTTTCCCCACGCCGCCCTTCCCGGCGACGAGGGTGATCCGTCCCGCGATCGGGACAGAACCCCGGACGCTGGCCTCGAGGGTCGAGCCCTCGCCCGCGAGGAGCGATCTGGGATCGAGACACCGCGCGAAGAAATTCGAGAGGTTGTCGCCCCGGGGTTCGTCGGCGTTGAGGGGGACACCCGCGATCGCGCGGTCCGCGATGCGCGGGGGCATCTGGGCGAGGGCACCCGCCTGCGCGTCGCGGAGCGCGGCGAGCGAGCCCGAGGCGTCGGGGGAAACGAGGCGGTTGCAGATCAGGCCCGGCGCGTCGATACCGATCTCGTCGAGCGACCCGAGCAGGCGGTCGGTTTCGGCGATGCTGAGCGCTTCGGCGTTGAAGACGGGGACGAAGCGCGTCAGGCTGGGCTCGGTCCAGACGCCCTCGATGTTCTCGAAGGCCTCCTGCAGTTCATCGACGAAGGCCTCGACGGGGTCATCGCCGCCGCTGCCGAAGACGGAGGCCATGTACCGGTGCTTGCCCAGGAGGGCTTCGATCGCGTCCATCCATCCGCTGGTCATCTCGGGCATGGTGAGCAGGCGGAGCGCGTGCCCGGTCGGGGCGGTGTCGATCACAAAGCGGTCGGCCTCCTCGTCCTCGAACCACCGGGCGAGACGCAGGAAGCTCATCAACTCGTCCACACCCGGGATCGAGAGGTCGAGGAAGCGCTCGATATCGGTGTCGTCGAGGAATGTCCCTCGGCTCGCGATCTCGTGCAGGGCCCCGGCGTGCGCCTCCATGAAGGCCCTGTGCTCGCTGTCCGCGTCGAGCTCCTCGACACGGAGATTGGGCGGCAGGTCGGCGCCGTCCACGGCGTCCTTCACGCTATGGGCCGGGTCGGTGGAGACCAGCACGACCGATTCATCGGGGTGCAGGCGGGCGAGGGCGACAGCGGTCGCGGCGGCCGAGGTCGTCTTCCCGACGCCCCCCTTGCCCCCGAAGATCAGCACGGGCGGTGCGTCGGCCAGGAATGAGGGCAGGTGGACTTCGGTCTGGGTGGTCATGCGGTTCGCTCCCCGGGACTGGCCTGGGCTTCAGCGGGCGCGTCGGCGCCCGCTTCTTCTTCTTCTTCGTCCTCTCCGAGCACGCCGTCCAGTTCATCCAGGCGATCGAGCAATCTCGCTTCCTCGGCGTCGAACTCGTCCTCGTCGATCTGCCCGGCTTCGAGGCGCATGTGGAGGCTCTGCAGGGCGCGGAGCGTCCGCTCGCGTTCGTCTGCGAACTCGCGCTCCGCGGCGCTGTGCAGCTCGCGGACGAGCCACATGAAACCCTTGAAAGGCGAGAGGACCAGGTCATCGACGATGAACATCGCTCGTCTCCCTCGCGGGGTCAGGCCGCGAGCCGGCTGCTCGAAAGGTCGAGGTGCAGATCGACAAAGCTGTGGGGCGCGAACGGGCCCGAGAGGCGGAACGCGTGCGTGTCGTCGAAACGCTCGGCGACCCGCTCAACGGCCGACTCGAACGCCTCGGTGTCTTCTTTCGCGACCAGCGCGGTCAGGCGGACCAGTTCGCTCTCCGAGCTCGGGTCGAGGTGCTCGATCTCGCGGCACGCTTCCGAGACGCCCTCGATCACGAGGGCGGACGCTTCTGCGCGGTGGTGCTCGAGCACGCGTTCGACGCGCCGGCCGATCTCGACACGGAGATCGTGCGGGGTGTTCTCGCCCATCGCGACCATCCGGTCGCGCATCTCGCGGAGCGGCTCGTCGACGGAGACGAGGTGCTCGAAGACCGAGGGCACATCCCAGCCCAGGCGGACCTCCATCTCGACGCACCCCGCGACGCGCTCGAGCTCGCCGGTCAGCGTCGCGGCGTTCTGGGAGACAGCGTCGGCGAGCATGTCCTCAGAATCCGCGATCAGCCCGAACGCGGCGGGGAGCGTGGAGACTTCCCCCGCGATCGCCGCGAGGACGCCCTGGTGGGCCGCGAGCAGGCGGCGTTGCGGACGCAGGCGCCCGCTCGGTGCGTCGCTCACGGCGGCGAAGACCCCGCCCGCTTCGACAAAGCGGACCGGGGCGCCGTTCAGCCCTTCGAGCGTCGCACCCCGGGCGGGGCGGTCACAGAACGCGTAGATGTAGAGCGATCCCTCCAACGCCGGACTCCTTCAGTTGACAGCAAGGCTCGTGGACAACAGGGGTTTTCTGATCAGATGCGAGATCCGTTCAGCCGACGCCGGGGCCTTCGGACAGCTGCGCCTGGTCGGCGGGCTCCGGATCGATCGGCTGCGGCGCGGTGGGCTCGCCGGACTGGGTCGGCTGGATCGCCTGCTGAGCGACCGCCTGGACCTCGCGGATTTCCTGGGTGGCCGCCTGGACCTGGGCCTGGACGGACGCGGGCGACAGGGCCTGCGCCTGGGTCGCGGGCGCCGGCGCGGGTTCCGCGGGCGGCGCGGCGAACGAACCGGGCCTCACGGAACGCACCATGCCGTCCTGGATCCGTGCCTCGAGCAGCCCGGCGCAGGTGGGGCACTTGAGCAGGCCCTCGTAATCGCAGTAGGAATCGTCGACGCCGAAGGCGTGGCCGCAATGCAGGCAATTGATCTTCATGACGCGTTCTCCTTCTCGCTTGCCACGGTCTCGGCGGCGTTGGCGCGCCGGCTCACGCCGTACGCGTGCTTCACGGATATGAGGTGCGGATCGGGCATCGGGTCGCTGGTGGGCGGCGGGGCGCCGGTGCGGATCGCCTCGACGATCTCGGCGATCTCCGCCTCGAGCCTCTGCACGCGGGCCTTCGCGGCGTCGGCGCGCGCCTGGGCGGCCTCGAATTCCTGCTGCCTCCGGGTCCGCTCCATCTCGAGCGTGCTGAGGCGGATGTAGGTCCGGTGGCTCGAGCCCGGCGCGGTCGATCGGCCGGCGTGTGTCCTGATGTCCTGGAGTCCCTTGCGTGCGGGGGGCATCTGGGGTTCCTTCCGTGCGGTGTCGATCGGGATCAGGCGGCCTTCTTGGTCGATCGCTTCCGGCGCGGACTCCTCGCGAGCACGACCTTGAGCAGTTCGTTGAACTCGCCGCGTGTCAAGGCGCTGTCGGTCTGCGCGAGGTGCATCGCCGCATCGCCCAGCACATCGAACGCCATCGCGGCGAACACCGGGTCCTTCGCGTCGACGGGGGTCTGGGCCGCGGCGCAGACGCGCCCCAGGGCGATCGCGCCGCGGACGGTGGGCTGGTCGGCGGCTTCGTCCTCACCACGCAGGGCGCGGACGAGCGCGACAATCCTCCCGGCGTCGTCCTCGGGGAGGCCCGACGCGGACGCGACGATGCGTGTTTCCGTCTCGGCGTCGTAGTGCTCGCAGCGGATGGTGATCAGGCGATCGAGCAGCGCGTCCTGCGCTTTGTGCACGCCCGCGTACTCCGCGGGGTTGCTGGTCAGGATCATGCGGAACTCGGGGTGGACGCGGATGTACCCGCCTCCCGCGCGGGGGACCGAGAGGATGCCCTCTTCGAGCAGGCTGAGCAGGATGTTGTTCGCCTCGGCGCGGGTCCGGTTGAACTCGTCGTAGACCAGCGTGTGCCCCTGCTCGCACGCCTTGGTCAGGCGGTTGTCGATCCAGTTGACATCCACGCTCTCCTCGGTCTTGAGCACCGAGTGGATGAAGTTGTCAACGGTCGTGGACTTCTTGTACCCCGAGTCGCGCCCGATCAGGTCGGTGCCGTTGAATGCCTCGTTGCCGTGCAGCAGCGAGACCGGGCGCCCGCGCGTCGCGGCGATGTGGAACGCGAGCGTGGTCTTGCCCGTGCCGGCGGGACCGGCGAGGTGGACGGGGTAGCCCGCCTCGAGGTAGACCGCGGCGCGGGCCGCGATCCTCTCGACCTCGGTCGTCTCGACGAATCCCTCCGCGGGCGAGACCGCGAGGGAGGCGGGCTGCGGCGTCTTGGGCTGCACAAGTTCGGCGGCTTTACTCATGCCCCGACTATCGGCACACGCCGACCGGTGATTCAGGCTTTGACGGTTCTTCGGGCGCCGAAACTCCGAGAAAATCGCCGCATCAAGCGGATCGGTTCATCCTGAAACGGATGCCATCCGTGTTCGCCGGGGACACGACATCGACCCGGCGGAAGGGCGATCGCGCGTTCCCCTCGGGTGCTGCTCCAAGAGCCTCCGTCCCGGGCAGGGTGTCGGCAGCGGCGCGGGGCTCGGGCACGCTCGACTCGTCGGTTGCTGCTCCGGCTGGATCCCCGGGCTCATCGGCGCGCCGGAACTTGAGCGGCGTGGACGGCTCCTCGGGCAGCGGAGCAGCCTCAGGGGCATCCCTTTCCGCCGCGGGCGCATCGTCTTCCGGGGCCTGAACTTCCAGCACTCCCTCCTCAGAGGGCGGCGCATCGTCGCCTGCCTCGTCGATCGGATCGAAGAGCGATGGCGCGTCGCTCGTCTCGGACTCCCGGAGAGTCGCGGGATCGGGGAGCGGAACCGTGGACGCGAAGGGTGCCTCGGCCTCTGCGTCGGCGTGATCCGACGCGGTTGCCACGGACTCCGCGAAGGCCGGCACGGGAGCATGCGGCTCTGACGGACGATCCGGTGCGTCCCCGACCGCTTCCTGAGCCGGGGCGGTCCCGTCCGACACCGGCGCGGCGGTTTCGTCGGACGGCTCGACCTCATTAGGAATCCCCGCGGAGGCGTCTCCCGATTCGGCGTTGGGATCGGGTCGTGGTGCTCGCCTGATGCTCTCGACGAAGCGTTTGCGCTCTTCAGCGGCGAGGCGTGCACGCTCCGCGCGTTCGGCTCGCAGACGCTCGCGGAACTCCGCGACACTCGAGCGGATCTGCTCGGCCTGTTCCACATGCTTCGGTGACTCTTCGGCGGGCGGGGTCGCGGATGAAGCCGCGGTCGCCTGCGGCGCAGCGAGCGCCGCGCGGACGCGCTCCGCGAGCGACGAGGCGTGCCCCGCGATGCGGTCGACCGCGTCGGCGGTTGTCCGCGCAACCAGGTCGTGGTGAATCCCGCGCTCGAAATCCCGACGGAGCTGGTCCATCTCCTCACGCACGGCACGGACCCAATCGCCCACATCGCGGCAGAAGCGGGTCCGGTCCGCGTCGGCGTACGCGGCCTCCGGATCGCTCGCCATGTGGTCGAGCAGGTGCGCGACCTCTTCGAGCAGGTCGTCGCGGCCGCTGGGAGATGTCTGGGTCATCGCGGGACCTCCCGTGCGTGGGTGATAAAAGCCCGGACGGCCGGCAGGCCGCCCGAACCATTTCTCGCTTGATTGCCCGGGGCTCGGGCGTCGTACGCGTTAGGCGTTCGGGCTGGCCGCGGTGGCGGTCAGACCGATGGCCTCGGCGTACTTCAGGTAGGTCTCGACCGACGCGATGACCACGCGGGCCTCGATCGACACGAGCTCGATGCCGACGAGCGACACCTTCGCAAAGGCGTCGACGACGATGCCCTTGTCGAGGATGCGATCGACGACCTCGGCCAGGCTGGCCGAATCCGTGGACTTCTGAACCTTCGCCATGAGAGAGTCCTTTCAACTGCGGGCCCAACGCCCCGTTCCAATCTCACGCGGACCAATCCGCCCGCGCCCCGGCTCTGCGTGCCCGCGGGGTGCCGGCAACCCGCGGACGGCCGAACGCACGCTCGGCTGCACCCCGCATCGGACGATCTCACTGCCGATATTTGTGTCTGATTTAGACTGATGACAGGCGTCTGAAGAGCCAGTCCGAGGACCCACCTAAACGGGTAATTCGCATCGCCGGGTCGCGATTTCAGAGTCCGCGCACCTTCGCGGTCTTGTTGAACTCACTTATGCGAAACACCGATGTTCCCGGGACCGACTGTCGGCTCTTCGCGCTGGATGACAAACGGAAGATGAGGCGCCCGTGCACACCCCGGAACGACCCAACGCGGATCAGTTTCTCGCCCGGCTGCGTGACGACTTCGCGAACCTTGCGGAGACACTCGGTGCGGGCACCTGGGATCCACCTGCGCTCCGCGAGCGGCTCGAGCAGATCCGCGTTGCACGGGAGAGCGCGCTGCTCAACGGCTTTAGCGGGCTCGCGGAGACGATCAGTGAGATCGCGGACGCGTGCGAAGCGTGCTCGGAGCCCGAGGCGCTGCACCCCAGTTCCGTTTCGGTGGTGGTCGATGCGATCACCGGCGCGGAGACCGTGGTCGAGGCGATGTCGCTGGGCGATCTGACGAAGTCGCTCCGACCCGAGACGATCGACGCCCTTCGCGCGTTGCGCCCGGCGTCGCCCGGTTTCGCGGAACCGAGCGAACCCGCCATCCGCTTCCGCCGCGTCGATCAGTCCACGAACGAGTCTGAATCCGACGCCGCGCCGAACGCTGACGCCCCGATGGAGGCCCAGCACGAGCCCGCACCCGAGGCGACGCTGGGTCCGGTGGAGCGGGACGACGATCCCGCGTGCGCTGTCGAAGACGCGTCGGCGGATATGCAGCAGGAGCGTGCCACCCCCGAATCCGAGCACGCGGAGGATCCGGCGGATTCGATCGATGAGCCGACCTCCCACGACACCGAAACGACCGACAACCCCGCGGGCGAGACACCGGACTTCGCGCAAGGCGATGTTCCCGAGAACCTCTCGGTTTCGGACAGGTCGGGTTCGGACACGAGCGAACCAGCGCCGACTGCGCTCGATGAAGCCGAGGCCTTCGGTTCATCGACATTCGATGACGCGGAGTCCGGGGCCGGGATCGAGGATGCGCCGCGCGACCCCGCTCTGACCGAACCGGCTGCGGCCGCGCCGGACGCTTCGGAAGACGCCCCGGAGACGGGCGAGGTCTCGCTGGCCGGCGAGCCGCTCGCCGCTGCGGTTGACCCGGATGACGATCCGGCGCCCTCGACCGATCCCGTGCTCGACGCGATCCCGGCATGGCCCGATCTGGAGACCGACAACGCCTCGGACGAGGCGGCTGTCCACACTTCGGAGGATCCTGTCGAAACCGAGGACTCGGCGCTCACACCCGAGGCCGCGGCGCTCGAGCCGGAATCATCGGGCGAACCGTTGCCCGAGCGATCCGGCGGAACAGAAGACCCATCGAACGCCACGGACACAGCATTCCTGGAAACCGACGACGCGGCCGAGACGATCACGCCGAGCGACGCGGCCGAGCCGGACGCGCTGGCTGGCACGAGCGATGACGGGGAACTCTCTGCGTCTGAAGCGACGGGCGATGTTGATGACGCGGACCACGCCGTGATGCTCGATGGGGGCGAGGACCTCGGGTTTACCTCGGATGCTGAAGCAACTGATGATCTGAACGGTGACTTTGATACCGCAGCCGAGACCGAAGCGCAGGCCGCGTTCGAAGGCACCGTTGGTGAGTCGCCTGCCGAGCACACGACGGCGCCAGAAGACGAGGCGCTCGCGGATCTGCAGACAGACGCGGAGCCGGATCACTCGGAGGGTATGGCGGAAGCACACGATGCCGACCATTCCGAGGTGACCCTCACGACGGATCAGGCGACGACTCCGATCCTCGGGCAGCCCACAGAGTCGGAATCGGATTCATCCGAGGTTTCAGTGACTTCACCCTCGGCGGGCGAGATTCCGGCGGACGACGAGGCCGATGCCGAATTCTCCGAGGCCTCGATCGCGTCGGATGATTCGACTCTGGCCTCGCCCCCGTCTTTTCAGGACACTTCGGAATCGGATGCCGCGACCGCGACGGACTCTGCCGATGACGAGGAGCCCGATCCGGCCCACACCCAATCCACCGTCGAAACGGACGACTCGACTCTGAAGTCACCGCCCACATTCCAGGATCCGACGGTATTGGACGCGATGCCCGAAACGGATGCCCCGGGTGCTGACGAGCCCGATCCGGCGCACGCCGAGACCTCTGTCGCATCGGATGACTCGACTCTGATGTCGCCCCCGACTTTCCGGCCGAACATGAGCGAAGCAGCCTCGCCGACTCCGGGCGCCCAACCCGACCCCAACCAGCCTCTCGACCCCACCGGCGGGGCGCTCGATCCCAACCAGCCCCTCGACCCCACCGGCGGGGCGCTCGATCCAAACCAGCCCCTCGACCCCACGGGCGGGGCGCTCGATCCCAACCAGCCCCTCGACCCCACCGGCGGGGCGCTCGATCCCAACCAGCCGCTCGATCCCACGGGCGGGGCGCTCGATCCAAACCAGCCCCTCGACCCCACCGGCGGGGCGCTCGATCCCAACCAGCCCCTCGACCCCACGGGCGGGGTCAATGTCGATTCCGCCGCGGTGGTCGGAGACGAGGAAACGGAGAGCTGGGGATCCTCCGCGATCATTATCGAGGAGGACCGCGCCGAGCTCTTGCAGTTCATGGTGACGGATGTGCGTGCATCGGTCGCCGAGCTCGAGCCGATCCTCGCGGAGGCCTATGAGTTCACATCTCGGCAGGACGCGGCGGACCGCATCGTGTCGCTCGCGGACGACATGAGCAAGGTCAGCGAGTTCTTCGAGTTCAAGAGCTTCGAGACGATCGTCAACATCATGCGCGAGATCGGGAGTGCGCTGGGCACCGTCGGCGACGCCCAGCTCGACGAGGTCTGCCTCCGCCTCCGGGCGCTGGGCAGCCTGCTCGACCAGTACTGCTCGGGCCTCGAGGTCGGCATGGAGCTGAGCTGGCCCTTCAAGACCTTCCGCAGGCGGATCGACCTTCTGCTCTCGGGTCAGACCCTCCATCCCGATCTCGTCGCGTGGCACCGGGGCGATCCGGAACGCGTGCTCGAGCTCGATCGCGTGGTCGACGGCGTCGAGGAGCTGCCCAACCCGCCCTCGGAAACCGCGGGAGAGGGGAGCGCGTCGGCCGCCGTCCCCGCGACGGCGCGTCAGGCGGAGACCAAGCCAGCGGAATCGAAGGCGCCGAGCGTTCGCGTGACGCAGGACTCGATCGGGGAGCTGTTCGACATCGTGCGCCAGCTTGTTCTCAACAAGAACCAGATCGAGAGCATCGCGCTCGATGCCCGGACCGGGGGTCTCTCGCGAGAGAAAGCGGAGCCGCTGACGCTGCGTGCCGCGGAGTTCTCGCGCCTCGTCGAGCAACTGCAGGTTTCGCTCAGCAAGACCTGCGTGCAGCCCATCTCGATGGTGCTCGACCGCTACGAGCGGATGATCCGCGATGTGGCGCAGCTCAAGGACAAGAAGGTCGACCTCCAGATCCTCGGCGGCGACACGCGCGTCGACAAGTTCCTGCTCGACGAAATCGCCGACCCGCTCGGCCGCCTGCTGCGGTACATCGTTTCGCGCTCCATCGAGCCGACCGCGGAACGCGAAGCGGCGGGCAAGCCCGGGGAGGGACTGCTGCGCGTCGAGGCCCAGGACCACGAGAGCCACATCACGATCAACATCAGCCATGACGGGGAAGCGCCCGACGCGGACGCGATCCTGGACGAAGCGCGCGGCTTCGACAACGCGCCCGCGGATCTCGAGGCGATGGACGCCCGCGAACTGGTCCTGCTGCCGCTGTGCCAGTGGTACGAGAACAGCGAGACGGCCGGGGTCACCGAGGCGTTCGCCGCCCACAACGGCTCGATCACGCTCAGCACCGTCAATGGGGTCACGACCTACCAGATCGTCCTGCCGGTTTCCGGCGCGGTGCTCGGGGTGATGAATGTCCGCGTGGGATCGGGCATCTACGCGATCCCCGTCCGCTCGATCGAGGAGATCATCAATCTCTCGGACTACCCGATCCAGAGCGTGAAGGGGGCCCCCGTTCTTCGTGTGCGGGACCGGGTGTATCCCATGATCCGCTGTGCCCAGCGATTCGAGGACAACGGCGAGAGCGACCCCGGTGTCGCGGTCATCGTCTCGTCGGACAAGAAGTCTGTTGCCCTCGGGGTCGATCGGGTCATCGGACACCAGGAAATCGTCATCGAGCCTGTGGGGCTCGACCAGGACCAGCTCGGGCCCTTCCTGGGAGGGGCGATCCGCAGCGACGGTTCGGTCTGCCTTGTGGTCGATGTCCGCCGGCTCATCGGGGACAGCGGAGAGCAGGACGAGACGCCCGCGCTCGCCGAGGCCTCCGCCTGAGGCGGAACGCCGAGCGTGTCGCGCGGCACGCGCCGGTCTCGGGCCGCCGAGCCGAGTTCATCGCGTTGCGGTCTATCATCATCCATGTCGTTCGGCCTTGGACACGGCAAAGCACTCGATGACGCGCCCGGTGAGGTCGGGGTGTCGGACGCCGAGTTGGGCCCGCTGCCCGACAGCGTGCTGACCGATCCGGAATCGGGGAGGATCGACCCGCGCGCATGGTTCGATTCACCCGACCGCGCTTTCGAACTCGAGATCGGTTCGGGGAAGGGCACCTTCCTCGTCCAGCAGGCGGAGCTCCAGCCCTCGACGAACTTCCTGGGCATCGAGTGGGCGGGCGAGTTTTATCAGTACGCCGCGGACCGGATCCGCCGGCGTCGCGGTTCGGGCTCGCACGCCAATGTGCGCATGCTGCACGGCGACGCAACCGAGTTCCTGCGCTGGCGCTGCCCCGACGGGATCTGCCGTGTGATCCACCTGTACTTCTCGGACCCCTGGCCCAAGTCCCGACACCACAAGAAGCGGGTGGTGCAGCACCGCTTCCTCGCGGATGCGTGGCGGGTGCTGGAGCCGGGCGGGGAGCTGCGGGTGGTGACGGATCACGCCGATCTCTGGGCGTGGGACATGGCGCACTTCGAGACCTGGGTCGACCGATCGGACCTGGGCGAATTCGTGGACGAGGCACCGCTCGACGCGGCCCGCCGAATCGTGCCGGCGCCGCCCGAAAGCGTGCGCCGCCTGCGCGACACGATGCACGAGCCGCCGTTCTCGATCGGCCCGTTCGAACGCCCGGAATCGGCGGCCGATGGCGAGGTGGTCGGCACGAACTTCGAGCGCAAGTTCATCGACGAGGGACGGTCGTTCCACGCGTGCGTCCTGCGCAAGCTGGCCTGACCCCCGATACGGTGATCTCCCGCGAAAATCTGCTTCCGCCCAAGCCCGTCCCGCGCCGGGACCGATACCGTTCCGGTGCACGGGACGGCGAAGATGAATCATGCACATTCGCACCAACCCGTTTCGGGTCAGGCGATCGCGGCCTCCGCGTGGCGGATGTTCGTGAATCCTTCTCCGGACGCGGGCCGGGTCGACTTTTTCGAATCCGGCGGTCACTCCATGCTGCTGCTGCGCATGGCGGCCTGGATCAAGAGCGAGCACGGGCGCGACCTCGTGCTCGCGGAGTTCCTGAAACAGCCCACCCTCGACGGGCTCGCTCGGTGCCTTGATGGACTGGCGGCGTCACCGGATGTGCCGGTGCAGTCGTTCGGCGAGGGCCCCCGCACGATCGTGTGCGTGCCCGGGTCGTACGGTCGTGCGCTCGCGTTCGAACGGCTCGCGATGGCGCTCAACGAGCGCACGGATGAACCGGTCCGCCTCGTCTGCTACGAGCTGTGGAACACCGTTGAACGCCTGGGCGTTCATGGTGCGATCGAAGCGGTGCGCGCGCGACTGCGGGATGATCTCGTGCGACCGGAAGTCGCGGGTGTCGCGGGGTATTCACTGGGCGGGATGTTCGCGTTCCTCGAGGACTTCGCGGCTGATCGCCCGGGCCTGCACCTCTGGTTGATCGATTCGTATCCCCCCATTCCGCCCCGATCGCGGTGGCACAAGGCGATGCGCGCCGCGCTCAACGCGTGCCGTGCGCCGATGACGCTACCCGGCGCGCTCGCGGCGTCTGTCGGAAGCCGCGCTCCGTCTCAAAGCGCCGGGGACGGAACCGCGCTGGCGAACTCGGATCACCCCGATCGATGGTCGCTGCATCACAGGCTGGGCGAGCTCGCGCGTACACCGTGGAGCGGCGAGACAACCCTCATCGCCCTCCGTCGGAAGCCGCTTTGGATGCCCCACTACACGCCCGCGTCGATGAACGGGCTGGTCTCGCTGGTCGGATCGAGAGCAACGCGCGTCTCCGTGAACGGGCCCCACACCGAACTGCTGAAATCCCGGGTGGAGGAGGTCGCGGGTGTACTCGCCTCGGCGATCTCGCCTCGCTCCAACGCCTGAACGGTCACGCATCGCGCGGGACGCGGGGTGCGTTCACCCGATCGGTCGCGACATGATAATGCGGGTCTTCGCTGATGTTCGCCTCGACGAGGTCGCCCGCCTTGTCCAGCAAGCGGCGGCAGTCGTCTGACAAATGGCGGAGGTGGAGACGCTTGCCCAGGCGGGTGTAGCGCTCCGCGAGCGCGTTGATCGCCTCGAGCCCCGATTGGTCGTAGACCCGGCTGAAGTAGAAATCGACGACAACATCGTCGGGGTCGTCCTGCGGCGTGAACAGGTCGCGGAAACGGGTGACGGATCCGAAGAAGAGGACGCCGTGGAGCTGGTAGATCTTGGAGCCGTGCTCGTTGAGGTGGACATCGGCGACCATGTGCTTGGACTTGTTCCAGGCGAAGACGACGGCGGACAGGGCGACGCCGATGAGGACAGCGGTCGCGAGGTCGTGCATGAAGACGGTGTACCCCGCGACGACGAGCATGACGACGACCTCGGCGATGGGGATCTTGCGCCAGGTCTGGAGGGTGGTCCATTCGAAGGTGCCGATGACGACCATGAACATGACGCCGACGAGGGCGGGCATCGGGACGCGCTCGATGAGCGGGGCGAGGAAGAGGATGAACATGAGGAGGGCGAGGGCGGCGGTGATGCCGCTCAGCCTGCCTCGCCCGCCCGATTTCACATTGATGAGCGACTGGCCGATCATGGCGCAGCCGCCCATGCCGCCGAAGACGCCGCAGGTGATGTTGGCGACGCCCTGCCCAACGCACTCGCGGTTTCCGACGCCTCGGGTTTCCGTGAGTTCGTCGACGAGGGTCATGGTCATGAGCGATTCGATGAGGCCGACCCCGGCGAGGATGAACGAGTAGGGCAGGATGATCCAGAGTGTGTCGAGGGTGGCGGGGGGGAGGGTGAAGTCGAACCAGGCGGGGCGGGGGAGGCCGCCCGCGATGCCGATGTCTTCGGTGTCAACCGAGGCGATGGCGGCCTGGGTCTCCTCGGGGGTGAGCGGGGCGATGGGCTCGCCCGCGCGGTGGCGGTCGAGAGCAGCGAGCGGGACGGCGGCGACGCCCTCGGGGAGATCGACCGACGCAAGAAGGGCTTTGTCTTTCTCGGCTTGGGCTGATGCAACGGCGTTCGCGACCGTCTTGTCCACGAGCATGTCGCGGACGGTGAGGACGGGAGCCTTCTCGCCTTCGTCGGCCGTGCCGTTGATGAAGAAGGCGGCGGCGGAGATCACGAGGATCGCGGCGAGCGAGGAGGGCACGACGCGGGTGAGTTTGGGGAGGAAGGCGATGATCGCCATCGTCGCGGCGACGAGGCCGAGCATGATGGAGAGGCGGGTCCCCGACAGGAACTCCATCGCGCCCGATTCGGAGAGTGTTTTGAAACTCCCGAATTGTGCCATCAGGATGACGATGGCGAGCCCGTTGACGAACCCGAGCATGACGGGGTGGGGGACGATGCGGATGAGTTTGCCGAGGCGGAGCAGGCCGATCGTGATCTGGAAGCAGCCGCACAGGACGACGGCGGGGAAGAGGTACCCGATCCCGTGGTCGGCGACGAGGGAGACGACGACGACGCCCATCGCGCCGGTGGCGCCGGAGATCATGCCGGGCCTGCCGCCCAGGATCGAGGTGATCAGGCAGATGATGAAGGCGGCGTAGAGCCCGACGAGCGGGGGGACACCCGCGAGGAAAGCGAAGGCGACGGCCTCGGGGACGAGGGCGAGGGCGACAGTGAGCCCCGAGAGGACCTCGGATTTGGGTGAGCCCGAGAGCCCCGAGCGGAGGTCGAAGGTCATCGGCGCGAAGCGGAGGAACTTCGGCAGTCGGATGGTGATCTCGGACATACGAGGTGCATTCTCGGTTCGTGGGAGACGGTCGTCGTGAATGGAGGGGGCGTGACCAACGCGTGCGAACACGCGACCCGCGGGCGGGAGTCTAGCGCGTACGGGCGTTCAGACCGTGGCCATAACCGGTGCGGCTGCATGAACTGTGCGCGCCACTCACGCGATGCGTGCATACGCGGAGAGACCAGGCTCAATTCCGGATTGCGTGACGGTCAGAGCCGAGATCTGAGCCGCGGTATGGTCCGGTGCGCAGCGCGGCTTCTGGCCGGAAGGGTCAGTCTTCGGGCGAGCGGAGCGGTTGCTGCTGGAGTTTCCAGTCGGCCCGGCTCTCGCTCTCGAGTCTTCCGCCGGGCTCGACGAGCACACGCAACGGGTCGCCAGTCGGAAGACCGACGAGGGCCATCCAACTGTGGTGATAGTTGGGGTTCTCGGGGCTCAGGCGGTAGCCCGGGATGTTGACATGGATGCTCACGGGTTCGCTCTGCCAGAGGCCGGGCACATCGAAGCGTCCGTCAGACTCGTCGATGGTGATGATCGCGGAATCCCAGGCGTGATCGCGGCTGATCATCAGGCGCGAGCCTTCGGGGATCGTCACGGGTGACCCAGTCTCGTCGGGGGGGAGGACAACCCGGCCTGTGATGCGGAGCGCGTTGGTGGTGCACGCGATGGTGCCGAGATCGGTGACGCCGCCGTGCTCGGGAACGGGGACTTTGACGGGCTCGATGCTGCCGAGATCCGCGTCGGCGATCATGGTGTAGACATACGCGCTGACATCGACGCCCGGATCGCCGAAGTGCATGTTTGGATTGTCCGAATCGGTGAGCAAGCGGGGCTGGCCGGAGGCGGGGATGTTGGTGAAGGTAAAGACGCCGCGGTCGTCGGTGGCGATGGTCCAGTGCCCATCAAAGACCCTGATGCTGCGATTCGTGCCGCACAGGCCGACCGCCTGGCCGACGATTGGGGTGCCCCCCGCATCGACGAGCTTTCCCTTGATGATGGCGCCGGGGCCCAATACGAAGTCGTAACGCTCGGGTGCCACGCGGATCCGGTCGAGGTGCCGCTCCGCATAGCCCTTCGCGGCGGCGCGGAGCCCGAACCGGACGAGGGGCGTTGGGAAGGTGAACTCGAATGTGCCGTCGTCGCGTGCGACGACCACGGTGTCGGCGCCGTCCAAGCGGGTTGATCCGCTTCCTTCCTCCCAGTGATACATGCCCGCCCAGACCATCGCGTTGGGCACGGGCTCGCCATCGAGGTTCACAATGCGCCCGCGGAAGAGACGCCCCGGCTCGTCGACGGGTTCGGGGCGGGGCTCGATCGAGAGCGTGAGCGGGTCGCCCGCGGGGTCGATGAACTTGGTCGTTGTCGGGCGGTACCCCTCGGCGACGGCGAGGACGGTGAACTTGAGCGCGGGGTCGACCTGCTCGATGCGGAAGGAGCCGTCTGCTTCGGTGCGTGCGGATCGGCCGCAATCGAGGTAGCAGCTCGGGCACAGGATCGGCACGCCGACCTTGGGCGTCGCGGTCTGGATCGAGACGGAGGCCCCCGGGATCGGTTCGCCGTCGGGACCGAGCACGACGCCCCGGAGCATCGGCGATGCCAAGGCCGCGGTCAGCGCGAGCAGTTGAACGACGGCCACTGCGAACATTCGGCTGTGCATGGAGTCTTCCTTCCCGTTCCCCGCAAAGCCTACCAGCGCGACGGACCCACTCCAAGCCGAGCGCGAGCGGGCACGGCTGGCGATCGCTGCCGGCGGGACGGGGGGCCAACAATGCGCGCATGCCCGACGCCCCCTTCTCCCCGATCGAAGACATCCTCGCGGACCTGCGCGCCGGGAAGATGGTCATCCTGACCGACGACGAGGACCGGGAGAACGAGGGGGACCTCGTGCTGCCCAGCCAGTTCGTGACGCCGGAAGCGGTGACCTTCATGCTCAGCGTCGCGCGCGGGTACATGTGCGTCTGCATGACCGAAGCGGACTGCGACCGGCTCGAGCTGCACCCCCAATCCGGGATCAACACCACCCCCCGGGGGACGGCGTTCACCGTCAGCCTCGACGGGCACCCCAAGCACGGGTTCACAACCGGCGTGTCCGCGGCGGAGCGCGCGAGATGCATCGAGATGATGATCGACCCCGCCTTCGGGCCCGAGGACTTCGCGCGCCCCGGGCATATCAACCCCCTGCGCAGCCGGGACGGGGGCGTGCTCGTGCGCACGGGGCAGACCGAGGGCTCGGTCGATCTGTGCCGCCTCGCGGGGCTGTACCCGTCGGCGATCATCATCGAGATCATGCGTGACGACGGAGAGATGGCGCGCGTTCCGGACCTGATTCCGCTCGCGCAGCAGCACGGGATCAAAATGTGCTCGGTCGCGCAGATCATCGAGCACCGGCTCAGCCGACAGAGCATCGTCCACCGCGCACCCCCGGCTGAGGGGATGGAGATCGAGACCCCCTCGGGGGTGTTCAATCTCATCGCGTTCGAGAGCGTGGTGGATCCGTGGCCGCACCTCGCGCTCACGGCGGGCGGGATCGGACGCCTCGACGGGG
>DLBY01000020.1:0-10152 GCA_002480345.1 Phycisphaerales bacterium UBA7812 | reverse complement strand
CGGGATCGGACGCCTCGACGGGAACGGGGAGGTCGTCGACGCGGGCGACCCCGTTCTGGTGCGGATGCACAAGCGCCATGTGCTCGGGGACATCTTCGACGAACTGGGGTCCGCGAGCGACGGGGGCTCGACGGGCGCGCAGCTGCGCGCGTCCATGGAGGCGATCCAGAGAGAGGGGCGCGGCGCGATCGTGTACCTGCGCCCCGAGGGATCAATGGCGAGCTTCGCGGATAGTTTGAGCCGGATCCGCCGCGAGGCGCACGCGAGCGGCGCCGACGCGCCGGACCTGACGCACCCGGACTCGGTCGGGGGCTCGATGCCGCCCGCGCTGCGCGAGTACGGCGTGGGGGTCCAGATCCTGCGTCAACTGGGGGTGAGCAAGCTGCGGCTGTTGACGAACTCGGACCGCGCGATGCCCGGACTCGAGGCGTTCGGGGTCGAGGTGGTGGAACGCGTGCCTCTCCGGGATCGGTGACAAACCGATTGGGGTGATCGGGAAAGATCGACAACCCAACTTTTTACCAAACAAATTGAGTTTTCGCTTTTGTGGATGCGGATATCGGGCATAATGGCTCCGCGGCAGGGGCGGTGCACCGGCGCGTGGGGCCGGTGGCATGCCGCCGCATCCCTCTGTGTTCGCGAGAGATGTGGACTTCTCCGCGCGGAATCGACAGATCCGCGTGGAAGTCTTCGGGATGGTCGGCGCCCGCGCGGGTGTCGGCACAACAGACACCCTGTCGCCAACCGGATCGGCGGCGCGGGGCGCGGCGCTCCCGGTACGGCAGCGCATCGCGGGACAGGAACGAAGGAGAAGGTCGTGAAGAAGATGATGCTGATCGTGGGCACGGCGGCGGCGCTGTGCGCGGGCGGATGGATGGCGATGGACGCGCAGCCTGAGGGCGCGCCCATGGAGGGCGGCATGCCCGACATGGAGCAGATGCTCGCGATGATGGACGCGACTTCGAAGCCCGACACGCCGCAGCACGCGATGCTCAAGCAACTCGCGGGCGATTGGGTGATGACCGCGAAATTCAAGATGGACCCCTCCGCGCCGGCTGAGGTCAGCACGGGGACCTGCAAGTCGTACTTCGTGCTGGGCGGGCGGCAGCTCATGTGCGAGGTCGAGATGGACATGCTGTTCATGGGGCGACGCACGGAGTTCAACGGCCTCGGCATGATGGGCTTCGACAAGGCGACCAACGAGTTTGTCAGCACCTGGATGGACACGATGGGTACGGGTCAGATGCGCCAATCGGGCACGATGGACGGTGAGAACATCGTCGTCGAGGGAACGACCAAGCATCCGATGATGGGCGAGTACACCGTCAAGAACATCTACAAGTTCGTGGAGGGCGGGTACAACCTGGAGTTCTGGGAGAAAGGCGAGATGATGGGCCCCGAGTTCATGAACACGGGTGTGATCGAGTACCGCCGCGCCCCGAAGAAGGGACAGGTGATCGGCGGCTGAATCACCCCGCTGGCGGGAAGAGAATCAAGAGGCCGGGCGGCGTGGGAACGGCGCCCGGTTTTTCGGATCACGGTTCGGAAGACCGCGTGCAAGGGAAGGGGGATCGAGATGGCAACCGACACACAGAAAATGACCGAGGCGTGCATGGCCGCGGGCAAGCTCGCGCCGCAGCACGAACTGCTCAGGAACTTCGAGGGGACCTGGCGCGCCGAGGTGAAGATGTGGATGGGACCGGGGCCGGAGACGGGCGCGGAACCGATGGTCTCGCACGGGACGATGGAAACCTCGCTGATCTTCGGTGGTAAGTTTCTCGAGCAGGCCTATAGAGACGATTCGGGCATGTTCGAGGGCAAGGGCTACCTCGGCTACAACACGGTCGAGCAGCGCTGGGAAGCCTTCTGGATCGACACGATGGCGACCTTCATGATGACCGAGCATGGTCAGCACGACGAGTCGACCAAGTCGTGGACAATGGTCGACGAGCTCAGGGACCCGGGGTCGGGGCACATGATGAAGAAGCGGACGCTCGTGACGCTGCACGACGACGGGACGAACCGGATGGAGACCTGGTTCACCCCTTCCGCGGGACCGAACGCGGGGAAGGAATCGAAGTGCATGGAGATCAACTACACCAAGGCGTGACGAGATGACCCGGTCCCCGAGGCACCGAGTCCCCCGATGCCATCATTGCGGGTATTGCCTTGCGGGGATCCGGGAAACGGCGCAAGCCTGCTGCCCCGAATGCGGCACGACGATCGACTGGGCCCTCGCCCGACTCCGATGCCGACGACGCGACGGCTGGACGCAACTCGGCCTCATGGGCGGGTGCTTCGCGGTGCTGTGCGTCGCGGCGGTCCTCGCGACACGACGGGACGCGTTCAATATCTTCGCGATCCCGATTTCCGGCGTCGCGCTCTCGGCCGCGAGCGCCGTCTGCGTCGCGATCCACTACGCGGGCGGGCGTGACGCGCGACGCGGCTGGGTGATCGCGGGCTGGACGACCGCCTGTCTTTTTCTGGTTCCCTGTGTGCTGCTCACCGCGCTGCTGCTGTGGGAGCGGTTCGCGCCCTGAGCCCCGCGCGGAGCCGATCACGGGTCAGACCAGGGCGCCGTCCAGGTCCGCGATCAGGTCATCGGCGTCCTCGATGCCGACGCTCAGACGCACGAGCGCATCGTCGATGCCGAGCTTCGCCCGCTGGTCCGCGGGAACGGACGCGTGGGTCATGATCGCGGGGTGCTCGATGAGCGATTCGACGCCGCCCAGGGATTCGGCGAGCGCGAAGATCTCCACGCGCTCGAGCATGGTCTTCGCCGCCGCGAGCCCGCCCTTGAGGAAGATGGTGATCATGCCCCCGAAGTCGCGCATCTGCTTTTTCGCGATCGCGTGCTGGGGGTGGCTCGCCATCCCGGGGTAGACCACGCGGTCGACCGCGGGATGGGACGCGAGGTGGTCGGCGATCTTCGCGGCGTTGGCGCAGTGCCGTTCCATCCGCAGGCCCAGCGTCTTGGTGGAACGCAGGAACAGGAAGCACTCCTGGATGCCCGGCACCGCGCCCTCGGAGAGCTGGATGAACTTGAGGCGTTGGTAGATCTCCTCGTCGTTGGCGCACAGCACGCCCCCGATCGCGTCGGAGTGCCCGCCGATGTACTTGGTCGTGCTGTGGCACACGATGTGCGCGCCCATGTCCAGCGGGTTCTGGAGATACGGCGTCGCGAAGGTGTTGTCCACGGCGCAGATCGCGCCCCGCTCGCGCGCGATCGACGCGGCCTTCTCGATGTCCACGATCTTCAGCGTCGGGTTGGTGGGCGTCTCGATCCACACCAGCTTCGTGCTGTCGCGGAAAGCGGCGCGGTACGCGGCCTCGTCGGTGAGATCGACCATGCTGATCTCGATGCCGAGCTGGGCGAACACGCGGTTGTAGAGGCGGTTGGTGCCGCCGTACACATCGTCGCAGAGGATGACATGATCGCCCGCGCTGAGTAGGTGGATGACGGCGCCCGTCGCGGCGACGCCCGACGAGAAGGCGAGCCCGTGCTTCGCGTTCTCGAGCGAGGCGATGTTGTCCTGGAACGCGGTGCGGGTGGGGTTGGCGCCGCGGGAGTAGTCGTAGTCCTCGACGAACACTCCCGGCGATTTCTGCACAAAAGTCGAGGTCTGATAGATCGGGGTCATGATCGCGCCGGTCGCGGGGTCGGGCGACTGGCCGGCGTGGACGGCGCGGGTGTTGAACTTCAGGGGGCGGTCGGTGTGCATGGATAGGTCCGTGTGGTGGGTGAACAACAAGGCCCCCCGCTTGCGCGAGAGGCCCGCTGGATCGGTCATCGGTTCTTTGCGAGGTGCTCGATCAGGTCGATCTCGGTGAGCACGCCGACGATGCGTCCTTCCTCGACAACGATCGCGGCCTGGTCCTGGGCGAACAGGCCGTAGAGCTCCTCGACGCGTGCCTTGGGGTGCACGACCCCGCTGATGGGCGTCATCGTCTCAGACGCGGTGGAGCGTGCGTTGACAGCGCCCGACTGGAGCCCGCGGAGCAGATCGACCTCGTGAACCATGCCCAGGGGCTTGCCGTTCTCGTCCACGACGGGGATCTGGCTCACCCCGCTCGTGCGCATGGACTCGATGAGCTGGGTGATCGAGCGGTCCTGGGTCGCGGTGATGATGTCCCGCCCCGCGGCGCCGTTCGCGAGGATGTCCCCGATGTGCCCCAGGCCCTTCTCGGGCTCGAGGAACCCGTGCATGCGCATCCAGTCATCATTGAGGTATTTCGACAGGTAGCGCGACGCGTTGTCGGGCAGGATCGCGACGATCTTCTTCCCGCTCCCCCACTCCTTCGCGAGGCGGAGCGCGATGTGCGCCATGCCGCCCGACGAGCCGCCGCACGCGAGGCCCTCCTCGCGTGTCAGCCGCCGCGCCGTGGTGAAGCACTCGTAGTCGTTGACCTGGTACATCTCGTCGACGACGGAGGGGTCGAACGCGCGGCAGATGATGTCCTCACCAAGCCCCTCGACCTTGTACACATAGGGCGTGCTGGGTACGCCAGTTTTGAAGACGCTGTAGTGGACGCTGCCCAGCGGGTCGACGCCGATGATCTTCGCCTTCGAGCCCATCTTCTTGAAGTAGCGTCCGATCCCAGAGATCGTCCCCCCGGTGCCGGTCCCGACGACGATCGCGTCGACCTGCCCGCCGTCGGTCTGGTCGTAGAGCTCGGGACCCGTCGTGTTCTCGTGGGCCTCGATGTTCCACTGGTTGTGGTACTGGTCCATGTAGAACGAGTTGGGGGTCTCCGACGCCATCCGCTTGGCGACATTCACATAGTGATCGGGGCTGTCGCCCGGGACATCGGTCGGCGTGATGATGACCTCGGCGCCGAAGCCGCGCAGGCCGTCGATCTTCTCCTGGCTCATCTTGTCGGGCATCGTGAAGACGGCCCGGTAGCCCTTCGCGGCCGCCGTCATCGCGGCGCCCATCCCGGTGTTGCCGCTCGTGTTCTCAACGATCGTCCCCCCGGGCTTGAGGAGGCCCTCCTGCTCGGCTTTCTGGATGATGTACGCCGCCATGCGGTCCTTGATGGACCCCGCGGGGTTCATGTACTCGCACTTGACGAAGACATCCGCCCAGCCGGGCTCGACGAGTTTGCGCAGGCGGACGAGCGGGGTGTTCCCGATCGCATCGAGGATCGAATCGAAGGTCTGCATAATGGTGTATCCGGAAGGAGAACGACGGAGGCGCCACGACCGCCGCCCGGCGCCGGACGGCGACTTCCAACAGGGTACGCCCACCCGCTCCCGAACGGTCGACCCAAAGCGGACCCGATTCGTGGCAATCCCGGGAGTTCCGGTGCAATCCGGGCGTTCGCAGGCCGATGTCTCACGGTCCGGCCCCACCGCGCGGGTCCGGAAACCACTGATCCATCGGAGGCTCCATGAGCAACCCGAATCCCCCCTCCAAGAGCATGGCCGACGGCGGCACCCCCGGCGGCATCCTGCTCGACGCCGGCACCAACGAACTCGAAGTCCTGGTGTTCCGCATGGGTCCGCAGCACTACGGGGTCAATGTCGCCAAGGTGCGCGAGGTCATCCGGGGCGAGACCCCCAGCGAGCCCCCCAAGATGCACAGCTCGGTCATCGGGGTGATCAACAAGCGCGGCTCGCTGATCCCCCTGGTCGACCTGGGCAAGCACTTGGGCCTTCCCCCCGTCGATCCGTCCAACATCGATGACGCGCGCATCATCGTCACCGAGTTCAACGGCATGGTCGTCGGATTCGTCGTCGAGGCGGTCGAGCGCATCCACCGCCTGGGATGGGACCGCGTTCAGGGCGTCCCCGAGATGGGCGAGGGCGACGAGGGCGTCAACTACTCGACCTGCACGGGGATCATCCAGTTCGACGAATACCTCCTGCTGATGGTCGATTTCGAGTCGATCACCGACTCGATCCGCATGGAGGACAAGCTGCACATCACCAGCGTCGATAACCCGCTGAGCATCGATCGGGGCGGCGTCCGCCTCATCATGGCAGAAGACTCCGCGTTCATGCGCGACGCGATCGGGACGGTCTTCCGCCGGAGCGGGTACACCAACGCCTCGATCTTCTCGAACGGGCAGGCCGCGTGGGAGGCGATCGCCGCCGCCGCCGAGCGCGGCGAACGACCCGACATGGTCATCAGCGACATCGAGATGCCCGGGATGGACGGGCTGCACCTGACCAAGCAGATCAAGAGCGACCCGCGGCTCGCGGATGTGCCCGTCGTGCTGTTCAGCTCGCTGATTACCGAGGAGAACCGCAAGAAGGGCGAGCAAGTCGGCGCCGACCGGCAGATCTCGAAGCCCGAACTGCCCGAGCTCGTCCGGATCGTCGACGAGTTCGTGCATCAGGGCGCGGCGCTGATCAAGTCGGCGGCGTGAGACTCGGCTCGCAACCGCGACGAAAGCCCCCTCGTATCGCCGTGGATGGACGATGCCTCGTCGCTGTTCCAGTTGGAACTCGCGTTCTCACCCTGGATGGATGTTCCTCGGGCGACCGTTTGGGTCTTGCTTACGGTCTTCGCGATCCTGGTGCTCCATCTCCGCACCGTCGGGTGGCGTCAAGTCGATCCCGCTCGGTACTGCTGGCGATGCGGTTACCCCGAGAAAGGAATGCCAACCGGAGCACTCTGCCCAGAATGCGGCGGCACATTTGAACCAAAGAAGGAACGCCGGATCCTCAAGTACGACTGGACCGGGGCGTGCCAGTCGTTGCTCGTCGTCCTCGCGTTCGCGGGGGCATATGCCTCGTCGCCCATGATCTGGGCAGCCTGGTACCGGGCCGACGGCTGGCTGAGAATGCGACCGACGGATATTCCCTGTCTATTCCGCACATCCGAGCTGCTTGGCCTCGGACTGGCACTCACGGTCATACTTCTCCCCATTCTCAGCCTGCGAAAACGATGCCGATCGTGGCTGTTCGCCCTCTTGCTCGCCCTCGTCGCGATGGGCTCGTGGATCGGGTTTCTTCGCCTCGTCTGGGAATCCGGTGCGGTCACCTGGCACGGTCAACAAACGATCCACTGGTAAGGAATGAGTTGCACCGACCGAGCGGCTATGCTCGGCTTCATGCGAGTCCTCCTCACCAACGACGACGGGATCCGGGCGCCGGGCATCATCGCGCTGCACGACGCGCTCCGCGCCGAGGCGGGCCTCGCGATCGAGGAGATCCTCGTCGTCGCGCCGCTCACGGTGCAGAGCGCCACGAGCCACGGGATCACCTTCCACGAGCCCCTGATGACCAGGACCGTGCGCGCCAGCGAGACCATGACGGGCGTCGCGGTCGACGGTCGCCCCGCGGATTGCACCAAGCTCGCACTGACCAACCTCTGGCCCGAGCGGTTCGGGGACGGCGCGCGCCCCGATCTGGTCATCAGCGGGATGAACATGGGCGCCAACGCCGGGATCAATGTGATCTATTCGGGAACCGTCGCGGCAGCGATCGAGGCGGCCTTCCTCGGGCTCCCCTCGATCGCGGTGAGCATGCACCTGCACCGGGGGACGCCCGACTACCGGGTCGGCGCTGCGCACGCGGCGCGCACGATCGCGCACCTGCTCCGGGGCGGATTCCCCGATCCCCACACCTGCCTGAACATCAACATCCCGCGGTGCGAGACCGAGGACCCGACCCACGCGGACCCGATCGATCCGCTCGTGTGCCGGATGAACACGCACGGGCTCGTCGATCGGTACGAGAAGCGCACGAGCCCGTCCGGGGACGACTATTACTGGCCCAACGCGGACGGGATGGAGTTCCGAAGCGCCGACGACGGGACGGATGTCGAGCGCTTGTTCGAACGGTGCATCACCGTCACCCCGCTGCGGTACGACCTGACCGACGACGCGGCGCTCGAGCGGTGGCGCAGCCGGGTCTGAACCCTGCGCACGGAGACGCGCGATGGATGGCTCCGCTGAGTTGGTGTTCGACGCCTGGATCGAGCGGTTGTCGCTGCTCGGGAACGCGGTGCGCGCGGAAGTGGTCCGCCGCCGGGGCGAGTCGGGCCTGCACGAGCCGGTCGCCCACCAGGGCGGCGACACGCTCTACGCGATCGACCGGCGGGTGGAGCCGATGATCCTCGAGCACGCGCGTCGCTGGGCGGACGAGGTGGGGCCGGTGCGCCTGACCTGCGAGGGGATCAACGAATCGGGAGAGGTCCTGCTCAGGGACCCCGATCGTGCGCACGACGCCGACTCGGTGTGGCGTGTGCTGATCGACCCGATCGACGGGACGCGGAACATCATGTACGACAAGCGGTCGGCCTGGTTCCTCGGCGCGGTCGCGCCGGAGAGCGCGGGGCGGGGCGAGGCGAGGCTCTCCGACTGCGTCGCGTCGGTGATGATGGAGTTGCCCACGAGCAAGGCGAACCGGGTCGACGATTTCGCGGCGACCGCGGCGGACCGCCCCGTGTCGTGCGCACGGTCCGTTCTGGATGAAACGGGCGCGATCGTCGCGAGCGAGGCCCTGTCGGTGGCGCCCTCGGGAGCGACGGACCTGAGGCACGGCTGGGCGCAGGTCAGCAGTTTCTTCCCGGGGACCAAAGCCCTCGCGGCGGATCTCATGGAGCGCATCGCCCGCGAAACACTCGGGACGGTGCGCGCGGGCGAGGCGCTCGTGTTCGATGACCAGTACCTGACGACGGGCGGGCAGCTGGTCGAGCTGATCTGCGGTCGGGACCGGTTCTGCTGCGATCTGCGCCCGCTGATGTTCGAGATCGTGCGCCGGAACGGGGGCGCCGCGGCTGAAGGGCTGTGCTGCCATCCCTACGACATGGCGGGCCTGCTGATCGCACAGCGGTCGGGCGCGATCCTGACCGACGGGTTCGGGCGGGACCTCGACGCGCCCTTCGGGGTGCGCGAGTCGGTCCATTGGTGTGGGTACGCGAATCGGTCATTGCGCGACGCGATCGAGCCGATTATCCGGGGGTGGCTGCGTGAGCACGGCGTTGCGCCGCCCTGAGACGCGGGTGGCGGATCGCCCGCGGCTTCGGGCACACGATCGGGGGAATGAGCCGGATGACCGGGCCTGTCCGCAAAGCCGTCATCACCGCCGCGGGCCGGGGAACGCGTCAGTACCCCGCGAGCAGCGCGGTGCAAAAGGAGATGTTCCCGCTGGTCGATCGGGACGGGCTGACCAAGCCCGTGATCCAGATCATCGGGGAGGAAGCGATCCGCGCGGGGTGCGAGGAGATCTGCCTCGTGGTGCAGCCGGGCGACGAGACGCTCTACACCGACTATTTCCGGGAGATGACAGGCGAGACGCTCGCGGCCTTCGCGGACAAGCCCTGGGCGATCGAAGCGGCGGAGGCGCTGGCAGAGTTCGGGCGGCGCCTGCGCTTCGTGAGCCAGGATTGTCCCGAGGGCTACGGGCACGCGGTCTACCAGGCCCGGGACTTCGTTGGGGATGAGCCCTTCCTGCACCTGCTGGGCGATCACATCTATATCTCGTCCGCGACACAATGCTGCGCACAGCAGTTGATCGATGTCTACGAGCAGAACGCGTTCGAGGCGCTCAGCGCCGTGCAGCGCACCCCCGAGCATCTGCTGCATCTGTTCGGCACGATCAAGGGGCGATCACTCGACGGTGAAGGGGCGGTGTGGGTCGCGGAGGCGATCGAGGAAAAGCCCGAGATCGAGCACGCCCGACGGCGGCTGCGAACCCCCGGGCTCTCGACGGGTTCCTATCTGTGCCACTTCGGGATGCATGTGTTCCCGCCCGCGATCTTCGAGGCGCTGCATCACCACATCGAACACGACATCCGGATCAACGGGGAGATCCAGCTGACCAACGCCCAGGCGTTCATGCGGGCCGAGCTGCTGGGCGACGAGGACGCGTACGGTGCGTGCGCCATCGCGGGTCGGCGGTTCGACACCGGGATCCCCTACGGCCTGATGGAAACACAGCTGGGCCTGGCGCTGGCGGGGAAGCACCGGGGGGAGATCGTCGAATCGATCGCGCTGCTGCTCGCCGAGCATCTGAGCCCGGTCGCACGGCCGCAGGGGTGAGCGCCCCCGCGAAGCGCGGGCGACTGCGGTTCGCGTTCCGGGCGGGTCGGGCGAACTGGGCGGGGGGAGCCCGATTGTCCGGGGCTGTGGGGGCCGGCTATCATGGTCCCGCAGAGGTTCCCCTCGGGGCCTCGGCGGGGTGTAGCGCAGCTTGGTAGC
>DLBY01000105.1:12842-13083 GCA_002480345.1 Phycisphaerales bacterium UBA7812 | reverse complement strand
CGAGGTCAACCCGCGCGCCAGCCGGACGGTGCCCTTCGTGGGCAAGGCGAAGAGCGCCGCGTGGGCCGCGGGCGCCGCGAAGGCGATGATGGGCGTCTCGCTCGACGCGCAGGGACTCCGCGAGAAGCCCGACACCGGCACCTACGCCGTCAAGGCGCCCGTCTTCCCCTTCCAGAAGTTCCCGGGCGTCGACTTCGTGCTGGGCCCCGAGATGCGCTCGACCGGCGAGGTCATGGGCCTG
>DLBY01000105.1:11901-12545 GCA_002480345.1 Phycisphaerales bacterium UBA7812 | reverse complement strand
TCGACCGGCGAGGTCATGGGCCTGGATGTCAGCGTTCCGACCGCGTATCTCAAGGCCCAGCTCGGCGCCGGGCTCCGCCTGCCCAGCGAGGGCGGCGTGTTCATCAGCGTCCGCGAGCAGGACCGCGACGCGATCATCGCGCCGGCGCGCACGCTCATGGCGATGGGCTTCAGCGTCTTCACCACCGCCGGCACCGGGGGATTGCTCACCCGGCACGGCCTGCGCCCCACGATCCTTCAGAAGATCGGCTCGGGCGTGCGCCCCAATGTCATCGACCTGATGGCGGACGGCAAAATCTCGATGGTCATCAACACGCCCACCCGCACGGGGTGGCAGACCGACGAGGGCCGCATCCGCGCGACCGCGGTGCGCCTGGGCATCCCGATGCTGACGACCATCCCCGCGGCGACCGAGGCCGTGCGCTCGATCGAAGCGCTCCGCGCGGGCTTCTGGACAGTGGGGGCGCTGCAGGACCTCGAGGACGAATCGGCGCCGTCGCTGGCCGCCGCGGAGCACTGAGCGCCGGATCAGCGTGATCCCTTCTGCGCACAAAAAAAACCGACCGGTCTCGCGACCGGTCGGCGTCGGTGAGTCCGTTTCGATAAACGAACGGAGGGAGCTTGCGGGTTACCGCTTGCGGCGGG
>DLBY01000105.1:11134-11580 GCA_002480345.1 Phycisphaerales bacterium UBA7812 | reverse complement strand
GGGCGGCGATCAGTCCACCGACCCCGAGGATCGCGACCGACGCGGGCGTCGGGATCGCGTAGGAGATGTTGTCGACCGACCAGAGTTCTTGGAAGGTGACCGCATCGGGGTTCCCGACGATCGCGACGGAGCCGAAGGCACCGGATCCAACGACACCGATGAACCCGGAGTCGAAGCCGGAGATTGCGTCGAGACGAACGATCTCCCCGTCGATATCGAGGGCGATGCCGTCGCCGGAGAAGGGGCTGAACCAGTCCCCGCCGAACGCGAAGACGCTGTTGCCGTTGAAGCCGAACTCGACGCGCTCGTGGGGCTCGACGCCCGTCTCCCCGCTGAGGAAGGTGGTGCCGTCGAGGTTGCCGAAATTGCCTCCGGGCTCGATCTCGAGCAGGCCATCGCCGCCGTTGGGCGAGCCGTTGCGGGTGATCTGGAGCAGCCCGGTGTCG
>DLBY01000105.1:1372-10833 GCA_002480345.1 Phycisphaerales bacterium UBA7812 | reverse complement strand
GTGATCTGGAGCAGCCCGGTGTCGAGCGTCGCGCCGTCCGCGATCACCCCGGGCGTTTGGGCGTTGAAGTCCTCGGTGAACACCGACGCACCGCCGAGCGCGGCTTCCCATGCCCCGCGATCCGTGAACACCATGAGCTGAGCGGATGCGAGCCCCGCGTAGGCCGCGACGGCGCCGATTGCAATCACTGCTTTCATGTCATGTCTCCTCAACCGTGGTGAAATGATGCGGAAAATGCAAGAGGCGGGCGGGGGCCGCCCGCCTCTGCGGATTCATGTCGGACGCGGAAGCCGCGTCGAAGGGATCAGCGCTTGCGGCGCGAGGCGATCAGGCCGCCCAAGCCCATGATCGCGAAGCCCGCGGGCGCCGGGACCACGGCGTAGCTGACATTGTCCGCCTGCCAGAGTTCCTGGAAGAGGTTGGGCTCAAGGGTGCCCGCGATCGAGATATCGCCCAACGAAGCACCGCTCATGTCAACGATGCCGAAGAAGCCGGTGCCGCCGCCGAGCGGCGCGAGCGAGTAGCGGTTGCCGCCCGCGACGATGTCGATGCCGTCACCCGAGAAGGGGCTGGCGAAGTCCGCGCCGAAGGCGAAGACATTCTGGCCGTTGAACCCGAAGTTGACGGTCTCGTGCGGTTCGACGCCGGTCTCGCCGTCGAGGAAGTTGGTCCCGTCGATGTTGCCGAAGGTCGAGCCGGGCGAGATCGCCAGATCGCCGTCGGCGTTGTTCGCCGAGCCGTCGCGTGTGATCTGGAGCAGCCCGGTGTCGAGCGTCGCACCCGGGAGGATGTCGCCCGTCGCGGTGCTGTTGAAATCCTCGACCACGACGCCGCCGCCGGCCGCGGCTTCCCACGCGGCGCGATCGGTAAACACCATGACCTGCGCCGATGCGGTGCCGGCGTACGCGGCGAGCGCACAAATCGTGACAATACCCTTCATGTCTTGTCTCCTCGCGGGCGATCGCCCGCTGTTGTCTTCTCGCGGACGACTGCCCGCTTCCCCTCCAGACCTCTCAGTCCGGCTCGCTCAAAGGTCCCCACATCGCGGAGAACGGGATTGAGACCGCTATCCGAGGGGAACCTCCCATAACCCATATTCTTCAGATTGCCAAGAAAATCGCAAGTCAAAACGAGAAAAATTACGCACCCTTGTGCGCATTGCGATCAATCCGCGTAAGTCCATTCTCAGAAGTGGTTTGTGGATCCCTTTCCGGGCGTGGGCGCCGGAAGCGTCGTCCAATCTTCTCAATCACCGTCTCGCGAACGCGCCGCGTCTATCCTTCTCGCCCACGAATCAGGACCCGATCAGAACTGACACGGAGCACACCATGGAGACCACCCTCATCATCCTGAAGCCCGATGCCGTCCAGCGCGGCCTGATGGGCAAGATCATCACCCGGTTCGAAGAGAAGGGGCTGCAGATCGTCGGCGCCAAGATGATGCAGATCAGCCAGGACCTCGCCGCGACCCATTACAAGGACCACAAGGGCAAGCCCTTCTACGACGGGCTTGTCGGGTTCATGACCTCGAGCCCCGTCCTCGTCATGGCTGTTCGCGGCGTCGGCGCGATCGCCATCAGCCGCTCGATGATGGGCGCCACCTTCGGCTCCAAGGCCGACGCGGGGACCATCCGCGGCGACTTTGGCGTCTCAAACTCGTTCAACCTGATCCACGGTTCGGACAGCCCCGAGGCCGCGGAGCGCGAGCTGGGCCTGTTCTTCAACGACGGGGAGGTCCTCGACTTCGACCGCCCGATCAACCAGTGGGTCTACGACTACTCGGGCGGCGACCCGGAGTGAGCCGAGTAGCGGCACCCGACCCGAGCCCCGGACGACCCGGGGCTTTTTCGTGCGCGCACAGAGTGCCGCGCTCGGCTCTCGCTGAACGCAAGGCCGAGGCCGGGCGAGGGCTGATTGGAATTGAGTCTCAGGAGGGCGACGCGGCGGGCTTGATCGTCCCGATGATCGCGACCTCGACTTCCTCTTCGCCCGAGATCTGATCCGCGACTTCGCGCCGGTGGATCTGGACATCTCGGGGGAAATCGAACGCGACGCGCACACGCTCGCCCTTGACGGACGCGATGCGCACGACGCCGATCGGATTCTTGGGGTCGCCGATCACGACCTCTTCGCCTTCTCTTCTCGTGATCACCAGCATCCGACGACTCCCATTCGTCTCCGCGGTTGGCTCGAGACGCGCGCTCCCACGCGACGGGAGTATACCGGATCGAGCCGCGGATCCAACGCCGGGCACGAAAGGAGGCGCGTCAATTTTGCAGCGTCCGGATAATCTGGAGAGTTCTGCGGTGCAGCCGTAAGTGGTTTTCGGTCAATGGCTTCTGGGCCGGGCCGGTCACGCCGAGGCCCGCGGCCCCCGCGTTCACGCCGGATCGGGGCGGGTCATCGCGTCCGGGTCGAGGAGCCGATCGAGTTCCGCGGCGTCGAGCACGCCCTGCTCGGTCGCGATCTCGCGGACGGTCTTCCCGCTCGCGTAGGCCTCCTTCGCGAGCGCCGCGGCCTTGTCGTACCCGATCACGGGCGCGAGGCTCGTGCACATCGCCAGGGAGCCCTCGATCAGCGCGGCGCAGCGGTCCTCGTCGGGCTCGAGCCCCACCAGCAGGTTCTCGGTGAAGACATGGCAGGTCCGCGCCAGCAGGTGGATCGAGTCGAGGACCGCCGCCGCCATCACCGGCATCGCGACATTCAGATCGATCATCGACCCCACGCCGCCCAGGCCCGCGGTGGTCACCGTCGCGTCGTTGCCGATCACCTGGCAGCAGACCATGATCGCGCTCTCGCAGATCACGGGGTTGACCTTGCCCGGCATGATGCTCGAGCCCGGCTGCACGGCGGGGAGTTTCAGTTCGCCGATCCCGCAGCGGGGCCCGCTGCCCAGCCAGCGGATGTCGTTGGCGATCTTGGAGAGGCTCACCGCGATCGCCTTGAGATCACCCGAGACCTCGACGAACCCGTCCTTGGCGTGCTGGGCCTCGAAGTGGTTCGCCGCCTCGCGGAAGTGGATCCCCAGGTCCTCGGTCAGTTCCGCGGCGACCATCGAACCGAAATCCTTGTGGGTGTTGATGCCGGTGCCGACCGCGGTGCCCCCGATCGCGAGTTCGCCCAGCACATGCAGCGCCCGGTGCAGGCGTTCCTTGGCATGGTTCATCTGCGCCGCGTATCCGCTGAACTCCTGACCCAGGCGGATGGGCGTCGCGTCCTGCAGGTGCGTGCGCCCGATCTTGACGACGCTGTCCCACGCCTTCGCCTTCTTGGAGAGCTCGCCCTCGATGACCTCGAGCGCCGGGAGCAGTTCCTCCTGGATCGCTTTCGCCGCGGCGATGTGCATCGCGGTGGGGAAGGTGTCGTTGCTCGACTGGCCCATGTTCACATGGTCGTTGGGGTGGACCCCGCCCTGCTCGATGTAGGCCGCGTCCTTGCTGTGCCCGATCTCCGCGCCGCGGGCGAGGCAGACGAGGTTCGCGATCACCTCGTTCGCGTTCATATTGGTGCTGGTCCCGCTCCCGGTCTGGAAGATATCGACCGGGAAGTTCCGTGCCAGCCCGCCGTGCTCGGGGAGGCCCTTGTCGATCTGCCGGCAGGCCGCTTCGATCGCGTCCGCGCGTTCGTCACTGAGGCGGCCCAGGCGTCGGTTCACATCGGCGCACGCCGCCTTCAGGTGGGCATACGCCTTGATGATCCCCTCGGGGACGGGGCGTCCGGACACCGGGAAGTTGAGCACCGCCCGCTGCGTGCTCGCGCCGTACAGGACATCCGCGGGGACGGTCATCTCGCCCATCGAGTCCTTCTCAAGCCGCGTCCCGGAGTCGTTCGCCTGCATTGTCGCCATGCCGTCCCCCGCCTTGGTGGTCTCCGTGCGTTCGCACGGGGTTCTGCTTGATGTTGACCGGGAGGCCCAACCCGTCCCGAGCCGATCGGCGGAATCGTAGTAGGGTGCGCACGGAGAGGCCCATCGAGCATCGGTCGGAATCCGCAACCCCGCGGGCATCCCGTGGTAGGCTCAGGTTGAAGGGATCCCATGCGCGATCACACCATCTTTGTCTCGATCATCGCCGCGCTGGTCGCGAGTTCCGCTTCGCGTGTCGCGGCTCAGTCCGGGCAGACCCAGCCCGGGGGGCGTCCCGGCACCAAAGCGGTGCAGCCCGCGGCGAATCCCGCGGCTCCCAAGGCGACGCCGCGGGCCGATTTCGAGATGGGGGACCGCAACCCCGACGAGCCCCCGCTCAACGCGTTCCTCGACTACTCCGAACCCCAGCCTTGGACGGCGCGCGTGCAGGTGGACATCACCGCGTTCGAGTTTGCCAACCAGCAGCAGCTGTCCATCCACTCGTGGAATTTCAACACCCTCGCGGTGATCTTCCCCGTGATCCGGGAGACCGCGTCCGCGAGCGGCGACCCGCGGTCCGTGACGGGTGAACTCCGCATCGCCGACGCGGTGTACACGCGCGACTACTCGATCATCCAGGGGTACCACTCCGACGCGCTCTACACGCGATGGGACGCGCGCGACCTCGACGGCGTCCGCGATGTCACGCTCGTCAGCGAGACGCGCGTCAAGGCCTGGGAGACGGTGCTCAAGGACAACGCCGCAGCGGTGGGGTGGCCCAAGGGCGACTACCCGTTCGAGGCACGCAGCACCTTCGAGCCCCAGTTCGGCGTTGATTTCACGGAGCGGGATGCCGACACCTCCCAGACCGTGAAGCGTGCCCTGGAGGTCTGGACCGACGGGCGCGATCCCAAGTCGATCCCTCCGCTCCAGCTCGCCAAGTACCTCGCGGGCCGCGTCGTCGAGGCGGCACAGGCGACCCGTCCGGGCCTGCAGCGGGGTCGCACGGGGTTCCGCCGAGGGTTTGAAGGATTCCGCGTCGCGGGGCCCGACGCGACGCTCGCCGGGGGACGGGGCAGCCCCTTCGACATCGCGTGCACGCTCGCCGCGGTCTATCGCGAGGCGGGCCTCCCCGCCCGCGTCGTGGTGGGGCTCCGCGAATTCGACGACTTCGACACCGACGATGTGACGCGTGAGCAGCTCCTCGGGATCGACGCGCTGCACGCGTATGTCGAGTTCTTCCTCTACGACGAGGCGACCGGCGACCAAGGGTGGATCCCCGTTGATCCCGTGCTCATCCGCCGGCAGTCGTCACGCGTCCGCCCGCTCGAACAGGACTGGGAGTACTTCGGGACCCACGACGAGCTCGATTTTTTCGTCCCCCTCGCGTTCCACCTGCATCCGCCCACGACGGTCCGCTCGTACGGCTCGCCCGGCTTGTGGGGGTGGTACGCGACCCCCGCGACCCCGGAGATCGCCTTCCAGCAGCTCACCTTCGCGACATTCAACACACCCGTGCGCGCCGGGGACTGACGCCGCCGCGCGGGCCGACGAGACCGACCGCCTCGTGCCGCTCAGTCCGACTTCGACAGGCGGTGGAAGTGTGCGCTCTGCACAGGCACCAGCTCCTCGAGGATGTGCTGCAGCACCGACGCGGGTGATCCCATCGCGTCCACCTCGTGGATGATCTCCTTGTCGTACTGCGCGAGCACGGGCCGCGTCTCCTCCTCGTAGATCTCCCATCGGTGCCGGATGACCTCTTCCTTCGCGTCGTCGCGCCGGTTCTCCTTGAGCGCGCGCCGGCGGAGACGCTTGACCATCTCGTCCTTGTCGTGGCAGACAAGGTGGATGATCGCCAGCACATTGAGGTCGAACTTGAGCATCTGCGCCTGGTTCACATTCCGGGGAAGGCCGTCGAGGATCAGGATGTCTTCGTGCGGCTTGTAGTGGCTGAGCACCGACCGCGCGTGCGTGTTCTCGCGCCACAGCTTGATGGTCAGTTCGTCGGGGACCAACTCGCCCCGGCTCATGTACTCCATGATCTGCCGCCCGATGCCCGTGTGGGTATCGAGCGTGCGGAACATGTCCCCGGTGGACATGTGATAGAACCCCGGAACCTGCGCCAGGATCTTCCCCTGCGTCCCCTTGCCCACACCGGGGGCGCCGAAGAGCAGAACCGTCGCGTACCGATCAGAGCTCACGATCATGGCCTCCGAACTCCGTTGCAATGGGATCGGGGCGATGCCGCGATCCGGGGTGGAAAAACAGTGTTCGGCCCGCGATCCCCCCGATCAACACGCCAACGACCCGAAAGCATAAAAAACCCCGGCCGCGCGCGGCGGCCGGGGTGGGTCGGGTTCCGGTTTTCGGGCTCAGCCCGATCGGGCTTGGGTCACGAGCCGGAGGCGATGACCTCTTCCTGCAGGTTGCGCGGCATCGGCGCGTACTTCTCGAATTCCATGGCGCTCGCCGCCCGGCCCTGCGACAGGCCCCGGAGCGTGGTGGTGTAGCCGAACATCTCGCTCAGCGGCACCTCCGCGTGGATCACCTTGACCATCCCGCGGTCCTCGGTGTCCATGATCATCCCGCGGCGGCTCGACAGGTCGCCCGTCACATTGCCGAGGTACTCCTCGGGCGTCGTGATGACCACCTTCATAATCGGCTCGAGCAGCACGCTGCCCGCCTTGTTGACCGCCTCCATGAGGGCCAGGCGGCCCGCCTGCTCGAACGCGATCTGGCTCGAGTCGACATCGTGGTACTTGCCGTCCGTCAGGGTTGCCTTGATGTTGATCAGCGGGTAGCCCGCCGAGACGCCCGACTTCGCGGTCTGGCGGATGCCCACCTCGACCGACGGGATGAACTCCTTCGGGATCGCACCGCCGACGATCGCGTTCTCGAACGCGATGTTGTCGTCGAACTTCAGGCCCGCCTCTTCCGCCTGCTCAGCAGTAAAGGGCTCGAGCTTGATCGTGCAGTCGCCGAACTGACCCCGGCCGCCCGACTGCTTCTTGAACAGCCCCCGGGCGCTCTCGCAGGTGCCGGTGATCGCCTCGCGGTACGACACGCGGGGCTTGCCCACATCGACATTGACCTTCATGTCGCGGGTGATCTTGTTCTTGATGATCTCGAGGTGCAGCTCGCCCATGCCCGCGATGATGGTCTGCCCCGTCTCCTCGTTAAACTCGCTGCGGAACGACGGATCCTCGCGCTTGATGGTGATCAGCGCATCGGTCAGCTTCTTCTTGTCGTCCGCGGTCTTGGGCTCGATCGACATCGAGATCACGGGCTCGGGGAAGGTCATCCGCTCCAGCGCGATCGGGTTGTTCGCGTCGCACAGCGTGTCGCCCGTCATGGAGTCCTTGATGCCCACCAGCGCGACGATGTTGCCCGCGCCGACGCTGTCGAGCGCCTGGCGGTCCTTCGCGTGCATCTCGAAGATACGCGACGCGATCTCACGCTTCCCGTTGCCCGGGTTCAGCACGCGGCTGCCCTTCTCGAGCGTGCCCGAATACACACGCGCGTAGGTCAGGTCGCCGTGGGTGTCGCTCACGACCTTGAACACCAGCGCGCTGAACGGCGCGTCGTCCGCGTGGGGACGGGTGAGCTTCTTGGTCTCGTCCTTCGGGTCGGTGCCCTGCACCTCGGGGACCTGCTGCGGGTTGGGCAGGTAGTCGATCACGCCGTCGATCAGGCGCTGGACGCCGATGTTCTTGAGCGCCGACCCGCAGAACACGGGCTGGCACTCGCGGCTGATCGTGCCCTTCCGCAGCGCCGCCTTGATCTCTTCGGGCTTGATCGAGTTCTCGTCCTCGAGGTACCGCTCCATGAGCTCATCGTCGAGCTCCACGGCCTTCTCGATCATCATGTGCCGCCACTCCGCGGCCTTCTCCTGCCACTGCTCGGGGATGTCCTTCTCGGTCACCGTCGCGCCGAGGTCCTCGACATCGAAGAAATAGGCCTTCATCGTCAGCAGGTCGATGATGCCCTCGAGCTCGTTGCCGTGCCCCATGGGGTACTGCACCGCGATCGGGTTCGCGCCCAGACGCTTGATGATCGTGTCGTAGCTGAACTCGAAGTCCGCGCCCAGCTTGTCCATCTTGTTGATGAAGCACATGCGCGGGACCTTGTACCGGTCCGCCTGACGCCACACCGTCTCGGACTGCGCCTCGACGCCTTCCTTGCCGTCGAACACCGCGACCGCGCCGTCGAGCACGCGGAGCGAACGCTCCACCTCGATCGTGAAGTCCACGTGACCGGGCGTATCGATCAGGTTGATCTTGTAGTCCACCCCGTCCTTGGTCCAGGGGCAGGTGGTCGCCGCGGACTGGATCGTGATCCCGCGTTCCTGCTCTTCCTGCAGGAAGTCCATCGTCGCCGTGCCCTCGTGCACCTCGCCCAGCTTGTAGTTCTTGCCGGTGTAGTACAGGATGCGCTCGGTGACGGTCGTCTTGCCCGCGTCGATGTGGGCACAGATGCCGATGTTGCGGATGTTCGAAAGATCGGTCGCCATGATCGTCGTCCTCTCGAGGCCCGGCCGGTCACGCCGCCGGATCACCAACCGGGTCGCACCATGCGACCCGGACCATTCGATCCGCCCCCCGATGGGGCGCCGCACGCCCCCCCGTTGGGGGCATCGCGGTTCTCAAAGCCGCCCGTGGCACTTTCGGGCCACAGTCCGCGGGATCAGGACCTTTTGGGGTCAACCGCCGCCGAACTCCCATCGAGTTCGGGGCAGACTGGTTATCGGATACTGGAGATTCGTTGAGGCGGGCCGCAAGGCCGAGCGGCCCGGGAATCCGTCGTGCCGTCGCCTGCGAGCGTCGACAGGAACGCCGAGGGGTCATGCCCCCGCGTTATCCCCGTCTGGATCGCTATCCTCGCACATCGCTTCGGCTCTCCGGCGCATCGCCCGTTGGCGCTCTCTTCGCTGGTCGGCGTGATACACCAACACCCGACACGCTCAGGGCGGAAATATCCCCAAGCGGACCTATCCTAGCGCGGGAACAACCCGAATCAAGCGTCCCCCCGATGCCGGGAACCCACGATTCACGCCTTCTTTGCGCTCCGTACCACCCCGAACACGGGCGGGCATCCCGGGCTGCCGGTCATTCGATCAGCAACGCCTCGGCCCGGGCCCGCTCCGCGTCTGTCAGGCCCGCGATCGGGTCAAGCCCGGTCAGCGCATCGAGTTCCAGCACACGCGCCGCCCAGAAGCCCGCCTCCTCCGGGGGCCCCTGCTCCGCGTACAGATCCATCAGGCGAACCGCGGGGCGAACCGCGAGCGGCGTGCGCGCGGCGAGATTCAGCCACGCGCTCAGGGCGAACCCGCGCAATTCACGAACCGTCGGGTCGTCGCGATCTCGGTTCATCCGTGAGACCAGGATGTCGGCGGCCTGCGTCGCCGAGACCCCCGCCCAATCGAAGAACGCGGGACGCCCGCCCGCGATCGCCAGCGCGCCCGTCGCCTCCCGCGCCGCCTCGACTGCGGACTGTGCCGCGAGGGCCTCATCCGGGTGCAACGCCCCGATCTCGAGCAGCAAACGACCGCGCGCACTGTGCGTCCCCGCGTGCGCGGGGCGCGCCGCGATCGCCCGCTCGAGTGCCTGCGCGGCGGGGGC
>DLBY01000105.1:0-1065 GCA_002480345.1 Phycisphaerales bacterium UBA7812 | reverse complement strand
GCCTGCGCGGCGGGGGCAAGCCGATCGACCGCGATCGTCTCGATCACACCCGCGAGCTCGCGCGGGCGCGCGGGAACGCACCGACCGGTCGTCGCGGAGAGTTCGCCCGCGAGGCGTTCCAACGCCGCGCGATCCTGTGAACGCATCGCGGCTGAGAACGCTTCCCGGTAGATCGCCCCGGGGCGCACGATCATCGAGGCCTCGCGGAGCGACGCTTCCCACCGCGCCAGCGACCACACCGGTCCGACGAGCAGCCACACCGCGAGCGTCGCGGGCACGAGGGCCGGAGCAACGGATCGGATCGGCTTGCGCGCACCAGCGTCGTGTTCCGGCTCCGGGATCACCCGTGGGTGTCCTGCCGACACAGCGCCGAACCACAACCCGAAGAGCGGCGCCGCGTTGGTCCAGATGGGCGTCACCTCGATCTGGGCGTGCGCGACGAGCGCGAGGCCCGATGCACCGGCGAACCACGCGCCCGCCCGTGTGCGCATGAACCGGAGCAGCAGGATCGACGCGCCGAGCCAACCCGCGAGCCCGAGCACCCGCGCGATCGCGAACTCGGGGGTCGCGAGCCCCCGCTCGATCCACGCGCCCCCGAGCGAACACCCCGCGATGACGATCGCCACGAACCGGATCGAGTCCCGGCCGGGCACTGGGAACGACTCGCGATTGATCTCTGTCGGAGCGGGGGGCGCGAGCCGGGATGCGTGCCAGAAGAGCCAGACGGCCCACGCGAGGCCGAAGGCGCCGAGGGTCGCGGTCCAGTCGAAGAGCACGCTGTGGGGGCTCTGGACGGTCTCGGTCGCGATGGGAACCTTTGCCAGGGCGTACGCGCTCTGGAACCCATCGGGCCCAACGCCAAAGAGCGGGGCATCGCGCCAGATCCGGAGCGAGCCGATCGCGTAGAACGCCCGGAACAGCAGGCTTCGTTCGCCCAGGTCTGTCCAGAGGGCCCCCCGGAGCGCGATCGCCCCGAGCACCATCAGGATCACGGCGGGGCCGAAGGCCCGCGCGACCCGGTTGCGCCATGCGGGTCGGAGGCTCGCGATCACCGCGAGTCCCCCC
>DLBY01000074.1:12599-13338 GCA_002480345.1 Phycisphaerales bacterium UBA7812 | reverse complement strand
CCTGGCCCGGCAGGATGGCGGTGGTGATCAACTCGCCGTTGAATTCGACCTTGACATCGGCCGGTAGGGACGACGGGATGACCGTGCCCCAGGTGTAGAAGCGGGGCAGTTGAGTGATCGGCGCGCCGGGCAGCCCCGCGATCGCACCCTCGCTGCCTCGGGAGGCGAGCGGGACGGTCGTGAGCGAGCCGACGCTCGCATCGCCCACCGCGATCGCGGGGTCGGCGATCGGTTCCGGGTCGTTGTTGATCAGGAGGAGGTAATCCATGGGCCCGCCCTCGCCGGCGAGCGGACGCAGGCGGCCGAAGGACCCGTCGACCCCGCCGCGGATGCGGACGAGCCAGAGGCCCTCGGATTCGAAGGGGACATACGCGAGGAAATCGAAGTCATCGACGATGCCGAAGTGATCGGGCCCGCCGGCCGTTGTCGTGATCAGCGGTGTGGTGGGCTGGCCCTGGACATAGGGGTTGGGGCCGTACGCGGGCCCCGCGGTGCCGTCGGTGTAGCCCGCAGAGGCGATGAACACCGGGGGCTCGGCGTTGAAGAGGGGCGACGAGGTGAGGAACTTCACCCCGCCGTCCTCGCCGGGCAGGCCGGACCCTTCGCCGCCGGAGAGGTCGAACACGGCACCATCGAACTCGATCGTGACCGCGCGGACGCGGACGGTGCCGCCGGCGCCGCCCCCGCCGTGCCCTCCAGAGCCTCCAGCGGCGCCGTTCCCACCCGCGGTGCTGTTGCC
>DLBY01000074.1:11951-12201 GCA_002480345.1 Phycisphaerales bacterium UBA7812 | reverse complement strand
GGGCCCGCCGGCGGCTCCGGGCTGCGCGCCAGTACCGGGCTCGCCGGGTTCTCCCTGGGCGGCGAACCGCCCCGCCATGGTGGCGGGGCCGTAGACGACGATGTCGATCGCGCCACCGCCGCGACCGCCCCGTCCGCCGTTGCCGCCGCCCCCACCCGCGCCGCCATGACCACCGGTGGCACCGTTGCCGCCTCGGCCGCCGGCCCCGCCCGGGAAGACATCGCCCCCCTCTCCGCCGCCGCCGCCGCCG
>DLBY01000074.1:0-11603 GCA_002480345.1 Phycisphaerales bacterium UBA7812 | reverse complement strand
CTCACGTCGCTCGGCGCGCCGCCCGCGCCGCCGCCGCCGCCAGCACCGCCGACGAGTCGATCGGCGTTGTCGTCGTACGCGCCGCCGCTCCCGGGTGCCCCGGCGGCGCCCTCGTTCCCGTGGCCGACATCGAGCCGATTCACATCGAGGGCGGCGGTGCCGTTCTGCCCTTGAGCCCAAAAGTCGCCGTCGAGGTCGTCTCCGCCGTCCCCGCCGATCCCGTAGCCGATGATGGCGAGCGCTTCGGCCACCGGTCCACCCGGGGTGACCGCGCCGCCCGGCGTCGACACGACCGATTGGAATCCCGGCTTGCCGGCTTGGCCGCTATTCCCGGGCAACCCGGGAAGCCCGAACAACCCAAGAAACTGACCGCCGCCGCCGATGGTCAACCCGCCGTTGGCGCCGCGACCGCCCGGGCCGCCGTCGTCAAAGAGCCCGGGCCCCGGCGCCCCGGCCGAGCCCCCGGCGCCGCCCGCACCGCCCGGCTGTCCCGGCTGGGTGGGCGCTCCCGCGCCGCCCGTGCCGCCCACGCCTCCCAGGCCACCGCCGGCGTGGAATGAGGTGATGTTCCATGACGGGGCGAACGCGGCGCTGCCGTGAACGATCAGACGGACGGGCTTGTCGCCCTGAACGGCGACGGCTTCTGTGAAGACCGGATCTCCTACGAGGACGATCTCAAACACGCCGTCGTTGGGGTTCACGCGCTGTTCGCGGATGTCGACGCCGCCGATCCGGGTCGCGGGAACGGGCGGATCAACGCTGACATCGGCGATCAGGCCGTCGAACATGGTGACGATGCTCAGATCGAATTGAGCGACCGCGGCCTCCGGGGCGATGATCGCGAGACCCGCAGCGGCGGACAGTGCAAGGGCGGAAGTTCGGATGGACATGGGACGGACCTTTCCGGGCCAGCACGGCCCCTCGGGAGTTCGAAATCGGCTCTCTCGTCGATCCCGGGGCTCGCTGAACGCACGGCCCCTCACCCGGGGGCTGCGAGATCCACCGGCGGGGCGTACCGCGGCGTTGCACATTTTTTTTGAACGCTTCCGGTAGACTCCCCGCGTGCGTGGGGGATGACCCGGTTCGGTCGCGGTCGCGGGAGCACACGGAGCAGGTCGTTGGTCGGGGAAGCGAACGAGCACACGCCCGGCGGGGAGATGGAGCGTCTGTACGAGACGCTGCGATCGATCGCCCGCAGCCAGATGCGTCGCGAGCGGGCGGGGCACACGCTTGAGGCGACCGCGGTGGTGCACGAGGCGTACCTGCGTCTCGCCGACCTCGAAGGCGGCGCGTGGGCGGACCAGAACCACTTCCTGTCGATCGCCGCGTCGTCCATCAGGCGGGTGCTGGTGGACCACGCGCGGGGGCGCAACAGCCTCAAGCGGGGGGGCGACATAGGGGCGCTGACGCTCCACACCGGCCTCGCCGAGACGCCGGGCGATGCGCCCTTCGAGCCCATCGATGTCCTCGCGATCGACGAGGCGCTGACCAAGCTGGCGGCCCAGGACGAGGAATCCGCCCGCCTCGTGGAACTCCGGTATTTCGGGGGGATGACCATCGACCAGGCGGCCGATCATCTGTCCATCGGGCGGACCACCGCCGCCCGACGCTGGCGCGCAGCGCGGGCGTGGCTGCGGCGCGAACTCGGCGCGGGCGGCTCCTCGCCAGGCGAATCCGAGGAAAACGCCGCGGGGGAGGACTGAGCCCGTGCCGAACGCCCTGCGGATCATGGAAAAGGTCGTTGATCTGCCCTTGCCCGAGCGTTCGGCGGCCCTCGACCGGCTGTGCGGGAACGACGAGGCCCTGCGCCGGGAGGTGGAAGAGCTTCTCGCCCTGGACGAGCAGGACGCGGGGTTTCTCGAGCCCCCGACCGACGACGAGCGGCTGCGCGCGATGGTGCAGACGGTCGCGGGGGCGCCTGAGGCGATCGGGCCCTACCGCGTGCTGCGGGAGGTCGGGCGGGGCGGGTTCGGGATTGTCTACGAGGGCGAGCAGCGCGAGCCGATCGAGCGCCGGGTCGCCCTTAAGGTCATCAAGCCGGGGATGGACTCGGCGGGCGTGCTCCGCCGGTTCGAGTTGGAGCGCCGGACGCTGTCCCAGCTCGAGCACCCGAACATCGCGCGCGTGCTCGACGCGGGGCTCGTGCCCGAGGGGCAGCCCGGCGCGGGGCGCCCGTTCTTCGCGATGGAGTTCGTCGACGGGCTGCCGATCACCGAGTTCGCCGAGCGTGAAGGACTGGGCCTGCAGGCGCGTCTAGCGCTCGTGATGCAGGTGTGCGCCGCGACGCAGCACGCGCACACCAAGGGCATCATCCACCGCGACCTCAAGCCCGCGAACATCCTGGTTGCGTCGGGCGACGGCGCCCCGGTATGCAAGGTCATCGACTTCGGCGTCGCCAAGGCGTTGGGCGACGACGGCGAGCCCGCCGAGGCGTTCACCGCCCTGACCAACCCCGGCGCGATGATCGGCACGCCCCAGTACATGAGCCCCGAGCAGGCGCAGGGCGAGGGGGATCTCGATACACGCTCCGATGTCTACGCGATCGGCGTGGTGCTCTACGAGCTGCTCTGCGGGCGGACCCCCTTCGACGAGGCGATATCGGGGACGCGCGACCCCGGGCGCATCCGCTCGGCCATCGAATCGAGCGAGCCCGCCGCGCCCAGCGCGAGGCTGAGCCGGGTCACCCGCGCCGCGTCGGGCGATGCGCACGCGCGCCCGTCGCTCAACGCCTCCACCCTGCGGGGCGAGCTCGACTGGATCACGATGAAGGCGATCGCAAGGGAGCCCGAGCGCCGGTACGCCTCCGCGTCGGCGCTCGCGGACGACCTGCGCCGGTACCTGGCGAACGAGCCCGTCGAGGCGGGCCCCGAGAGCCGGGCGTACCGCGTCTCCAAGTTCGTGCGCCGCAACCGGGTGGGCGTCGTCGCGGGGAGCATCGCGGCGGCGGGTGTGCTCGCGGGCTCGGTGTTCAGCGTCGCGTTCGGCGTGCAGGCGGTCCGCGCTCGTGAAGCCGAGCGGGTGCAACGGGTCGAGGCAGAACAGAGCGCCGCGATCGCCCAGGCGGTCAACGACTTCCTGCGGGATGACCTGCTGTCGGCGGTGGACCCCACGCGGACCGCGGACCGCGAGATCACGATGCGCGAGGTGCTCGACAAGGCGTCGGAATCCGTGGGCGGCCGCTTCGCCGGCCAGCCCCTGGTCGAAGCCGGGATCCGTGCAACGCTCGCGCTGACCTACGAGCGGATCGGATATCCCGTCGAAGCCGAGCCGCACAGGCGGCGCGAACTCGAGATCTACACCCGGGTCGCGACCGACGACGACAAGCGGACGGTGACGGCCCGCACCTCGCTGGCGGCCAACCTGATGGTGCAATCTCGGTTCGACGAGGCGGTCGGACTGCTCACCCGCAACATCGAACTGGTCGGCGATCGCCCCGAGTACGAGCAGGACATGCTCACCGTCCTCAACAACCTCTCGGCGGCGTACCTCGAGCTCGGGCGTTACGCGGAGGCGGCGCCCATCCTCGCGCAGACGCTCGAGGCGAAGCGCCGCGAGCTGGGCGCCCGCGACCCGAGCACGCTGACATCCATCTTCAATCTCGCGGGGCTCTACTACTCGCTCGCCGATGTGCAGCAGGCCGAACGCCTGTACCGCGAGGCGTACGAGGGGCGTGCCGAGGTGCTAGGCGACGCCGACCCGAAGACCATCTCCAGCGTGATGATGTTGGGCCGGGCCCTGTTCGAGCTCAAGCGGTACGACGAGTCCGACGAGGTGCTGAACCGAGCGCTCGGCGTCGTCGAGGAGCGGTTCGATCCGGGGCACCCGATGCGGCTGAGCCTGATGCAGGCGATCGCCGAGTCGGCGCTCAAACGCGGCGATTACGAGCGGGCCGACCCGCTGTACGCGGAGGTGCTCGATCTCCGCACGCAGCACCAGGGCCCCGACCACAACCTCACGATCCAGGCGATGAGCCAGCTCGCGATCACCCGCTTCGAGCTCGGGCGCTTCGTCGACGCGTTGTCGCTCGTCGAGGAGGCCAGCGAGCGTCAGGCACGCGTGCTGCCCGACGGGCACTGGAGCCGGGCGGTGAAGACCGTGCTCGCGGGCCGCTGCCACGCGGCGCTGGGGCATCCCGAGCAGGCCGAGCCCCTGCTGGTCGAGGGCCTGTGCGCGGTGATCGCCGCACTGGGGCCCGATCACCAGCGTGCTCTGGTCGCGACGGATGCGCTCATCAAGTTCTACGAGGCGAACGGGCGCTCCGGAGACGCCGCGAGTCTGGACGCGCAACGCGGGACCGACGGCGTCAGCGAGTTCATCTGCTCGCCCACCAACGACTGAGCACCACGAAGACGGTGAAGCCGACCCGCTCGCACTCCGAATCCCGCGATTGCCGAGTCCTTCCAGCATCCTCGCGCAGCACGGTCGCAATGTTCGTGCACGGATCATCCTTGTGGCCGAGGGGCCCGGTATCGGCACACCGCGGACAGCCCGGAGTCTTCCCCACAGCGGCGCTGTCAATGAGCGTGGAGAGCGGACCACCCGAGCGCGGAAACCGGATCACCCGCCCGCGTCGCCTTCGGATCTACTTCAGACGGTTCGGGGGGAGCCCGGAGATCCATCAGCCGGAACCCGCCGCAGCGCACCCTGGCTCGGGAGGACATGCGCGATCCGGACCGCCCGTCCCCAAAGGCGGTCCCGTCGTCCAAAAGGACCGCAAGCCCCGGTATTGCCGGGGCTTGCGTAAGCACGGGCGGAAGGATTCGAACCCTCAACCTCCTGATCCGTAGGAAGCCGCCATAGCCCTTTGTAGCCTCTAATCGCGGTATTTTGAGGGTTGAGTTTCCAAAAGCGGATACTTTGGTGGATACGCGGATCACCTGATCGGCGTCAGTTTTCACCTGACCAGCGGTCAGATTCTGGGCGGCTTCGACCGCAGGATTGTCCAAGAAATTTGGACAATCGTGCGGCCGCTCGTTTGCATCGGGCGCTCGGCTCAATCGGCAATCGCCTTGACAAGTACGGAATATATCTGTATAGTCGTGGTGTCAGATCGATGTTGGCAGGAGACGCCATAAAGCTCGAGCGGCACCCCCGAAGTGTCTGCGGGGGACTAGCCGCCCGAGTCGTGTGCTCGGGTGTGATGACGGGACATGGACCCAGTGGCAGCACCTAGTTGGCAGCGAGAGCCATGAGCCCAGACACACCGCCGCCAACCCGATCGATTCTTGAGATGTCGGCCGACGAGGCCCGGGGCTTCCTTCTGAAGCCGGTGAGCTACTGCAGTATCGATATCCCCGACTACATCGACTTCACTCAGGTGCTCACTGAGACTGCCAAGGTGCTGGAGTCCGCAAGGCTGTCGGGCATGCAGGGGCATTCCCCTCGCGATGAATCAGGCGTCAACTACACCCTCTTGGCAAACAAAGACGGGCGGTACGCATGGCGGCCTTTCCAGGTCATTCATCCTGCACTTTACGTGTCGCTCGTTGAGACGCTGACCGCCGAAGACGCCTGGAAAGCTATCACAGATCGCTTCACGGCATTCTCCACTCATCCGCGAGTTGACTGCTTGAGTATCCCGCTGGAGTCGCAAACGAAGCGGAGCGATCAGGCCGAGCAGGTGACGCAATGGTGGCAGGGGATCGAGCAGCGGTCCATCGAACTGTCTCTTGAGTACCAGTATGTCCTCCACGCTGATATCTCGGACTGCTACGGGTCGATCTACACCCATTCAATCCCGTGGGCGCTGCACACGCGACCGATTGCGAAGGCGAAACGCAAGCGGAGCGAGCTGTTGGGCAACGAGATCGACGGGACGATTCAGGATATGCGTGAGGGCCAGACAAACGGGATCCCGCAGGGCTCGGTCGTCATGGACTTCATCGCAGAGATGGTTCTTGGTTACACAGACGAGCTTCTTGCCGAACGGCTGGATACCGAGAAGGTCACTCACTACCACATCCTTCGATACCGCGACGACTACCGGGTGTTCGTCAATGATCCGGAGCTCGGCGAGCTGATCTTGCGCACGCTGACCGAGGTGCTGATTGACCTTGGCCTGAAGCTCAACGGCTCCAAGACATCCCAGGCCCAGCCCGTCGTACGCGCGTCGCTGAAGCCAGATAAGTGGGCATGGCTGCTGCACAAGCAACGCGATTTCAACCTGCAGAAGCACCTGCTCGGCATCCACGCGCACGGGACTGATTACCCGAACGCAGGAAGCCTCATGATCGCCATGTCCGCGTTCCACAAGCGGCTGATGCGTGCGAAGAAGGTACGAGCGCCGCTGCCCATGATCGGGGTCGCACTCGACATCGCGATCCATAGCCCGAGGGTGTTCCCCGCGTGCGCTGCCGTGATCAGCCGGCTGCTTCAGGAGCTCGACTCCGACCAAGAGCGGCGTGATGTTCTGCAGAAAGTCCTCACGCGAATCAGGACTCTCCCGAATGTTGGGACCATGGAGGTGTGGCTGCAACGCATCAGTCACCCGATCCAAGCTGAGCTCAGCTACGAGGAACAGATCTGTAAGGTTGTTCGGAGCCCGGGTAGCAGCCTCTGGAACAACGACTGGATATCGTCGAAGACGCTACTCGCGGCTTTGGGTCACGACATCATCGATCGGGATGGGCTGGCCAAGTTGAGTAAGGTCGTGCAGCCCGACGAGATTGATTTGTTCGCCTACGGGTAACTGCGGTCACAACTCGCCCAGACGCTTATGAGATGTGTGCGAGGTCCATCATGAACAACAAAGCCTACGAAAGTGTGGAGCAAGACTGGGCTCGTATAGGTGTGCTGTTTGGCTGCGAGCCGAGTCAGCGAACGCCTGACCTTGAGCGGCTTCTCATTGACACCGCCCGCAAGTGTCCGGACAACGCGCGCCTGCTTCCGCTTGCCGTGACTTGGCTCGTCGAGTACGGACAGTTTGTCGCCCGACACCGGCTCAAGCGGCTTGTGCAGACGGAGCTTGAGCATGAGCCGCAGGCGATCCTGGGTTTGCTCGTCGAGGAAGCCGTTCGCCATGGCGCGACGCGAGAGCTGCTGATTGTCTCGGAAGAGTGCCACCCCCTGTCTCCGGCCACGCCGCTGTCGCGGGCGCAGCGTGACAATGTCTCGCTTGCCAACATTTCTGGGTGTCGAGCATCGGAGTTGGCTCAGAAGTGGGGCGCGTGGACTCCGCCGGTCGAGCTCAAGCCGGACGCGGTCCGCCCGGTGACTTGGCTGCTCGACCAAAATGTTGACTACAGAGAGAGGATCATCCGGAAGGGGGATCTTCGTACAAGTATTCTTGAGACGCTCCGGTACGATCTGCCTGGCTGCATCGCTCCTTCGGTTTTAGCCTTGTCAAGACTGAGCGGAGCGACCCGAGCAGCGGTTCAGAAAGCGTTAGAAGCGTTGCGGCTTGAGGGTGCGATATGCGTCACGGCCGAGATGACCAACGGGCGGGATCATGCCGTGATTCTGAGTGGGGCTACTGCCGATAGAAGCCTGCGGATACCATGTACAGACTGACAGATCGTAGATGTTGAACTCCGTCCACCCCCAGCATGTGGAGGCACTACGCTGGCTGATAAATCCGAAGAGCTTCGCCTAGACGTTACCCACTTCCTGAACCTGTTTCCCCACCGGGCACCCCAGCTCATGTGGTTTCTAGGAGCGGGCGCATCCGTAGGTGCTGGTCTTCCATCCGGCGGGACACTGCTTTGGGAATTCAAGCGTGCTCTCTACTGCACCGCGCAACGAGTCCCGCCATCACGCTTCCCTGATTTCAACGATCCGGCATTTCAGCATCTTGTGCAGTCGTACTTTGATACGCAGCCTGGCCTTCCACCCAGTGGCCACGACGAGGAGTATTCAGCGTACTTTGAAACGTACCTGCCCGATGAACGAGACCGAAGACGATTTCTCGACCGTCGTTTACAGGGATGCAAACCATCGTACGGCCACCTCTGTTTCGCTGCCTTGATGAGCCTTGGCCGCGTTCGCCTCGCCTGGACTACAAACTTCGATCAGCTCATCGAGAAGGCATGCTCACACGCAGCTATTGCGGACAAGTTGCCGCGGGCTCTTGCCGTTGCGAGCCTGGAACAACCAGATAAGGCAAGCGATCTGATCGCTGATGAGGCATGGCCTGTGCTGATCAAGCTGCACGGAGACTTCTTCTACAGGAAACTAAAAAACGTCAAGCAAGAGCTTCAAGAGCAAGATGCGACACTCAGGTATCACCTCGCTGAAGAGTGCGGCCGCAGGGGCCTCGCAGTGATCGGCTTCAGTGGGCGGGACGAATCCGTAATGCGGACGCTGCGGGAGGCTCTGGATGCAAAGACTCCATTTCCGCACGGCCTGTTTTGGTTCGTTCGGCCCGGGGAGACGCCCGCGCCCGCCGTTATTGAGCTCATTGGCGAAACAAAGCGCAAGGGCTCGCAAGCCGGCATCATCGAGGTTGGCACCTTCGACGAGCTCATGGCAGACCTGTTCTTGCCACACCAAGAATCCCTCTCAGATATCCGTGATCTAGTCAAGGACTCTCGCCCAAAGAGGGACAGAATTCCAATCACCTACAGCTCTACGGCGACATGGCCAGTATTGCGTAGCAATGCACTTCACATCACCGCATACCCGGCTACGTGCACGGTATTTGACGCAGCAATCGGAAAGACGAGCGAGGTACGCGCCCTCGCTGCACCACATGCGAGAGACTTGGCAGTATCGAGGCGTAAAGCTGGTGTTGTTGCGTTTGGAACTAGATCTAAACTATCCGAGGTCTTTGCGCCGCACAATCCGAGTGCTTTCGATCGTTATCCAATTGAACAGCGTCGTCTTCGGTATGACTGTCCTGAGCTTGGACTTCTCTATCATGCACTTGCCCAAGGCATAGCAAACAGAACAGGTCTTTACCGATCTCAGAATGCTAAGGGTCGATATCTCTTTGCGCCCGAAACCAAAGTATTCACGCAGCAAGAGCTTGGTATCTTCTCAAAACTCAAATCTAAAGGCGTGTGGAGGCTTCGGCCAGATGCTGTCCTGCATGAAGGATTCAGGCTTGCTCTTGATTTCCGTGATCGCCGATTCTGGATGCTCGTCGAACCAACGATCGTTGTGACGGCGGACGGTTGTGCTCCATACCGTGGAACAGACAGATCCGATATCGCGAGGGAACCGCTCGTGACGCGGTACAACCGCCAACGAAACGAAGTACTACAGCTGTGGATTCGGTTTCTTCAGAGGCACTTCGGGTCACCGATGTGCATCGCGTTCCCTTCCGAAACTAATAGGGAAGCTGAGTTCTCTATCTCGACGGTCACGGCATATTCGAGGAAAGCATGAACGGAATGCCTGTTGATCAACTCCCTGCTTTTCGTACGGTGCCTGAGCCGGGGCTCCTCTTTCATCCAGACAGAGATAACGATGTCGATGTGCACCCGCTCCGTGGTCTTAGCAGGTTTGGACCATATTCTCGAAGTCACAACTTCAAGCTACGCGATCCGGTCCAAGTGGGGGTGCTGTGCCCAACGGGGATGTTGCCGAAGGTTGCTCAGGTATTCTCTGAGCTCGGCTCAACTCAAAGACCACGTGAGCGAAGGCAATATCTTCAGGATTTCGATGGCTTCTCAAAAGTGTTCGGTGTTGGTATCGATTGCCCAATCGATTCGCAGGATGATCGCGTGCATGAGATACCTGCTGCGAGTCTTGAAGCCGCACTCAGACAAGGCGAGCCACAGAGAGACGTAGCTGAGATCTTGCTCGCGGGTATTCGCCAAATTGCTACCAGGAGACACTTGTTCGATGTCCTCGTGGTGTATCTGCCTGACTGGCTTGCTCCGGCGTTCCGAAGTCCCCCGGACGATGCAGAAGGTGATTTTGACCTGCATGACACGCTCAAGGCAGTATGTGCCGGACAGGGGATTCCGGTTCAAATCCTAAATGACAGTGCTCTTTTGTACTCCTGTCGATGCAGCGTTGCATGGAGGCTGTCTCTCGCTATGTATACTAAGGTTGGCGGTGTGCCTTGGAAACTCGCGGGGTTCGAGAGCCGTCACGCGTACGTCGGGCTCAGCTATTGCCTCCGGAAGTCGGCGAAGTCTAAGTTTGTCACCTGCTGCAGCCAAGTCTTCGACGCAGAAGGCACGAATCTCCAATTTCTTCTGTATGAGAGCCCGGATGGATTGTATGAAGGCGACAACCCGTACCTCAGCCGGCAAGACATGCGCCGCGTCATGGCGAGGACGATCGATCTCTACCAGCGACAAAAGGGCGGTCCGCCAAGCCGGCTCGTCGTTCACAAGACGACACCCTTCCGGGAAGACGAAATCGATGGCTGCATCGATGCTTTGGGGTCTGTCGACGACCTTGAGCTCCTCACTGTTTCAGATCACACACCGTGGCACGGGATTCGTATCGATGCTCCACGAGGACAAGGCGCGAAGGGCGATCCGGCCATGTACCCGATTGAACGCGGTACAGTGCTCCCCCTCGGTAGTTTTGAGTATGCCATTTGGACTCAAGGAAACGCTTCAGGTATCGGTAGTGGAAGCTTCTACAAGGAGGGAAAAGGCATCCCCCGTCCACTGCTAGTGACTCGCCACCTTGGCACTGGCGGCGCGCACGCATCGGCGCGCGAGCTTCTGGGACTCACGAAGATGAATTGGAACAATGACTCTCTTTATGACCGAATGCCTGTGACTTTGAGCTATGCATCGATATTGGCAAGAGTTGTGAAGCGGCTTGGCTCATTGAGTAGTACGCCGTACGACTTCAGGTTTTTCATGTAGCAATGCTGTTACGGTAGATTAGTGTAAATGCTAGCTATTGCTAATCGTCGTCGTTGTCAGTGCGATCAACGAGTTGCTTGTTGATCACTGCGTTCGACTTCAAGAACCGAATCATGACACGTTCGATCTGAGTTCGGAGGGTGGCGTCATCGATCTGGATGTACGCAGCCTTGTCAACGATCGGCCTCTTGTACCAGAACTTCTGCTCATGATCACGGACGCGTGAGGCGATGCGTGAGGCTTTGCCGATGTAGATGGGGCGGTCGCTCACATCGTAAAAGACATAGATTCCGGGCACGACCGGAAGCCCGTCGAGGTCATACGGGTCAAAGTCAACCAGCGCTCCGACACCCTCCGCACCAACTGATGCTTCCGACTCAAGCTCGTGCTCAATGTCGTCAGGTATTGACTCCTCAAGTGCCGCCTCGATGGCCTCGCGGGTACGCACTTGTGGGTTGGTTGACCGGCCGGTTTCGATGTTCAGGATCGTCGGATACGAAACACGGGCTTGTTCTGCAAGATCCTTCCGAGACCAGCCCTTTGCTTCGCGACGTGTCCGTACCCAATCCGCCAGTACTGTGGTCTCAGACGTAATCTGGCCGACGGACTCATCAGCGTCTTGCAGGCAAGTGGTCCCAAACAGAGAATCGAGTGCTTCAAACTGATCGGGCGACGGATCGCTGTTGCCTCGCTCCCAATTGCCGATGGTCGGCTGAGCGACGCCAATCGACTCCGCCACACGTGCCTGGCTGAAGTCGCGAGCCTGCCGAAGCTCTCGCAACAAAGGTCCGTGATACTCCCGCTTCCACTCGCCGTCCATGCCTCGACCTCGTG
>DLBY01000111.1:5123-12184 GCA_002480345.1 Phycisphaerales bacterium UBA7812 | reverse complement strand
CCGTCGTACGCCCGTTCGAGTTCATCACTCGGCGGCGGACCCTGCCACTCGGTCCGGGGACGCTTCGCGGAGTGCTCGGCCCAGTCAAAGAGCTCATCGGCCACGCGGGTGAACGCCGCGCGATCCATCGAGAACAGGCGAACGATCCCTGTTCCCACCCTCTTGGGGAAACTCCCTTGAGCTGCACCGCCGGAGTTTCCGTTCGAGGTGTTGCCAACTGATTCGATCGAGTCGATCAGTATCTTGCCATTCCCTTTTCCGTCATCGGTGTAGGCCCGCTGGATCGTGTCGTAAAAGTGCAGCCGTTCGCCTTCGTAGGAAATGTCGTACCGGCCTCCTCCGTCCAGCGAATCGAGCATGCTGCCGATTTCTCTGAGGTCCGAGCCGCTCAGCACGCTCGCATCGGTCCGCAGCACCCATTCGATCTCACCAAACGCCAGCCCGCGGATCGCGAGTTCGACCAGTTGACAGATCAGGAAATCGTGCTCGCCCGCCTGCCGCGAGAGCCCGAGCATCGAACCCAGGTCGCGGACCACGCGATCGCCCGAGCCCTCCGCCGCCGCGACGCGCAGATCGGCGGCGAGCAAACGGGCCATCGACCGGGCGTCCGACAGATGCGGGAGTTCGATGAGAAGCAGCCATCTCGGCGAACCCGTCCCATCGTCGAGATCGTCGACCGATTCGCCACGCGCCTCGAGATACGAGGCCTCGTTCTCCCGCGAGGTCACATACCCAAGGCCGGGCTTGGATCCAGCCGCTCGGGCCCGCTCGACGAGCGATGCGTTCGCCTCGACAAACAATCGGAGCCGATCCATCTCGACGCTTTCGGGTGTGAGGCTCCGATCGAGAACCAGCGAATCGAGCTCTTCGAGCGATTGGAGTTCCGCCGTCAGCTCGCGATAGATCGGCCACGCCCGATCCCCCTCCGGTACCGCCGCCGCCCGCTCGTTGAGCTTCGCCTCGTAGTCGACCGCGATAGTGGGCCGACCCCCGCCGATGCTCCACAGCAGCGTCGGCACCCCGGCGCAGGTCAAGACCATGACACCGAAGCACCCGATCGCGAGTTTCTTGCCAATTCCCATCCGTTCCCCTTGATCGAAGATCCGCAGAATCAGAGCCGGTCTGAAAGTGATTCCCGCTCACGGCCGCGGGATCAGCGGGACCTCACTCGACTCCCGCAGCCGCACCCGCCGATAGTCCACCGTCACCGTCTCCCCGGGCTCGTACGCTGAGAGCACACGGATCAGTTCCTTCATGTCATGCACGGGCCGCCCGTCGATCGCGGTGATGATGTCGAGCCGCCTGAGCCCGGTCCGCTGCCGCGCCGAACGCGTCACCCTCGAGACCATCGGACCGACCATTTCTTTCTGCTCGATGTCCACGCCGAGCACGCCGTCCAGGTCGTTGCCGGTCTCCGCGACCATCGGCAGATCGCCGCGGACCCATTCGCGGTACGAATTTTCGATATCGGGCAGTTCCATCTCGAGCACCGATTCCATCGCGAGCAGCCCCGATCGATCCGCGTCGTACCCCACCCGAGAATCGGTGGTGTACGCGCGATACCACGCCCCGAGTTTGCCCTCCGATTCGAGCCAGAGCAGGATCGTGCGCGCGTGCGCGTAGGTCGCGAGCGGACGGCTCGTCGAAAAGGTCTCGTGGTCCATCGCGGTGAACGACTCGAAGGAGGGCAAAGGGCCCGTCCGCGCCAACCGCTTCACGATGTTCGACCGCCAGGACGGCGCCGGCATCCACCCCTCAGCATCCGGTCCCGGTCCGGCCACCGCTTGCCCCCGCTCGATCAGCGGTTCGGCGATCAGATTCGGATCAATCCCCTCCGGAGCAACGCGTGATCCTGTGCGAACGCGCATCGCGATGCGAGCGGGATCGAGATCCTCAACGAGGCTCGCGAGCCCTTCCTGGATCCAGATCGGATGGACCTGCCCGAGCCGGTCCATGTCGCGCCAATGCAGGATATGGAAAAACTCGTGCCGCAGCGTGCCCCCCAGATCCTGGGCGACGAGCCGCTTCTCGTCGTGTTCATACGATCCGCCGATCCCGGCGAACGCCCGACGCGCGCGCTCGCCATAGGTCCAGAACGCCCACCTCAGGAAATCGCGCTTCTCGGGCAGGGCGATCACGACAAACGACGACGACGACTCCTCGGCCTCGTCTCCATCCACCGGCATGAGAGCGTGCGCCCACGCCGCGACCTTCCTGATCTCCCGCATCGCCGCATCCGTCTCCGGCGCGTCGTGTGCCGAGATCACATCGATCCGGAGAGACTCGTCGGCCCGCTCCACCGTTCGCCCCCGAACCCACTCCCGAGTCTGTTTCAAGCGCGTGGCGCGTTGCAGGCCCAAGACGGTGGGCCATCGTTCCAGCAACAACCGGAAATCGTCTGTCCCGTGAAGAGGGCGGAGGTAGGGATCCTGCTCGAGATGCCCGCGATTCGAGAACCCCAGCTCGACCGCGCGCCGGAGATCCGCGTTCGCGCGGTCGGGTTCGCCCAGCGCGGCGTGCGCACAGGCGAGGTTGTAGTGCACGACGAAGTTGTTCGGATCGATCGCCTTCTGCTCGAGCAGGATCGACTCGGCGCGCGCGTAATCGCCCTCCCGAAACGCCCCGATCGCCTCGCCCGAGAGCTCAGCGGAACGCGATTCCCGCGTGGCTCGCGTGCGGAGCGCGTCCGCCGCGGCATCGATTTCCGACTCCAGAATCTCCAGAGGATCGTCCGCTTCGGTTTGGGCGCACGCAGGCGACCATCCGAGAGAGGCGGACCAGATCAAGAGACCCACGGTGGGGATCGGTCGTCTTCGCACGCTCGCGTCCTCGCGATGCTGAAATTGATCGAACGGGTGCGGCCGGGGTTGCTAAGAAGTTGTACGGTGCTCGTCGATCGCGAGTTGCAGCGCCTCGGGATATGCCTCGAGTTCCCGTTCGAAGACCCGCGCCGCGAGGGAATCCGGGCTGTCGCCGGGCAAGACCGGGCAGGTCTTGCGGAGGATCACAGGCCCCGCGTCGTAGGCCTCGGTGCAGTAGTGCACGGTGCAGCCGCTCTCGGTCTCGCCCGCCTCCAAGACCGCTCGATGGACGCGTGCTCCGTAGAGCCCGGTGCCGCCGAATCGACCTCCGGTGCCGTCTCCGGGAAGGAGGGCGGGGTGGATGTTCAGGATCCGCCGTTCGAGTTCACGGGGGACCGGGATAAGCGAGAGATATCCAGCGAGCGCGATCAGGCCGATCGACTTCGTGCGCACACGGTCGAGCAGTGCATCGGGGGAGAAGGGGCGGTCGACGATCTGCGTTGGGAGGCCGAGGGCTTGGGCTCGCTCCAGCCCGAGGCAGGGTCTCGACGCGACCACATCGACGATCTCGGCATCAAGTTCTCCCCGGGCGATCGCCCGATGGATATTGACCAGCGTCCGCCCTGACCCCGACAGGAACACAGCGATCCTCGACGGATCGAAATTGACCGGGGGTTGACCTGTCTCCGGGGTGTCGGGCATGCGGATGCTCTCAGCGCATCGCCGCGAGCGCCGACTCGCGGTCCTGTGCAACGACGAGCAGCTTGTCCATGCGGGTTAGCTTGAACAACTCGGCGAGCTCCGCGCTGAGCGAACAGACCGCCAGGCGACCTTTGCGTTCGCCGATCCGCTTGTGCAGGCGGACTAGGGCACCGATGCCGGCCGAGGTGAGCATCATCACATTCTGCAGGTCGACGACGATGCCGGTGCAGCGGTCGTCGATCAGCGCATCGGTCTCGTCGAAGAGGATCCCCGCTTCACGCTCAGAGATCGACTCGTCGATGCAGGTCATGCACAGGATGGGGCCCACGCGGTCTGCGGTGGTGTGCACGCTCTCGAAGACGCGTTCGATCTGGGGCGTCTGCCCGGCGTCCTTCCTCGATTTTCCGGTGAGTCTTGAGAACACGCGTCGCCCTCTGCCCCGCTTCGGGGGTACTGGTCAGCACTGCGGATCGGTAAACCGCGTCGGATAGGTCGCGGGTGGGGGAGCCTCCTTGAACGGCACCGGTTTCCCGCTCCGGTCAAGCGACACCATGGTAACGGTTGCGGTGGTGACGCGGATGGGTTGTCCGGTGTTGTGCCGCCTCGCGTCCACCTCGACGCACACCTGTACGCTCTTGGTCCCGATCCTCGTCGTGTGCGCATACAACTCGACGATGTCACCCAGGAAGACAGGGGCGATGAAATCGACCCGCTCCATCGAGGCGGTGACCCAGACACAGTGGGCGTGGCGGAGCGCCGCGACCATCGCCGCCTGGTCCACATAGCTGAGGATGACCCCGCCGAATATCGTGCCGTTGGGATTGGTGTCCCGGGGCATGGAGACCACACGGAGTGCGAGGGCCCGGTCTTCGGAAGATGGAACGGTCGGTGTCATGAGGCGAGCCTAGCCGGAGCGGGCACCACCCGCTTCGCGGTGTGCCCGCTCCGCGATGGAATTCAGCGCGTATGGTTCGAGGATGACGACGCACCCGACAAGCAGCGATGAGACCGGGCCGATCCCCGCGCCCTGCCCCGAGGTTTTCGAGTCCCTCCCGCCTCACGGGGTGGTCGAGCGATTCAGGAACGCGCTGGCGGCGATCGACCCCCGGGTGCTGGAGATGCCGGACGAGCAGGCGGATCGCTGGTTCGCACCGGAAGAGAACCTCGGGCGATGGTCGTGCCGGGCTTTGCTCACGCACCTCATGGACGCGGACATCCTGTACGCGATGCGGTTGCGCCGGACGATCGCGGAGGACAACCCGGTGTTCGAGAACTGGGACGAGGAGGCGTTTCTTTCGTCCCGGCTCTGTACGCCCGGCGACCGGTCGCTGCTCATGCCGGTCGGGGCGCTCGTGGCGACCATTCACACCCTCAGGCAGACGCTCGGGACCGTCCTCGTCCAACTCGATGACGCAGATTGGTCGCGACGCGCGATGAACCCCCACCTGGGAGAGGTCACCCTCATCGAGATGCTCAGGCATGTCTGCTGGCACTTCGAGCATCACGCGGCGTACCTGAATGCCAAGGTCGAGCGGCTCCTCGGGCCCGCATCGGAGGGCGCGTCGGGCTGGGGTGGGTGCGGTGAGGGCTGCACCTGCGCCGGCGACTCGAAAGATGCGTCCGGAGCGGGCGCAATCGCCTGAGCGGGCGAAGGGCAGGTTGTCGCGTTGCACCCACTTTTCGAGAAGCGCCGGTATCTGATCCCATTCCGGTCCACGCTGCTCCCGCAGATTTTCACCGACACGCTTGTGATCGGGGGTGGGGTCGCGGGGCTCCGGGCCGCGATCGAAGCCGCCCGGCCCGACGGCGACGACGGCCGGGCGGCCTGCGATGTGATCCTCCTCAGCAAGACTGGATTCGATGCCACGAACACCGCTTGGGCACAGGGCGGGGTCGCGGCGGCGTTGCAGGAAGGCGACTCCCTCGAGCAGCACGCGTCGGACACGATCGAGGCCGGTGCGGGGCTCTGCGATGAGCGATCGGTGCGGTGGTTTGTCGAACAGGGTGCGGAGCGGATCCGAGAGCTGATCGACTGGAAGATTCGTTTCGACCGCGATCCCGCGAGCGGGAAATTGCTGGCGGGTCGCGAGGGGGGGCACCGGGCGAACCGGATCTTCCACGCCGATGGGGACGCGACGGGGCGCGAGTTCCAGAGGCTGCTCATGGAGCGGGTGCGAGCGCTCGATGGGATCCGCGTGTTCGAAAACTGCTTTGCGCTCGACCTGATCACGCCCGGTGATGAGATCGGGAGCCCGGTCCGCGGCGCGATCACCCATCACCCCAAATTCGGGCTCCAGATGATCTGGGCGAAAACGACCATCCTCGCAGCAGGCGGGGCGGGCCAGCTCTACCGGGAAACGACCAACCCCCGCGGCGCGACCGCCGATGGGCTTGCGCTCGCCTATCGGGCCGGCGCGTCGCTCGCGGATCTCGCGTTCGTGCAGTTTCATCCGACAACGCTCTACCTGCCCGGGGCGAACCGTGCCCTCATCAGCGAAGCGGTCCGGGGTGAGGGGGCGCATCTCATCGACGCCGCCGGACAGCGGTTCATGGTCGAGGTGCACGAACTCGCGGATCTGGCGCCCCGGGACATCGTGAGCCGGGCGATCGTGGACCGCATCGCTTCCCAGGGCGGTTCGCATGTTTGGCTCGATTGCCGCGAAATCGAGGGCTTCGCGAAGCGGTTTCCCGGGATCGATCGCGTTCTGCACCGTTTCGGGATCGATGCGACAACGGACCCTGTTCCGGTGCATCCGGCGGCCCACTACTTCGTGGGGGGCATCCGGACGGACGCGGAGGGTCGCACCGATGTCCCAGGCCTGCTCGCAGCCGGAGAGGTCGCCTGCACCGGTTTGCACGGCGCGAATCGGCTTGCGAGCAACAGCCTGCTCGAAGGCCTCGTCGCGGGAGCGGCCTGCGGTCGCGCTGCGCGGGCAAGGGCGTCGGATCTGTCGAACACCGGCGGGCCCAGCAAGGTGGTCAGCGACATCCGTCCCAGCGAGCACGGGGAGATTGACCTGGTCGACATCCGTTCCAGCCTGCGCAGCGCCATGTGGCGCAACGCGGGGATCGAGCGAACCGGCGCCAAACTCGGCGACAGCGCGGAGATGTTCGATTTCTGGGCCCGGTACACCCTGGACAAGATCTTTGACGATCCGGAGGCGTGGGAAACCCAGAACCTCCTGATGGTGGGGGCGCTCGTCACACGGTCCGCCCTCTGGCGGGAAGAGAGCCGGGGGTGTCACAAGCGGCGCGATCACCCAGAGGCATCGGCGGCGTTCCAGATGCACGATCTCTGGCGTCGGGGGCGCGAGACGCCCGAGACGATCGGGCGGGACGAGCTGTTCTCGGCGTCGGGAGTCGAGTGCGGTGAAGGGCGGGCTTGCTGAATCCGCGGGCGCGTTTCGGTGGTACAGACGGGAGCGATGCGAGTCATGCAATCCAACGCGGTCGTCTCGGCTGCCGCTGCAGCGGTGCTCTTGACCTGCTGCGGATGTATGGAGGAAATCCGCCGCGAGCCGGTCGGGAAACCGCTTCTCAGCGGGTTGCAGAGCGGCG
>DLBY01000111.1:0-4819 GCA_002480345.1 Phycisphaerales bacterium UBA7812 | reverse complement strand
GCGGGTTGCAGAGCGGCGGGGGGTTCAGCCGGATGCAGAACCTCGGGGACGACGGTTCACTCCCCGGCGCGGGCGGGGGAGAGCCCAGGCGGCTCGTGTCGGACGACGGGACGATCACGCTCCGGTCCCCGACGGTCGCCGACCTGATGCGGCACATGCTCGAGACCATCGCGGCCGACGAAGAGGATCTGTTTACCGAGCAGTTGCTGTCTTCGGTGACGAGACGGGAATTCGTCGAACGCGGGTACGACCCCGTTGAGGCCTTCCGGGAACTGAAGAGGCGTCAGGACGACCTCCGCGCCCTCTTCCGGGCGATGCCGGTCGGGGAGTACACGCCGGGCGTCATGATGCGGCAGGTCGGACGGAACACCTTCCGACTGGGCGTCAAGGGCGACCCCGACCTCAAGTGGTCGTTCCTCGATGTCGTCCTGGAGCGTGGGAACTACACCCTCCGCTGGCTCGGCAAGGAGTAGGCCCCTCGGCCCGCTCCGTGCCCGATCAGCCCCCGGTTGTCTGCCGTGCCTTGAGTGTCATCGGGACGATGATCTCCTCGCCGTCGCGGGTCACACTGAGTTCGATGGTGTCCCCGGGGTTGTGGGTCGCGAGAAGGGGCATCCAATCCTGCACGGTCTTCACGGGTTCGCCGTTCCAGACCGTGATCAGATCGCCCTCCTTCAGGCCAGCGTCCGCGGCGCTGGTGCCCTCGAACACGCGGGCAACCATGATCCCGCCCGAATCGCCGGAGTAATCCCCGGGTGCGATCCCGACGCGGACTTTGATCCCGCCCGGCCCGCCCATGCGCTGACGCTGCGGCTCGTCCTCCTCGTCCCGCTGGGCGAAGACGAGCTCGTCGGTGCGGACCGCGGCGGCGAGGGCGATATCCGCAGCCATCGTCGCGATCCGTGCGGCGCCCTCCAGGTTGATCGTGTCCGCGGTGTCATCCGGGGTGTGGTACTGATCCGTGATGCCGGTGAAGAAGAAGATGTTCGGTACATCCTCGGCATCGAAGGACGCGTGGTCGGATCGACCCGATCCCACCGACAGGCTCGTCTTGATATCGAGACCCGACCGATCGAACGCGGGCTGCACGAGCGATTCGAGCCCTTCCGCGGACCCGACTCCCCCCGCCTCGAGCGTCTGCCCGAGGCTCCCGATCATGTCCATGTTGAGCATCAGGTAATGCTCGTCGATGGGGACGATCGGGTTGCGGACATAGTGCCGTGATCCGATGAGTCCCGATTCCTCGGCGCTGAAGGCGAGGAAGAGAACGGATCGCACGGGGCCGTCCACCTCGTCCCACGCATCGCTGAGGATCTGGGCGGCGGTGAGCATGCCGGATGTTCCCGAGGCGTTGTCGTCCGCGCCCAGATGGAGTTCGCCCGGGAATCGGGAGCCGAAGGACGCGACCCCGAGGTGGTCGTAGTGGGAGCCGACGACGATGTACTCGTCGGCGAGTTCCCCCTTCCCGGGCAGGACAGCCCCGAGGTTGGAGGTCAGAACAGGGTCACGCTGGATATCCGCGTCGATCGAGATCTCAACCCCGTCGATCGCCTCGATGGTCGTCGTGATGTTCGCCTTGGTCACCAGCGCTTCGAGTGAGGACCCGCCCGCCCGGAGGATCCGGTCCGCCGTCTCCGCGGTGATGTGCACAACCGGGATATTCAGGGCCCGGGCGCCCTGCGAGTCGTCGAGCGTTTCGAGCTCATCGGCACGCTCGTCGTTCGCGTTCGGGGGGTTCACCAGAAGGATCGCGTCCGCGCCCCGGCTCGCCGCCGCGCGGAACTTGCTGACCAGCGACGCCGCAAAGGACCACCCCTCGTCGGTCCACTGGCTGTTGCCCTCCTCGTCCATGGGCTCGAAGCGGAGCACCATCGCCGCACGGCCGCTCAGGTCGGTCTGCCCGTCATAGCTCGAGTAGTCCTCGCTGCCTTGGGGGATCGAGTACCCGACGAAGGTGACGGGGAGCGAAACCTCGCCCGACGAGCCGTACCCGAGCGCGTTGAAGTCCACGCCGGGCGTGAAGGCGGTGGTTGTGCCGTTGGACCGCATGGACAGGGCCTGCGACTCAAGCGTCAGGCTCTCCCCGATGCGGAAGGGCTGTCGCCAGGTCTTTTCGCCCGCGTCGTTCTGGAACGCGGGCTCCAGCCCGAGTCGGTCGAAATGAAACTCGATGTACTGGGCCGCCCGCTCGATCCCCTCGGTGCCGGGCTTCCGGCCCTGCATGTATTCATTTGCCAGCGTGAAGAGGTGCTGGGAGTACAGCGCCGTCTCGGCGTCCCCCGCGGGGGCCAGCCCGTCGGTCCGCAGGTCGGTCGCGGCGCAGGCCGAGGAGGTGGCGAGGGCCCCGAGGAGCAACACCGCCGCGAGGGAACGGCGAACAAAGCGGATCTCGGCGTCGGTCTTCATGAGGGATTTCTCCGTCGGTGGTTGAGGAATGAGTCTAGGGCGAGTTGAGCGGCGAACACCTTCCCGGAGAGCGATTCCCCCGGCGCCGCCGCACAGGGGACTGCTCCTGTCATACGCTTCCATTCGGAACCGGAGCGGGACGCTTTGAGGAGCGTGCCGGTTCTGTCGAGGCAGGACGCCGAGAGAACGACACGGAGGACCGATGACGGTGATGAACACGCCCCCTGCCGAGCCCGCGATCTCACCCGCGGGAACCGAGATGGATCCCGGCGACCGTCGGGCCGTGGGGGACCATCCCTCCGCGTGGCACGACGGCTTCGTGCACCGGCACATCGGGCCGCACGCCGGAGGCGTGCGCGAGATGCTGCGTCTGCTCGGCTACCCGTCGATGGACGCGTTTATCGATGATGTTGTCCCGGAGCCGATCCGCTTGCGGGACCCACTCGAACTTTCCGCGCCCGCGGGCCATGCTCCTCGTGGTGAACACGAACTGCTGAACATCCTCCGCGGTATCGCGTCGAAGAACGAGGTCTGGCGCTCGTGCGTCGGCATGGGATACCACGGGACCATCACGCCCGCGGTCATCCTCCGGAATGTCATGGAGAACCCGGGGTGGTATACCCAGTACACGCCTTACCAGGCGGAGATCAGCCAGGGGCGGCTCGAACTGCTCCTGAACTTTCAGACGATGATCGCGGACCTCACCGCGCTGCCGATCGCGAACGCGAGCCTGCTCGATGAAGGAACGGCGGCCGCCGAAGCGATGGCGATGTCGGTCAACATCGCCTCCAGCAAGCCCCACGCCTTCTTCGCGGCCGATCACTGCCATCCGCAGACTCTGGGCGTCCTCCGGACGCGTTGTTCGTCGATGGGCGTCGAACTCACGATCGGAGATCCGTTCGCCGATGGATTCGACCCCTCGGCCTTCGCGGGGGTGCTCATCCAGTATCCCGATACTTCGGGGCGGATTCACGACTTTGCCCCTCTCATCCGTCGGATCAAGGACGCGGGCGCCGTCGCGGTCATGGCCGCCGACCCGCTGGCCTTGACACTGCTCACCCCGCCCGGTGAGCTCGGCGCGGATATCGCGATCGGGAGCGTGCAGCGTTTCGGCGTGCCGATGGGGGGCGGCGGGCCACACGCCGCGTACATGGCAACCCACGAATCGAACATCCGGAAGATGCCCGGGCGGATCGTGGGCGTATCGCGCGATGCCAACGGGCGCCCCGCGCTCAGGCTCACTCTGCAGACCCGGGAGCAGCACATCCGCCGCGATCGCGCGACCTCGAATATCTGCACCGCTCAGGTGCTCCTCGCGATCATGGCGGCCTGCTACGGGATGTACCACGGGCCGACAGGGCTCAAGCGGATCGCGACCCGTGTGCGCACCTTCACGCTCGCCCTCCGCGAGGGTCTCCGCGAACTGGGGCACGATCCGGGAGAAGGCCCCGTCTTCGATACGCTCCGTGTCCGCGTCGCGGGCGATCCGGCGGCGGTGCTTGCGCGTGCGGCGGCGGAACGGATCAATCTCCGCGATTTCGGCGACGGGACCGTGGGTGTCACGCTCGACGAGACCGTCGACGAGCGGCTCCTTGCCGACCTTCTCTACGCTTTCGGACCCAAGCGAGATTTCGATCTTGAGGCGCTGCTCTCACGCCCCGCGGCGACGCTGACGGACCCCGTTCGGCGCACCAGCCCGTTCATGGAGCACGAAGCGTTCCGGAAGATCCAGACCGAAACAGAGATGCTGCGCTATCTGCGTGCGATGCAGGATCGGGACTTGAGTCTCGCGCACAACATGATCCCTCTTGGATCGTGCACCATGAAGCTCAACGGCACGAGCGAGATGATCCCCGTCACTTGGCCCGAGTTCGGGAACATTCACCCCTTCGCCCCCGCGGCCCAGCAGGCGGGGTACGCGGAGCTCTACCGGCAGTTGGAGTCGTGGCTCTGCGAGATCACCGGGTTCGATGCGGTGAGCCTGCAGCCCAACGCGGGGAGCCAGGGCGAGTACGCCGGGTTGCTCGCGATCCGGTCCTACCACCAGAGCCGCGGAGAGGCCCACCGGAATGTGTGCCTTGTCCCTGATTCTGCGCACGGCACGAACCCCGCGTCAGCGGTGATGGCGGGGATGAAAGTCGTCGCGATCAAAAGCACCTCGGAGGGCGCGATTGATCTGGAGGATCTCCGCGCGAAATCGGAGAAGCACGCGGAGAACCTCGCGGCGCTGATGGTGACCTACCCGAGCACCTGCGGGGTCTTCGAGAGCCACATCAAGGAGGTCTGCGAAGCCGTGCACGCGAACGGCGGGCAGGTGTACATGGACGGCGCGAACATGAACGCGCAGGTCGGTCTGTGCCGACCGCGCGATATCGGCGCCGATGTCTGTCACCTGAACCTGCACAAGACCTTC
>DLBY01000050.1:26771-29495 GCA_002480345.1 Phycisphaerales bacterium UBA7812 | reverse complement strand
GCCCGAGGGGACGCCGCTGGCGATCGGGTCGGGCGACAACCAGGCGGCGGCGGTGGGCGCGGGGGTGGTGACGCCGGGCGAGGCGCTCGCGATCCTGGGGACGAGCGGCGTGGTGCTGGCGCCGAGCGAGACGAGCGAGCCCGACCTGAAGGGCGAGACGCCGGGGCGGTTGAATCTCTTTTGTGACTCGACGGGGCGCGAGGGCTCGCCCGGAAAATGGATGCTCAGCGGGTGCATGCTGAGCGCGGCCGGGAGCCTGGAATGGGCGCGGTCGGTGCTCGCGCCGGGCGAGTCGGTCGAGGTGCTGGTCCGCGGGGCGGGGGGTGTCGCGCCGGGATGCGACGGGCTGGTGTTCCTGCCATACCTGACCGGCGAGCGGTGCCCGATCCCGGATCCGGACGCGCGGGGCGGGTGGATCGGGCTCAACAGGAGCCACACGAGGTCGCACCTCGTGCGCGCGGTGCTCGAGGGCGTGTCGTTCGGGCTGGCGCAGATCACGAGCATCGTCGAGGATGTCGCGGGTCGACCGGCTCGGCTGCGTGTGACGGGTGGCGGGGCGAAGTCGCCGGTCTGGCGGCAGATCCTCGCCGACGCGACGGGGCTGCCGGTGGTGCCGCTCGCGGTCGACGAGGGGTCGGCGCTGGGGGCGGCGGCGATGGGCGCGCACGGCGTTGGCGCGTTCAGCAGCATCGGCGAGATCGCGGAGCGGTGGGTGTCGCTCGTCGAGCCCACGATGCCCCAGCGATCGCCGTCGCTCGACGCGGCGCGGGATGTGTACGACCGGCTGTACGGCGATCTGAAACCCGCGTTCGGGGCGCTGTCGCGCGTCGCGCGGGGCGATGTGGATTGATCGAGAACCAACCTTCCGATCCGTTGCGGGATCGGGTTTGCGTGATTTCAGGAGCGAGATTGTGACCCATGACCTGACACCGAGCAAGGCCGACAAGTTCACCTTCGGGCTCTGGACCGTGGGCAACCCGGGGCGCGACCCGTTCGGCTCCGAGACCCGGCCCACGATGACCCCCGCCGAGATCGTCGACCTGCTGGGCGAGGCGGGGGGCGTGCTGGGGGTGAACTTCCACGACAACGACCTGATCCCGATCGACGCGACCGAGGCGGAGGCGGCGGCGATCAAGAAGGACTTCCGTGCGGCGCTCGAGCGGACGGGGCTCCGCGTGTGCATGGCGACGACGAACCTGTTCGGCGATCCGGTGTTTAAAGATGGCGCGTTCACGAGCAACGACGCGGATGTGCGCGCGTACGCGGTGCACAAGACGATGCGGGCGATGGACCTGGGCGCGGAGTTCGGGGCGGATGTCTATGTGATGTGGGGTGGGCGCGAGGGGTGCGAGACCGACGCCGCGAAGGACCCGGTCGAGTCGCTGCAGCGATACCGCGACGCGGTGAATTTCCTCGTTGGGTACAGCGCCGACAAGGGGTACGGGTACAAGTTCGCGCTCGAGCCCAAGCCGAACGAGCCGAGGGGGCACATCTTTTTGCCGACCGTTGGTCACCTGCTCTCGTTCATCCAGACGCTCGACGATCATTCGAAGGTGGGCGTGAACCCCGAGGTGGCGCACGAGCACATGGCGGGGCTGAACTTCTCGCACGCAGTGGCGATGGCGTTGTGGCAGAAGAAGCTGTTCCACATCGACCTGAACGACCAGGCGTACGGGCGGTACGACCAGGACTTCCGGTTCGGGTCCGAGAGCCCCAAGGCGGCGTTCTTTCTCGTCAAACTGCTCGAGGACCACGGGTACGACGGGTACAAGCACTTCGACAGCCACGCGTATCGCACGAGCGACCGGGCGGATGTGGTCGAGTTCGCGCGCGGGTCGATGCGCACATACCTCGCCCTCAAGGACGCGGCGAAGCGGTGGAACAGCGACGAGACGGTCAAGAAGCTGCTCGCGGAGTTGCCGCAGGGCGGGCTGACCGGTGGCGAGGGCGCGCCGGCGAAGTACTCGCTGCAGACCGCGCAGGCGCTGCGGAAGCGGAGTTTCGATCGTGAGGCGATGGCGGCGCGTCGGCTGCCGTACGAGGCGCTCGACCAGCGGACGATCGAGATCCTGATGGGGCGGTGAGGTTCCGATGGGCTCGGGTGCGCGCACAGGTCTGCTCGATCGGCTCCCGCCCTGGGCGGGGGCGTTTTCGGTCGGGTGCTGGCTGATCGCGGCGGCGGGGCTGGTCGCCGCGATCGCCGCATTCGCCGGGGGCGAGCGGCGGGACCCGGGCCTCGAGATGTGGGTGTTCGCGGACATCCATAAGAAGTTGTACGACCCGATCGTGCTGGACTGGAACCAGTCGGTCGGTCAGAACGGTGCGCACCTCGAAGACGGGATCGATAAGAAGCCCGTGAACCTGACGATGCTGGGGCAGCCTGCGCTGCTGCGGCGGATGCTCGCGGGGTTCTTCGGGGGGCTGCCGACGGCGGACCTGATCGAGGTCGAGCGGACGATGGCGGGGCAGTTGTTCGCAGGGCCCGTGGAGGCGGTCGGGTTCGTGGACCTGACGGATCGGCTGAAGGAAGAAGGCTTGTACGACGCGGTGCCGGCGGCGTCGCGGTCGCCCTGGACGACGCGGGGGCGGACCTTCGGGCTGCCGCATGATGTGCACCCGGTGTTGCTCGGTGTGCGCATGGATCTGGCGCTCGACGCGGGGATCTCGCGGGACGAAGTCCGGGGGATCGAGACCTGGGACGATCTGCGGCGGGGGCTCGGGCCC
>DLBY01000050.1:19990-26457 GCA_002480345.1 Phycisphaerales bacterium UBA7812 | reverse complement strand
CGGGCCCTTGATGGCCGACGCGGACGGGGATGGGCAGCCGGACCGGTATTTGCTGAGTTTCTGGCCCACCGAGTCGCACCGCGACAAGATCGAGATGCTGCTGCTGCAGAGCGGGACGGGATTCTTTGACGCGGACGGGATGCCGGTGATCGCGTCTGACGCGAACGCGCGCACGCTGGCGCGGATGGTCTCGTGGTGCGTCGGGCCTGATCGGATCGCGGCGGATGTGCGCGACTTCGACGCGACGGGGAACCAGCTCAAGACCGACGGGTACGCGGTGACCTATTTCATGCCCGACTGGATGTGCGCGGTGTGGAAGAACGAATTGCCGAACATGGCAGGGAAGCTGGAGTTGATCCCGCTGCCGGCGGCGGAGCCCGGCGGGCGGCGGACGAGCGTGTGGGGCGGGACGATGCTGGGGATCCCGAAGACCGCTCAGGATTTCGAGGCGGCGTGGGCGTTCGCGAAGCGGTTGTATTTCTCGCCCGATCTTGCGCGGGAGCTGTACATCAGTTCGGACATCGTCACGCCGATCGAGGCTTTGTGGGACGACCCGGTGTACGGCGAGGCGGACGAGTATTTCCGGGGGCAGGCGAAGGGAAGGCTGTATATCGAGCAGATCCCGGAGGTGCCGGCGCGGAACGCGTCGCCGTACAGCCAGATCGCGATTCTGCGGGTCGCGGACGCGGCGACGAAGCTGCACCGGTGGGCGCAGGAGAACGGGTTGACGGAGGCGTCGGCCCTCGAGGCGGAGGCGATGCGGGTGCTGGAGCGGGCGGAGGAGGCGGTGCGCCGGCCCATGGAGCGGAACCTGTTTTTGGATCAGGATGAAGAGTCGGCCTACGGGGGTGGGCGGTGAGCGCGGCCGGGGGTGCGGAGGCGGTCGGCGTGTCGCCCCGGCGGGTGCTGAGCGAGCGGTCGGCGGGGTGGGTGCTGATGGGCCCGTTCCTGCTGATCACGCTGGTGTTCGTGGTGTTCCCTCTGTACCGGTCGATCGTGCTGGCGTTCAGCCAGACCTTTGGGCCCGGGGCGACGACCTGGGCGGGGATGCTCAACTTCGTCGAGGTGCTGCGCGACCCGCTGTTCTGGGTCGCGGTGCGGAACACGGCGTTGTTCACGCTCGGGTCGCTGTTCATCCAGCTGCCCTGCTCGCTTTTGCTGGCGAGCATCCTGAATCGGCCTGGCCTGAAGGGGCGGGCGGTCTACCGGCTGATCATGTTCATGCCGCAGTTGGTGGGGCTGGTGTTCGCGGCGATGATCGGCGGAGTGTTCTTTGCCAAGACGGTGGGCCCGGTGAACACGGTGCTCAACGGGGCGTTCGGTGTGCCGCTGGATTTCCCGTGGCTCGACATCCATGTCATCCCGTCGCTGATCGTCATCGCGATGTGGCTGTATGTCGGGTTCAACATGGTCTACTTCCTCGCGGCGTTGCAGACGGTTGATCGCTCGCTCGTCGAGGCGGCGATGATCGACGGGGCGAACCCCGCCCAGCGGTTCTGGCATGTCGTGATCCCGTCGATCCGCCCCGTGCTGACCTTCGTCGTGCTGCTCTCGTTCATCGGGAGCATGCAGTTGTTCGAGTTGCCGTTCATCATGCTCAACGGCCCCGGCACGGAGAACCGGGGGCTGACGGTGGTGATGTACCTCTATCAGCAGGGGTTCGAGCAGGGCGACCTGGGGATGGCGAGCGCGGTGGGCTGGCTGCTTGGGTTGGGGCTGATCGGGGCGTCGGCGGTGCAGGTGTTCATCAGCCGGCGGGAGACGGCGTGATGGCGGGGAACGCTGAGAACAGATCCGGAGGGTTCCGGCCGGGGCGGTTGTGGCCTCACTTGATCATGTTCCCCGTTTCGCTGCTGATGCTCTTCCCGATCGCGTGGCTGGTGATCGCGGCGTTCAAGGCGGAGGAGGATTTCTTCGGGTCGCTGTTTTTCCCGCGGGACGAATCGGGGGCGATCGCGCTCGATCGGCTGACGCTCAAGCACTTCGATCGGCTGTTCAACGATGTCGGCATCGGGCAAGCGCTTTCGAACAGCTTCTTTTTGAGCGGGGCGCTGGCGATCTTTGCGAGCCTGTGCTGTGCGGCGGCGGGGTATGCGCTGGCGCGGCTGAAGTTCAAAGGCTCGGGCACGGTGACGGTGTTCGTGCTGGCGATGCTGGTGATCCCGCCTCCATTGCTGCTGGCGCCGACCTACGAGCTCGTGCACCGGCTGGGCTTGCTGGACAACTACCTCGCGGTGCTGCTGCCCTGGATGGCGCCGGCGTTCGGGGTGTTCCTGTTCCGGCAGGCGACACTGCAGTCGGTGCCCCGTGAGCTGCTCGAGGCGGCGCGGATCGACGGGATGAGCGAGGTGGGGATCTTCGCGAATGTCGCGCTGCCGCTGCTTCGCCCGATGATGGGCGCGTTCGTGATGATCACCTTCCTGGCGATGTGGAACAACTTCATCATGCCGCAGGTGCTTTTGCACAGCCCCGAGAAGATGCCGCTCGCGGTGGCGGTCGCGAACATGAAGGGCGTGTACTACCAGGACTACGGCATGCAGATGGCGGCGACGCTGCTGAGCGTGGCGCCGGTGCTGGTGCTGTTTCTTATGCTGCAGCGGGACTTTGTCTCGGGGTTGGCGAGCGGGGCGGTGAAGGGATGAGCATGAGCGGCGTGACGATGACGATGCGGTGGTTCGGGCCCGGCGACCCGGTTCCGCTGGCGTCGATCCGGCAGGTGCCCGGCGTGACGGGGGTGGTGTCATCGGTGAGCGGGGTGCCGGCGGGGGAAGCGTGGACGGCGGACCGGGTCGCGGCGCTGCGCGATGCGGCTGAGGCGCACGGGCTCTCGCTGGAGGTGATCGAATCGATCCCGGTGTCGGAGGACATCAAGCTCGGGAGCGATGAGGCGGCCCGGCATGCCGACGCGTGGTGCGCGTCGCTGGAGGCGGTGGCCCAGAGCGGCGTGCGGGTCGTGTGCTACAACTTCATGCCGGTTTCGGACTGGGTGCGAACGGACCTGGCGATGCCTCTCGATGATGGATCGACGACGCTCGCGTACGACGAGGCGGCGATGCCGGCGTTTGAAAAGAAGGTGGAGAGCGGGGAGGCGCGGAACCTGCCGGCGTGGGACCATCTGGATTTCAGCGAGTTCGGTTCGCTGCGGGAGCGGTATGCGGCGCGGGGGGAGAGCGGGCTGTGGGATGCGCTCGGCGCGTTCCTGGAGCGGGTGACCCCGGTGGCGGCGTCGCTGGGGATTCGGCTGGCGATCCACCCGGATGATCCGTGCTGGTCGGTGCTGGGGCTGCCCCGGATCATCACGAGCATTGAGTCGATGCGGCGGGTGTGCACGCTGGTGGATGACCCGGCGAATGGGCTGACCTTCTGCACCGGTTCGCTCGGGTGCGATCCGGCGAACGACCTGTTGGGCGGGGCGCGGGAACTCGCGCGGCGCGTGGCGTTCGTGCATGCGCGCAATGTGCGGGTGACGGGCCCTCGCGTGTTTCACGAGACGGCCCACCCGCGTTCGTGCGGCGATCTCGATCTGGCGGGTGTGCTCCGAGAACTGGTGCGGGGTGGGTTCGCGGGGCCCGTTCGGCCCGATCACGGTCGGATGATCTGGGGCGAGACCGGCACGCCCGGCTACGGGCTGTTCGATCGGGCGCTGGGGGCGGCGTACCTGCTGGGCGCAATCGATGGGATCGGGTCGGTGGCCTGACTGTCGTTGCTGGGCGGGGCGGTGGCTCAGTCGGCGATCGGCATCGCGCCGGGGGTCGCGGTCCGTGCTGTCGAGCCGAGGGCTTCGGCGATGTCGTCGGGGAGTTCGTAGCGAGCGGACGAGCCGGGGAAATCGGGCAGCAGTTCGAAGCGGAGGAGCGGCTCGCCCAGGAAGAGCGGTCCGTTGTAGCCGATGCGGGCGATGCTCCGTTCCGCGAGCCCGGGGTGTTGCTCGCGGAACGACTCGAGGTCCGTGTAGGTGCTCCAGGCGGAGGCGTCCCACGCGCGGGCGTCGATGATGAGCGGGTGGTTGTCGATCGGCCCTCGGCGGATGTAGATGTTGTCGTGCATCGCGGCGACCTGGGGGTCGGTCAGGCGATCCCGGAGACCTTGGGCCTGGTCGAAGCGGACCGAGGGCTCGTGGAAGTCGCCGTCGGCGACGAGCAGGTTGCCGATGATCGCGTGGCCCTCGCGCTCGTCGACGCCCGGCCCGCTGGCGGGGTGCCAGTCGAAGTGGTCGTTCTCGGCGCTGCGTTCGGTGCGTTGGACCTGGATCCGGCTGTTGAGCAGGGTGTTGCCGACGACGCGGACATCCCGGCTATTGAGGATCTTGACGCCCGTGTTGCAGTTGACGAAGACATTGCCGGCGCAGATCGCGCCCTGGGAGATCTCGAAGAAGAACCCGTTGTCGGTGTTCTCGATGAAGTTGTTGACGAAGACGCCGTCGTGGTTGCCGACATCGTACCAAACGCCCGAGGACTCTCCGGGGTTGTCGCGGATGATGTTCTCGCGGACGACGGTGCGGTGGCACTGGTTGAAGATCTTGATCGCGGTGACGAAGTAGCCCGTGATGCTCTCGTTGTTGTTGCGCTGGACGATGTTGCGTTCGAGCAGGGCATCGTCGGCGGCGAGCACGAAGATGCCCTCGGTGCCGGTGTCGCTGACGAGGCAATGGCGGATGGTGAGGTGATCACCACGGAAGTAGCCCCCCACTCTTGAGCAGTGGGTGAACGCGCAGTGCTCGAATGTGGAGTGGGTGTAGTCGTTGCCGTGCTCGGTCTCGTCGGATGGGGCCTGCGGGTCGCGGCCCTCGAGTTCGATGGCACGGAAGGCGAACTGCGTGAAGTCGATGCCTCGGACGGTGATGCCCTTGTCGCTGGGTCTTTTGCCGTGGACGGGGCGGATGGTTCGGAGGATGCAGCCGTCCCAGGCGGTGATCTCGACGGTGCGGCTCTCGGGGTTCGCGCCGATGTAGATGTGGCCCTGATCGTAGTCGATCCAGAACGAGCCTCGGTCGATCTCGCGGGCGGAGCCGACAGAAGCGAGCTGCTCTCCATCGACGAAGACCATGTCGTTGTTGAACTTGTGGAGCGGGGTGCGGGCGATCTCTCGCTCGCGGCGCCACCAGGGCTGGGGCGCGAGGGGGAAGAGGGTGTCCCACTTGGTGCGCCAGAGTCGCTGGCCTTCGACGCCCCGCACCGGTTGCCAATCTGTTGCGATCTTCGTGCCCTTGAAAACGGGGCGTTCGTCCTGATAGGGCTGGATGGTGATGCCCTGGTTGGTGACGAGCTCGCCTGCGCGGTAGAGGCCGCCCCGGAGGATGATCGCGTCGCCGTTGGTTGCGCGCTGGAACGCGGCTTCGATCGAGGTTGGGTTGTCAATGGCGTCACCCGTTGCGGCGGCGTTGCCTTCCGGGGCGACATAAATCACCCGGGCTGCGTTGGCAGGGATCTCGTAGGTCTGCTGGATCGGCCCGAAGGGGCCCGGAGGTGGGCCCGCGGAGGCTGTCGAGCTCGCGATGAGGGCGGGGAGGAGGGATGCTGCGACGAGGCGGATCGTCGCGAGGGATCGTGCGCGCGGCATGGGTGCTCCGTCGTGGCGTCGATCGCGTTCGGGGCGTGGCGCCCTTGGCGGTTCAGTTGTTCATCATGACCGAGAAGTACTGGATCGTTGTGTCGGTCTCGCTGTTGTAGCGTTCGGGCGCGACATGGGTGTCGAGGTAGAGCACATTCGCGACGGAGTCGTTGCCGTGGCGCCAGCGGATGTCGCCGTACGAGGCGGGGGAGAAGCTATCGGCGGCGGTTCTGTCGCGGTTCACCCCGCCGTTGATGGAGTTATTGAGAGGACTCGCGTTGGGATCCTGGTTGAGCTCGAGGAACTTCTGTGTGACGAAGTAGTGGCGGTTGATGCCGCTCTGGTCGAGGCGCGAGAGGATCGGGCGGACATGGTTGCCCCCCGCGTTGGAGGCGGGGTTCTCGGGTCGGGTGTCCTGCCCGCCGTCGGTGAGAGTGAGGAATGTGCTCGGTGAGTTCACGGCGTTGAGGCGTCGCTGCTGGAGTCTCTGGGGGACGCCTCGCTCCTGGGCCCACCGGTCGATGGTGGAAACCTCGGGCATGAGGCGCGGGTGGACGCTGTAGCTGTTGTAGGTGAAATAGTCGCCCTCGATCTCGAGTGCCCTTGAGCACATGAAGAACTCGCGGACACCCGCCTGGTGGCGATTCTCCAGCGTGTTCTCTTCGACATATCCGGAAGAGGACTCGCCCCCGACATATCCGATGGTGTCGTGCGTCCAGTCCTTGGCGTTCGGGAAGCCGAGCGCGGGCTGGGCGGGGAAGACGCTCCCGACGGGGAGGAACTCGTTGTTGTCCTCGGCGAAGAGGTTGAGGGCGAGCCCGAGTTGTCGCTGGTTCGACTGGCAGACGAGGTCCTGTGCGGACTGCCTGGCGCGACCGAGAGCCGGGAGGAGAATGCCGATCAGCAGCGCGATGATC
>DLBY01000050.1:14900-19657 GCA_002480345.1 Phycisphaerales bacterium UBA7812 | reverse complement strand
GACCAGCAGTTCGATGAGCGTGAATGCTTTGCGGCGGGGCATGTCGGTCTCCTGCCGGCGCGGGTCCGGCGCTTTCGATTCGGAGTCAGAAAACGCCCGCTCGCCCTCTCGGGCGGGCGGGGCATGGGAGAGGTCTGCGGATCAGCTTGGGCAGGCGCACTTGAGGAGGGTGATGAAGAAGAGGATGTCCTCGTTGTCCTGCAGCCCGTCGTTGGTGACATCGATGGGTGTCTCGAGGAACTCGAGGAGGTCGAAGAAGTCTCGGGAGCCGTCCTGGTTGATGTCGGGGTTGAAGTCGTACGCGGGGATGATGGAGACGAGGCGGACGGTGTCGAGATCAAAGAGAAGGCGATCGGTGGACCCGAAGGTCGAGGCGAACTGCCACTGGAACATGCCGTAGTTCTGGGCTTCGTCGCCGTCGAAGAGGCTGTTGAAGCCCTGCTGACGGAAGACGGGGCCCGGGTTGGTGAGGGGCTGCTGAACGGAGAAGAACCCGGGCTCGGCGGGGACGGTGCCGTCGGGGTTGGCGCCGAAATCCGCGGTGGAGAAGTCGAACTGGTATTCCTCGTCGCCTGTGCCCGGTCCGGTGTCGTCGCCGTCGTCGTCGACGAGAACGAGTGAGAAGCTCTGGGCGGTGTTACCCGGGAGCGCGCGACCGGTGATCTCGAGCGAGGTGGACGCGGCCTCGAAGTCGTAGACGGTCCCGTTGTTGATGCCGAGGCCCCCGAAGTCGGCGACATCGATCTGGAGCCACTCGGCTTGGGGGAAGAGACCGCCGTCGGAGAAGGAGCCGTAGGTGAAGATGCCGGGGGTTTGGGCTGCGTTGATATCGAAATCGACGAGGGTGACGGAGGGGGACGAGCCGATGGGCTCGATCACGATCTCCTTGATCTCGATGTTGAACGGGTTGGTCTGCCCGAACGGGGACTGGACGAACCACTCGACGATATCGGGGTTGAGGACTTCGTCTCCGTCATTGGTCGAGTTGAAGTTCGCGCCGCGTCGCGAGGGGGCGGTGAGGGGGACGGCGACCTCGGTGTAGGTGCCTTCCTGGAACTGTGCGGTCTGGAAGGTGTACTCGTAGTTCTCGGTTCCCAGCCCGGGGGCGGAGTCATCGCCGTCCCGATCGGCGATGACGAGTTGGAAATTGGGGGCGGTGTTCCCGGGGAGCAGCCTGGCGGTGATGCGGGCCTGGTAGCGGATGGGATCGGGGATGTTCATCTCGCCGGGCATGGCGCGGCCGGTGCCGCCGAAATCGGCGACGGTGATCTGGAGTGAATTGTCGGTCTCGGTGAGGGCGCCGGGTTGGCCCATGGCGCTGAAACCGCCCCGGGCGAACCCGAGGCCGTAGTCGGCGAGGGTGTAGGGCGCGGTGAGACAGACCTGCTCGAGCCGGATCTCGTCGATCTCGATCGCGAGACGGTCCCGGATGTCGAACTCGCTCTGGAGGAGGAAGAACTCGGCGCCGAAGTTCACGGCTTCGTCCCCGTCGTTGTCGGCTCCGGCGTTCTGGATCCGGCCCAGCGTTGGCGCGCTGAGCGGGAAGATGTAGTCGGTGTACTCGGTCTCGGAGAGGCCCTCGGTGGAGACGCGCCACTGCCAGTCTTCGTTGCCGAGACCCGGCGCGCTGTCGTCCCCGTCCGAATCGGTCAGGGCAACGACGAAGGACTCTGCGGCGTTGCCGGGGAGGGCGCGGACACGGATCCGGATCTGGAGTTCATCGGAGTTGAAATCGAAGGGGCCGATGGGGAGCCCGAGCCCGCCGAAGCCCGTGGTGTCGATCTGGATCGAATCGGCGGTCTCGGTGGCGTCGGAGAGGAAGCTGTCGTAGATGGTCGAGCCCGGGGAGCCGATGAAGGCGCCGTCGAAATCGACGATCGGGTAGGTGTCCTGCGCGAATGCTGCTGGTGCGATGGCGAGCGCCAGCGCGGCGGTCGTGAACTCGGTGATCTTCATGCTCGGTCTCCTCGGGAATCGGGCTCCCCGCGCGGGGGTTCGGTGGCCAGCCCTGTTCTGATCTCGCGCCGTGGTTCGCCGGGCGGCGAAGTGGATTCACGGGCCTCAAACCATGCGTCCATGCACACATGGGCCGGGGTCTGGACGGCGCCGTCGATCATCTGCCTGAGCAGTTTGACGGCGGTTCGCCCGAGAGCGGCGGCGTCCTGGCACACCGATGACATCTTCGGAACGGTCATCATGCGGGCATCGTCATCGTCGAACCCGACGACCGAGAGGTCCTCGGGGACGCGGACGCCCGCGAGGGTCGCGTCGTTGATGAGCCCGACCGCGAGCATGGGGTCGGTGACGAACACGGCCGTGGGTCGCGGGTTCATCGACATGAGCTTGCGGAGGAGGACGACCCCGTTTGAGAGCGCCGCGGGCATCTGGATGAGATCGCTCTCGGGCGCTTCGAGACCGTGGGCGGTGAGGGCTTCTCGCCAGCCCTCGATGCGGTCGCGGTGGTCTGTCGTGATGACATTGTTGACGCAGATGGGGATTCGTTTGTGACCGAGGGCGATGAGGTGCTCGACGGCCTCGCGGGCGCCGTCCTTGCTCGCGCCGCTGACATAGGAGACATCGTGGGTCGCGGGGCGCTCGCCCAGCATGACGCAGGGGACGCCGTCGGCGGCGATCCGCTCGCAGACATGCAGGGTCGAGTCATCGCTCCGGAGGACGGCGGCAGAGATGCCGCGTCGGCGGAACCAGGACGCGTAGCTCTCATCAGCGCGGAGCCTGCGGCGGAGATCGACGAGGGTGATCTCGAAGTCGTTCTCGGCCATGCACTGGCTGAGGCCCCTGAGGACGGCCGCGTCGAACGGGGAGTGCATCCCGATCCAGACGGGCCCCGGGTAGACAACGGCGATGCGCTGGATATCGGTCTGCGATTCAGCGGGCGCGGCGGAGTAGCCGAGGCTCTGGGCGGCACGGAGCACCTTCGCCCTGGTTTTTTCCGTGACCTGGGGGTGGCTGTTGAGCGCCCTTGAAACCGTTGCGGTCGAGACCCCGGAAAGGTTGGCGATGTCGCGGAGTGTTGTCATTTGTGGATCGCTTCTTGCAAATCTGTTTCATGCAGGTTACAACAAATCGAACGGAAACACGAGGGGCGTGAGCACGATTCTGCCAGAAAATGTGCGCTACAGAGCGCCAAAATTCCTGACAGAACACGAATTTTTCGGTTGTTTGTTCCGGATTCCTTTCACTCAGAGGCGTTTTGATGGAAGATAGCTGGACTACCGCAGGGCGAGATTTTTTCCGGAATGGGCACCGCATGCCGTGTAACAGAAATGACAGGGATCGCAACCGATCGCGGTGGCGTTCGGTGCTCTCCGGCTGGGTCGCGTGCCTGGTGAGCTTGGGGATCCAAGGTGCCCGAGTGGGTCTCGGAGGGCGGGTGGTGTCTCGGTCGGGCGGGCCTTTCCTGCTCGGTGGGTGGCTCGCGGCGGCTGTTCTGGCGTCCCCCGCTCTGGGGCAGTTGCTGGACAACCCCGGATTTGAAAGCGGTGTCTCGCCCTGGTTCGGCACCGGGACCGCGAGCCTGAGCCTGAACGGCGACGCGCGGTCCGGGAACTTTTCACTGCTCGTCGATGGGCGGACCCAGCCTTGGAACGCGGCGAATCAGGATGTCACCGCTGGCTTTGAGAGCGGGACGACCTATCGCTTCGGCGTGTGGGCGAAGCCGCTGTCGTTCACCTTCGATCCCGTGGTCATCACGCTGCGCGTTGTCGATGGGCAGGGCGAGCGGTTCATCCGTGTCGCCCAGGGCTTCGCGCCCACGAACCAGTGGACGCTGATCGAGGGCACGGGGAGCGTGTCGCTCTCGCCCCCGGTCCAGGCGGTCCAGGTCTATGTCGAGGGACCTCCCGCGGGGGTGTCCTACCTGATCGACGACGCGACGATGACGCCCGTTGACGGGTATGACTGGGTCGAGGTGGCGAATGCAGGGATCGACGAGCACCGCAAGCGGGATCTCGTCGTCCGCGTGGAAGACCAGTTCGGCGACCCGGTGAGCAACGCGACGGTCTCGATCGAGCAGACGCGGCGCGGATTCCGGTTCGGGTCGGCGATCGCGGCGAGTGCGCTCGACAACCCGCAGTATCGCGATTACTTCGCCGAGCGATTCACGATGGCGACCCCCGAGAACGCGTGGAAATGGGAGGCGACCGAGCCTTTCCAGGGTGCTCAGTTCTACAACGGGGCGGACGAGATCCGGGACTTCTGTCTTGCCAACGACATCCTCATTCACGGTCACAATGTGCTGTGGGCGGTGGATCAGTGGGTGCCCGACTGGGTGCAGAACCTGAGCGGGACGCCCCTGCGGAACGCGGTGGAGAGCCGGGTCTCGAGCGTGGTGGGCCGCTACGCGGGGCTGGTGGACGCGTGGGATGTGAACAACGAGATGCTGCACGGGTCGTTCTTCGCGAGCCGACTGGGGGCGGGGTTCCGGGCGGAACTGTTCGGCCTTGTCCACGATGAGGACCCGATCCCGGATCTGTACATCAACGATTACAATGTCATCACCCAGAACCGTTTGCAGGATCAGATCGATCTGGCAAACAGCCTGATCGCGCAGGGTGCGCCGGTGCACGGCATCGGTGTGCAGGGGCACTACAGCCAGGCGGTGGACCCGTATCTGCTCCGCACTCAGTTGGACCAACTCGGCGCGACGGGGCTGCCGGTGCGGATCACCGAGTACGACTACGAGCGTTCGGGCGCGAGCGACGCGGAGCGGGCGAACTCGCTCGAGGCGATGTACCGGG
>DLBY01000050.1:0-14573 GCA_002480345.1 Phycisphaerales bacterium UBA7812 | reverse complement strand
TACAGCCACCCCGCCGTAGACGCGATCACGATGTGGGGCTTCTGGGCGGGGCGGCACTGGCGGGGGGAAGAGGCCGCTCTTGTCGAACTCGACTGGACGATTAACGCGGTAGGCCAGCGGTTTGACGCGTTGCTCGCGGAGTGGACGACGGACGAGATCGTGCAGACTGACCCGCTGGGCGTGGTCGCGAGCCGGGTGTTTCACGGGGCGTATTCCGTCCGGGCCTCGTTGCTGGACGGCGGCGTCTCGGAGCCTGTCGAGTTCATCGTCGAGCCCGGAGAGGAAGCTGTGGAGATCGTCGTGGTCTTGGCAACGCCTGCCTGCGGTCTCGCGGATATCGCGCCGCCTTTGGGTGTGCTCGACTCCGCGGACAACGGTGTGTTCATCGGGCTTGTGGAGACGGGGGATCCGGCCGCTGACCTCGACGGGGACGGGCTCGCGACCATGCTCGATCTGATCGAGCACCTGCGGGTGTTCGATGCCGGGTGTCCGTAACCTGATCGCCGCGTCTGGTTGATTCGACTCAAGACTGATTCCAACCCGCCCGGGTGTGCGACCGCGGGCCGAGTAGAGTGCCCGCGATGCAGATGAACTCCAGCACCGTTTCGCTCCCCGCGCCCGAGTCGATCGAGTCGCGTGTCGACGAGTTGCTCGCCGCCCTCACGCTCGAGGAGAAGGCGGGGCTGATGCTCCATGATTCGAGGCCCGTCGAGCGGCTGGGCATCCCGGCGTACAACTGGTGGAACGAGTGCCTGCACGGCGTGGGTCGCGCGGGCAGGGCGACGGTGTTCCCGCAACCGATCCTGACGGCGGCGACCTTCGATCCGGATCTGGTGCGACAGATCGGGGAGGTCGTGTCGCTCGAGGCCCGCGCCAAGCACCACGCGGCGAAGCGGGAGGGGCAGACCGGGCGGTACTTCGGGTTGAGTTTCTGGACCCCCAACATCAACATCTTCCGCGACCCCCGCTGGGGCAGGGGGCACGAGACCTACGGCGAGGACCCATTCCTCTCGGGCCAGCTCGGCGTCGCGATGGTCCGCGGGCTCCAGGGAAGCCACCCCGAGTTCTACCGGGTGGCGACCTGCGTCAAGCACTTCGCGGTGCATTCGGGTCCTGAGCACCTGCGGCACGAGTTCGACGCACAAGTGAGCCCCAAGGACTTGGAAGAGACCTACCTCCCCCACTTCCGCACGGTCGTGCGGTCGGGGGTTGAGGGCGTGATGGCGGCGTACAACCGTGTGAACGGGGAGGCCGCGTGCGCATCGAACACGCTGCTGCGGGACATCCTTCGCGAGCGTTGGGGCTTCACGGGGCATGTCGTCAGCGACTGCTGGGCGATCTCGGACATTTATAAGCATCACAAGATGGCGAGTTCCTACGCCGAGGCGGCGGCGATGGCGGTGAAGGCGGGCTGCGATCTCAACTGTGGGTGCACCTACGAGCACCTGGGCGAGGCCGTCGAGCAGGGCCTGCTGAGCGAGGCGGACCTCGACGCGTGTGTGCGTCGCTTGCTGCGGTGCATGATCCGCCTGGGTCTTCTGGAAGATCAGACGCGGGTTCCGCTGTCCAACACGCCCATGAGCGTCGTGGGCTGCGACGAACACCGGGCCCTCGCGCGAGAGGCGGCGACGAAGGGTTGTGTGCTGCTGAAGAACAACGGCGTGCTCCCGCTGCGAGGAAAACTCGACAAGGTGATGGTCACCGGGCCCAACGCGGCGTCGGTGGACATGCTGATGGGCAACTACTTCGGGTTGCCGGTCCATGCCGAGACGATCGTCGAGGGGCTGGGCGCGGCCGCGAGCCCCGGGACGAGCGTGCAGTACCTCCGCGGGACGATGCTCGACCGGGCCGCGCTGCACGAGAAGAACTGGATCTACTTCGAGACGGAGACGGCGGACGCGACGATCGCGTGCATGGGTCTTTCGCCTTTGATGGAGGGCGAGGAGGGCGAATGCGTCGCGTCGGAGAGCGGGGGCGACCGGGACCACCTCGGGCTGCCCCCCCACCAGGTCGAGTTCCTGCGTCGGCTCAAGGAAAAGGACGGCAACGCCCCGGTGATCGTGCTGCTCGCGGGCGGGTCCGCGATCGTCGAGCCCGAGGTGTACGAGCTCGCGGACGCGTTGATGTGGATCGGGTATCCGGGTGAGGCCGGGGGCGGGGCGATCGCGGACCTGCTCTATGGCAAGGCGAACCCGTCGGGGCGGATGCCGTTCACGACACCCATGTCGATCGATGATCTGCCCCCCTTCGAGGACTACCGCATCGCGGGACAGGAACGGACCTACCGGTACGCCTCGAAGGCTCCGCTGTATCCGTTCGGTTTCGGCTTGAGCTATACGACCTTCGCGTACGAGTCTGTTGCGCTCGAGAACGCGCGCATGCTTGTCGACGAGGTCGCGGGCGAGGGCGTTGTCGTCACTGTCGGGGTCCGCAACACGGGCGATGTCTGGGGTGAGGAGGTCGTGCAGGTCTATGTCCGCGACAAGGAAGCGTCGGCGGTGACGCCGCACCGCCAGCTCGCGGGGTTCGCCCGTGTCGCGCTCAGCCCGGGCGAGTCGCGCCGGGTTCAGGTCGGGCTGCATCCCTCGGCGTTCGAGGTCGTGCGCGAGGACGGATCGCGCGTCATCGAAGAGGGTGATTTCGAGATCATCGCAGCGGGCGCCTGCCCGATCGATCGATCGACGGAACTCGGGGCTCCGGTCCCGATCCGTTGCACGCTCACTGTGACGGATGCCTGATGGGCGGCGACGCCGCGCTCCGATTTCGATCAACCCCGAGGCTCCGCACCGTCTGGAGGACGCCCGACCGATGCCGCACGCTGCCCCGATCCGCGCTGCCCGCCTCCTCTCCCGAACCGCCTCGCTCGCGCTCGTCGGCGTGCTCGCACTCGTTGGATTTTTGCGCCCCGCTGCGGCCCAGACCGCGCAAGTCCAACGCGAGAACGACGCGTTGCGCCCGATCCCCGCTCTCCTTACCACGAACGGCGTCACGCAGCTCCATGTCGACGGCGCGGCGTTCCTTGTCCTCGGGGCCGAGCTCGGGAATTCCACCGCCGCGGACCTCCCGACGCTCGCCCGCGCGATGGACCGCTGCGCCGCGATGCATGCCAACACGCTGCTGCTGCCGGTCTACTGGGATCGCTTCGAGCCCGAGGAGGGCGTGTTCGACCCGACGCTGGTTCGCGGTGCGATCGACCTCGCGCGTGAGCGGAACCTCCGGCTGGTGTACCTCTGGTTCGGGACCTGGAAGAACAGCATGTCCTGCTACGCCCCCTCATGGGTGAAACGCGACACCGAGCGGTTCCCACGCGTACGCACCAGCGCGGGCGAGCCGCTGGAGATCGTCAGCCCCGCGTGCGCCGCGGCCCGCGCTGCCGATGCCCGCGCGTTCGCGGCACTCATGCGATGGACCCGGGAATACGACGGGTCGCACCGGACGGTCGTTATGGCGCAGGTTGAGAACGAGGTGGGGATGATCCCCGAGCCGCGCGACCACGCCGCCGGGTCCGAGGCCGAGTACGCCGCCCCCGTGCCAGACAAGCTCCTCGACCGCGCCGGCCGGGGCGAGTTGGGTGACGACATCCAGGCCCTCTGGCGCGACGCTGGCGGACACGAGATTTCATCGGGTGATAACTCGTGGGCGAACGCCTTCGGCGACTCCCCCGAAGCACAGGAGGTCTTCACCGCGTGGCAGCTCGCCTCGTTCGTCGAAGCCGTCGCCGCCGCGGGGAAGCGCGAGTACCCGCTCCCGATCTTCGCGAACGCTGCGCTCATCCGTCCCGGCTACCGACCCGGCGATTACCCCGCGGCGGGCCCGCTGCCCCACCTGATGGAGGTCTGGCGCACCGCTGCTCCGTCGGTCGACATGCTCTGCCCCGACATCTACTTCCCCAATTTCGTGGAGTGGATCGAGAAGTACGACATCGCGGGCAACCCCGTCTTCGTCCCGGAGATGGCGCCGTCCCTGCGGGGCCCGGGCAACGCGGTCTACGCGCTTGCCGCCCACAACGCGATCGGGTTCGCGCCCTTCGCGCTCGAGTCGGTCGACGACGAGAAAGAACGCCGCTTCGAGAACTGCGTGGGCCGGCTCTCGGGGTTCACGGACCTGATCCTGCGCGCGCAGCGGGAGGATCGGATCATCGGGCTCGCGCCCGACATCTCCTTCGACTGGCGGGTTGACGACCAGCCCGCGACCGGCACGCTCGGGGGCGTTGAGTTCACCGCCCGGTTCGACCGACCCGGGGACGGCCGAACAGACGAGACCGAACTCCCCACGCTCGGGTCGCACAACTGGGACGCGCCTCCTGGCACGCCCCTGGGCTCGGCGATGATCATCCAACTCGACGACGGGGAGTTCCTCATCTTCGGGATGGGCGTCACAATCACCTTCTCCCCCGCGCCCGGCAACGAGAGCGGTCGTCCCGCGCAGGGCTTTGGCAAGATCGGCATCGACTGGGTCCGCGAGGGGACCTTTGGCGACGCCGGCGAGTGGCAGCCTGCCCGATGGCTCAACGGCGACCAAACCCACCAAGGCCGACACATCCACCTCTACGACGGCTGGTGGACCGCGCAGCGGGTGAAGCTCTACAGGTATTGAGAACTTTCGAGTTCGAGAAATCGAACCCGCGGGATCCGCACGGTCCGCCTCACGGCGGAAACCGGGCCGGCTCTCGGGATCATGGGAGCCGGAAATGGGCGATACAGGACTCGAACCTGTGACCCCCAGTGTGTCATACTGGTGCGCTAGCCAACTGCGCCAATCGCCCTGGATGTTTTTCGGCCCGCGTTGGTGCGAGGCCGGCTGAGAGTATACGCACCGTCGCGTGATGGGCCAGTCATGATCGGGGAAATCGGGGCGGACGGGCCCGAGGCGGTCAGTTCGCGAGGATGACAATCTCCACGCGTCGGCTCGCCTGCTTGCTGGACTTGGGACGGGCGGGGCCCATCGCGGCGCTGTAGATCCGGTCGGCCTCGACGCCGCGGGCGACGAGGTAGGCCTCGACCGCGAGGGCTCGCTCGGAGCTGAGGCGCTCGTTGGTCTTCCAGCTGCTCTTGCGGATGGGGTCACTGTCGGTGTAGCCCTCCACGCGGATCGTTTTGGTCGGGTACTGGCTCATGATCATGCGGGCGATCCGGTCGAGTTCACGGCGGCCCTCGGTTTTGAGCGTGACCTGCCCTGACGGGAAGAGGACATCGCCCGCGACGGTGAGCACGACATCACCCGCGGCGTTCATCATGCCGCCTCCTGCGCCGACCGCGGGGCGGGCGGCCGCGGCGGGCTGGGACTCGGCACGCTGGAGATCGGCCTGCAGGTCCTGGGTCTGGCGGAGGAGTTCGGTCTTGTCCTCCTCCGACTGGGCGAGCATGTCCTGCGTCTCGGCGAGGCGGTCGCGGAGTTCGGCGTTCTCGGCGAGGGCCTGGTCGTACTCGTCCTGCGGGACCGACGAGCAGCCCACGAGGCCCGCGAGGCATCCTGCGACGAGCGGGGCGAGCAACGCGGTGCGGGCGATCCGGTGGATCGGGGTCGTCATCGATCAAGCTCCTTCTCGAAGCGGTGCCCGGGAAGGCCCGGGCTCGGTCCTGTGCGTCGGGACGCTCCTCAGTGGCGGCCCGATCGCGGAATCGTACGGGTCCACACTCTACGGCAGATCGACGCGCGATGCAGCGTGCAGCATCGCGGTGAGCGCCTCTTCGATCCAGGGCTTGCTCAGCAGGACGAGCACGGTGCTGACCGCGAGGAAAGGGCCGAACGGCATTGCGCGGCGGAGACGCCCGCCCACGATGAGTGCCGCGAGGGTGTAGGCGAGACCGACGAAAGCGGCGCCGAAGAATCCGAGGACGGCGTCGATCCACCCGCAACAGGCCCCCACCGCTGCCATGAGGTGGACATCGCCCATCCCCATCGCCTCCTTGTTGAAGGCGAGGGACCCGAAGATGCGGACGGCCCAGACCGCGCCACCCCCGATCAGGTAGCCCAGACAGACCCCGGCGAGGACGGCGAGCCAGAGGGGGGCGGGCTGCGCTGCGGTGACGAGGCGCGGGAGGGCGTAGGCGCCCCCGATCATGCCCAAGACGATCGGGGAGGCGAAGGCAGACTCGATGACCATCTCCCGTCGCGCGTGGGGGTACTGGATCCAGATCTGCGCCGCGTCGGGATCATTCGTTGCGTCGGGCGTGCCTCCGGCGGCCTCCTGCTCGGCTTTCGCCTCGGCGAGCGCGGCCTGCTCCCACTGTTCGTAATCCGCGAACGACCGACGGATGAGCCCGAGGCGGACGAGCAGGAGTGAGACCGCGATGCCTGCGACCCCGCCGAGCCCGGCGCCGATCCATCCCCACTGAGTCGGGTTGGGTGTCGCGAGTGTCCAGGTCCAGCCGCGCGTGGTGAGCCATCGGGCGCCGTCTGCGGCGATGAAGAACGCGGGCCCGGACTCGGAGGAGGTGACGGGCGAGAGCGTTCCGTGGTCGATGACAAACCACGCGGCGTGGGCGGTGTGGAGGAGAAGGGCCGCGGCGGCGGGGACCCAGGTGAGGACGAGGGGGATGGTGTAGGTGCGGGCGTCGATGATCGTCATGCCGACGAGGCTGCCCAGCAGGAAGAGGAGGGCCACGAACGCGGGCCAGGTGGTGAGGAGACCGTTTCGAGTCCAGTCGGGCGCGATCCTCCCGATCTCGATCCCGAACAGGTGAGCGTCGGGAGGAACGAGATACCACAAGGCGAAAAAGACCGCGAACAGGCCCGCGACGAAGGCCTCGACGATCGGGTACTCGGGGGAGACACGGACATTGCAGAAGCGGCAACGGCCCCGGAGGAGGAGCCAGCCGAAGATCGGGATGTTCTCGCGCCAGGTGAGCTTGGTCTGGCACGACGGGCAGCGGCTCGCGGGCAGCACCACATCGAGCCCGCGCGGCATGCGGTAGGCGAGGACATTGGTCAGCGATCCCACGCAGGCCCCGACGGCGGCGAAGAAGAGCAATTGAAACACCGAGGGCAGGGCGACGACGACGGCAGACCAGTTCATGCGTCGTCGCCGTTGTTCAGCGTCGAGGCGTCGAGTTCGGTGATGCGCTGCTCGGCCTGGTCGAGGATCGCGCGGCAGTGCCTGAGCAGCGCGGCGCCGCGTTCGTAGCGTCGGATGGACTGTTCGAGGCCGATATCGCCCGACTCGATCTCCTCGACGATCGCTTCGAGTTCGCTGACCGCGTCCTCGTAGGCGAGCGCGGGGTCGATGCCTACCTTGCCGGAGCCGTTGTGCTCATCGCTGGGTGCCTTTGGCATAGCGGCACTGTACCCGTTCCGGTGAACGGGTTCCGCAACGCGTGGGACCGGCGGCGTGAGAGGCATCAGTCCGGTTCGGGTCCGAAGAGGCCGGGATCCGCTTGCCGGGATTGCGGGCGTGTGCGTCTTTGTCGCGGCGAAGGCTTGGATCCCGGGGGCGCGGCGGGTGGAGCCGATGGGCTGCCGGCCTGCTGAGAGGGCGCGTTCCGGGGGGGATCGCCCTCGATGATCGAGTCGATTTCCCCGCCCGCAAGGCGTGTGCGCACGCGGTCCCCCGGCGCGACATCGGCGGGCCTTCGGACCACCGATCCGTCGGCACGGGTGGTGATCGAGTAGCCGCGTTCGAGCACCGCGGTCGGATCGACGGCGTGCAGAACCCCGGTGAGCCCACGGAGCGTGCCACGATGGGCGGCAAGGCGGGCGTGGGCGGCGGCCTTGAGTTCCCGCGTGAGGTGAAAAAGCGTCTCCTGACGGCGGGCGAACGCTTCGCTCGGGTGGTGGCGGTTGAGGCGTCCGCCCAGGCCCGCGATCGTCTGGGTCCGACGCGACAGGATCGCCGCGGCGGCGCGGGAGAGTCGGCGAGCGAGATCGACGGTCCGCGTCCGCTGGATCGTGAGGATCGCGCGCGGGTCGGCAAGGACCGGGCGACGCGCCAGCGACGCGACGCGCCGTTGTTCGAGTTCCAGGAAGTGGCGCAAGGCGCGGGACCGCCGCGAGTCGAGGCTGCCGAGTTGCCTCGCGAGCGCCGCGCGGTCGGGGGTCAGGCGCACCGTCGCCTGCGTCGGGGTCGCGGACCGGTGGTCGGCGACGAGCTCGGCGATCGTCGTGTCGCTCTCGTGCCCGATCGCGGCGACGATCGGAACGCGGCAGGCGTGGATCGCCTCCGCGACGGCGGGCTCGTTGAAACTCCAGAGATCCTCGACCGACCCCCCGCCGCGTGTCAGCAGGATCGCGTCGATGCCGAGCGTGCCGGCGTTGCGATCAACGGCGCGGAGTGTTCGGGCGATCGTGGGTGCGGCTCGCTCGCCCTGGACCGGGATGTCCACGAGAACGAGTTCGACCGCTGGGCAGCGCTGCTTCGCGGTATCGAGCACATCATGGAGGGCGGCGGACTTCGCGGCGGTGAGAACCGCGATGCGTCGCGGGAAAGTCGGGACGGGCTGTTTGGCATCGGGGTCGAACCAGCCGCGGGCGCGGTAGTCATCGCAGAGGGCGCGGAAGCGGGCCTCGAGGGAGCCCACGCCGTCCTCGGCGAGGGACTCGACGATCAGCGAGAGACGGCCCGAGGGGGCGTAATACTCGAGCTTGCCGGTCGCGAGAACGGTGCGGCCGTCGGTGGGTTGGACGGCGGACCGCTTGGCGGCGGAGGCGAACATGACGGCGCCGATGACGGCGTTCTCGTCCTTGAGGTTGAAATAGAAGTGCGTGCGATGGCGGGCACCGCTGACCTCGCCCCGAACGGTGACCTTCCGCGGGAAGGCATCGGCAACGGTGCGTTCGATGAGCCTCGCGAAAGCGGAAACGCTCATCGCTTCGGGCATTTCACGCCGCGATGCTTGCGACGCGGAGGGGTCCTTGCGCGTGCGCATCTTGCCGGGATCGAAGGGGAGGCGTCCCATCGCGGGGAGCCTAGCACGGGGGGCCGAGAGCTGATCAGAGCTGGTTGGCGGTAAGCGTGCCGCCCTCGCCGTCCGGGACGGTCGTGGGGGTTTCACAGTTCGGGTAGAAAAGGATCAGGGGCGGCTGGGCGGTGTTGTCGAAGTAGTAGTTCCAGCCGATTGATCCGGTGTTGAAGACGGCCCGCGAGTCGGCCTGAGATCGGGTGACGGGCTGGATGCCCCGGACGCCCGTGAACGGGTTGGGCGGCATCCGCTGCATGAGCACGACGCCCGGTGTCTGGAGGTCGTGGAGCGAGGGGAACGGGTCGGCGCCGCGTTGGCGGGCCTTCCGCGCGTAGACATCGATTGCGTTGCGGATGCCCGAGATGACGACCTCGGCGCGGGCGGTGCGTTCATCGTCGCTCGCGCCGGCGAACTGGGGCACCACCACGGCGGCGACGGCGCCGAGGATGACGACGATGAGCATGATCTCGGTGAGCGAGTAAGCGCGGGATCGTCGCGTCATGCGGAGAGTCTCCGACGGATGGGGGCGCCGCCGGTGGGCGACAGCCGCTGCTCGATCTGCTCGACCTGCTCCGCGGTGAGCATGCCCGAGCGTTGCATCTCGTGGGCCTGAACGATCAACGCGCTGGCTGCGGGTTGCGGCGCATCCGGCTGCTCTGTCGCGAACAGGAAGGCCCGTGTGCCCGGTGCGGGGCACGCGGCGAACTGCACCAACGCGCCGAGCGCGTTCCGGCTGAGTGCGCCCTCCGCGATGCCCAGTTCGATCATGCGGTCGCGGGCGGTGTGGGCCGGGTCGGTGTCGATCGTCGCGATCACGAGCATCCCCGCGGAGGCGGCGCGGATCGCGGCGCGAGCGGTCTCGGCGTCGCGGATCTCGCCGATGAACAGGGCATCGGCGTCGAGTCGCTCCGCGAGGCGGATCGCGGCGGTCGAGTTGAAACCGGTCGCGGGATCGGTCTGGAGGTGGCGCGCACGAGGGATGCGCGTCTCCGTTCGATCCTCGACGGCCACGAGAATCCGGCCCTGTTCGGTCAGTTGCGAGGCGGCCGCGGCAGCGGTCGTGGTGCGTCCCGAGGCGAACGGACCCGCGATGAGGAAGAGGCCCGCGTCGTGGGTGAGGGCCGTCCTGACGAAGAGGAGGGCTTCCTCTGGCATCCCGAGGCGGTCGAGCGGTCGCGCTCCGGAGGGCTGGGATGTGAACCGGATCACGACGCTCTCGCCCTCACGCGTGGGCACGATGGTAACCTCGGCGCGGGCACGCCCGTCCGCGGTCGCGAACTCGAATTCACCCTCCTGGGGCGCGGGTGACTCCGGGATCGGGAGGTCCGCGAAGCGGCGCGCCGCCGCGACGAGATCGGGGTGCGAGACGAGGGGGGCGGGCCCCAGATCTTCAATTCGGCCCTCGGCGCGGAAGCGGACGGCTGGTCGCTCATCATCCGGATCGATATGGAGGCTCGTCGCGTTCATGCGGACCGCCTCGTCGAGGAGGTCGTCCAGCCGACGAGCGGGCGACCCGCTGTGGAAGCCGCTCCCGGAGGGCGCGTCAGGCTGGGCGGACCTGCCTGTATACGCGGCGTCGATGATCTCGATCAGGGCCTGCTCGTCGCAGACGACGGGGGCGATCTCGTGGTGGGTCGCCTGGCGGATGAGTTCGATGGTCTGGATGTCGTCCGGGTCGATCAGGCCCACGGTCGCGACGCCGTCCGCGACGAAGAGGGGGAACGCGGTGGCGCGACGGGCGAGCGCTTCGGGGATGAGCGAGGCGTTCTGGAGATCGATCCGGTAGCGTTCGAGGTCGACAAAGGGCTGCTCGCTGACCCGGGCGCGGGCGAGCGCGAGTTCGCGTTGGCTGAGCCTCCCGAGGGCGACGAGCGCCTGGAGGATCGTGCCCTGGATGGTCGCGGCGTGCTCACGAGCGGGCTCAAGATCGTTTTCGGTGATGACGGCTCGGTCGATCAGGTCACGCAGGATGAGCTGGCGGGTTTCGAGCATCACGCGGCCTCCTCACCCCGGAGGCGGTTGAGCAGCATCTCGAGGTCGTGTTCGAAGACAGCGTCGATGTCGACAAAGGCGGCGCCGAGGAAATAGGCGGGCCTGCTGTCGGTCATGCGAGTGCGCTGGACGCGGATCTTGGAGACGAGGAGAGGCCGATCCGCGTCGCTTCCCGGCGGATGGATCCGGAACTCGCCCCGGAACCCGACTGGGAGAAACTCGGTGACCATGAGCCCGACGCCTCCGCGGCTCAGGTCGATGAGATCCCCCCGGATGAGGCTCGGCTCCTGGAAGAGCCCCTCTCGGAAGCGGACGGCTTCCGTGCTCTGTCCGGATATCCGGATGCTGATCGGGAGCACGACCTCGTGCCGTTCCGATCTGCGGACGGAGATGCCGTCGGGGTTGAACATACGCGGACCTTCCAGAGCCTGTCGCGGTGCCGCGTCAGGGTCGATGCAAAACCAGTTCGCGTGGAGATCGGGCCTCGAGCGAACGGAGTTGAGGGTGGTTCTGGGACCGGTTGCAGAGCGCGCGAAACCACGGCCGAGCCCTGCGCCGGATCACCTCTTTGGGTGGGCTGTTGTGGCCGGGGGGCGGTTCGTTCAGCGATACTCCGCGTGGCGTGATCCTCGCGGGTCAGGCTCGGCATCGGGTTGGCGGTCGGAATCGCGCGTCGCGGGGCGTTTGGCGGACCCGGGGGGTCTATAGTTGCGCCCCAGGATCGGCCTCCGAGGGGTCCGGCGTTTGCCGGGTGGTGTGCTTGAGGTGGCACACCCCGAAGGATTTTCCAGAAGCCAGCGGGCGGCGATCGCCCGCACAGATGAAGCGCCCTTGAGCGGGACGCGGGGTGTTCGGCGGGTGATCCCCGAACCTCCTAGGCCGACGCGGCTCGCCGGTGTCGCTGAATGCGAGAACACACGATGTCGACGACGCTTGTGCAGGAATTGATCGAGGCGGGGATTCACTTCGGGCAGCGTTCCAGCAACTGGAACCCGCGGATGGGGCCCTACATCTACGGGAAGCGGAGCGGGATCCACATCATCGACATCAAGGAGACGGTGAAGGGCCTGCTGCTCGCGAAGCGGTTCGTGGCCAAGACCGTCGCGGGCGGGAAGGACATCTGCTTCGTCGGCACCAAGCGGCAGGCGAAGGGTGTGATCGAGCAGCATGTGTCCGACGCGGGGATGCACTATGTCACCGAGCGGTGGCTGGGCGGCACGCTGACGAACTTCTCAACGATCCGGAGCCGGCTGAAGCGGCTCGAGGAACTCGAGTCGATCGCGGAGACGGATAACTTCCAGAGCTACTCGAAGAAGATGGAGAGCCAGCTCCGCCGCGAGATGCGGAAGATCAAGCGGAACTTGGACGGCATCCGCCATATGAAGAAGCTCCCCGGCGCCCTGGTGATCATCGATGTGAACCGGGAGATGACCGCGATCAAGGAAGCCCGGAAGATGGGGATCCCGGTGGTGTGCCTGATCGACACGGACGGCAACCCCGAGTACGCGGACATCGCGATCCCCGGGAACGACGACAGCATGCGGTCGATCGATGTCATCATCCGCGAGCTGTGCAAGGCGGTCGCGGAGGGCAAGCAGCAGCGGACCGGGGGCGACGAGGCGGGCCAGAACGGCGGCGCGGAATCGGGCGGCGAGCAGCGTCCGCGCCGGAGCCGTCGGGCGCAGTTTCGCGCCGATGACGCGAGCGACGCGGGGGCCGGCGAGAGCGGCGACGCGGCCCGCGCGGCGGCGGGCGCTCCCGCGGAGGGCTGAGCGGAACGGGGGACCGTGCGGTGCGGATCGAACGGATGCCGCGCTGCTTCGGGCTCTGAAACGGATGTGTGCAACCTGGCGAGGGCGCGCGGGCGAGCCCGGGCGATCCGAGCCGATCGACCCCGACGATCGTTCGGGGAGACGAACCAAGCAAGCGGGGATTACCGATCATGGCCGAGATCAGCGCAAAGGATGTGATGTCCCTCCGGAACCGGACGGGGCTTGGGATGATGGAGTGTAAGAAAGCGCTCGTCGAGACCGGCGGGAATGTCGAGGAGGCGGAGGAGTTTCTCCGCAAGCGGTACAAGGGGAAAATGGAGAAGCGGGCGGACCGCGCCGCGGGCGAGGGTCGGATCGCGATCAAAGTCGCGGACGACGGCTCCGCGGCGGCGCTCGTCGAGTTGAAGGCGGAGACGGACTTCACCGCGAAGAACGAGAACTTCATCGCGTGCGCGGATGTCTGTGCCGATGAGGCGCTGGCGGCGTCCGACTTCGGATCGGTGAGCATGACCCCCGCGATGGAGACCGCGATCGACAAGATCCGCGCGCAGACCGGTGAGAACATCTCGCTGGGTCGTGCCGAGAAGGTCGACGGGAGCGGCGTGAACTTCGGGAGCTATGTCCACCACGACGGGAAGACGGGCGTGCTGCTCGTGATCGAGGGGGAGATGCCCGAGGATGTCAAGCGGCAAATCTGCATGCATGTGACCGCGGCGGTCCCGCGTCCCGCGGGCGTGACGCCCGACGATGTGCCCGCGGATGTGGTCGAGAAGGAGCGGAAGTTCCGGATCTCGCAGGCGGTGGAGAGCGGCAAGCCGCAGGAGATCGCCGAGAAGATGGTCGAGGGGGGCATGCGGAAGTTCTTCGCGGAGGTCGCGCTGAACGAGCAGGCGTTCATCGTTGACCCGAGCAAGACCGTCAAGGAGGTCGCGGGCGACGCGACCATCAAGGCGTTCTACCGCTGGGAAGTGGGCGAGGGCGCCGAGGCGGAGTGACCCCGACCCCGTGACTGATGCCACCTGATTCAGCCCCGCGATGCGGGGCTTTTTCGTGCGCGCGGTCTCGTCGGAAGCCGGGGCTGAGGCTCCCACCCCGCATCGGGCCGGCGCGGCGCACGAAGCAGCTTGAAACGGCGGCGGGTATCGGACATATGCTGCCTCTGGTCGATCTGCCTTGAGAGACACGAGCACGACGAAGCACAAAGGAGCGCACCATGGCGAACCACGAGCACACGACAGAGAACGAGCAAGCGCCCGGGACCGCTTCTGGTGTGAGCCGACGCGCGGCGCTCGGGGCGATGGGTCTGGCGGGCGCCGGGGTGCTGATGGGCGGGCGTTCCGTCGCGTCCGCAGCGTCGATCTCGCTCGCGGCGGCACCGGGATGGAACCCGACCAAGGGCGAGTACGAGTTGCCCCCGCTCCCCTATGACTACGACGCGCTCGCGCCGCATATCGACGAAGAGACGATGCGGATCCACCACACAAAGCACCACCAGGGCTATGTCAATGGTCTGAACCGTGCGCTCGTGGCGCTCCGCGATATCCGGGAGGGTCGCGGTGACGCGGGGCTGATCAAGCACTGGTCACGAGAGTTGAGCTTCCACGGATCGGGGCATGTCAACCACGCGATGTTCTGGTCGGGGATGGCCCCCGCAGGCGAGGGCGGCGGTGGGTATCCCTCCGGCCCCCTCTCGGAGCGGATCGAGCGGGACTTCGGGACATTCGAACAGTTCGCGGGGCACTTCAAGGCGGCGGCGAAAGCGGTCGAGGGTTCGGGCTGGGGCTGGCTGGTCTACGAACCCGTCGCGGGCAAACTGCTCGTGATCCAGGGCGAGAAGCAGCAGGACATGATGATGACCGGCGTGATCCCCCTGCTCGGCGTGGATGTGTGGGAGCACGCCTACTACCTGAAC
>DLBY01000132.1 GCA_002480345.1 Phycisphaerales bacterium UBA7812 | reverse complement strand
GGGGCGCGAGCGGGCGGCGCCCGCCCGCGCCCGCATCGAGGCGGCGTGCGCGGGCGGGTGAACCCCGAGCCGTGCCCGACCTACCCTCCGGCGTGAAGTACACCCGCGTGGACACCTCCGAGCACCCGGAGATCGCGGAGCTCGACGAGCTCTTCCGCGTCGCGAGCACGCTCGATCGCCCCACGCAGGTGCTCAAGCACTTCGGGGCCTGGTACGGGCGCAAGCGCCCCACCGATTTCTTCATGTCGATCGCGCGGCGCGATCTTCCCGGGACGCAATACAAGGTCACCCGGATGATGTCCCGCGCCGAGCGCGAGCGCATCGGCGAGCAGCCCCCCGCGAACCCCTGGCGCGACTGGGACAGCCTGCCGGTCTACGAGGGCGGGCTGATCGGGGAGATCCTCGAGCACGGCGGGCCCCAGCTGATCACCGACCTCGATGCGTCGGACGACCCCCACTTTGGCGCGCAGCTCGCGAAGATCCGCTCGTGCATCGCGGTGCCCCAGTACCACGAGGGACGCGCGACGAACTGGGCGATCTCGTTCTACGAGGACCCCGCGGGCCCCGACGCGTGGCACCTCGCCGACGCGGTCTCCCAGACCAGCCTGCTGGGGATGGCGACCCGGAACCTCGTCTCCAAGCGGCAGGAGGAGAAGCTCAACGCGGAGCTGACCCGCCAGTTCGAGCAGATCGCGAACATCCAGCGGTCCCTGCTTCCCCAGAAGACGCCCGATATCCCGGGGCTCACGATCGCAACGGCCTATCTGACCAGCGACCGTGCGGGCGGGGATTACTACGACTTCTTCCCCTTTCCCAACGGCACCTGGGGCATCCTGATCGCGGATGTCTCGGGGCACGGGCCCGCCGCGGCGACCGTCATGGCGATGCTCCGTGCCATCCTCCACTGCTACGAGGGCGAAGACTTCAGCCCCGCTCGGGTGATGCGGTACGCGAACGAGAAACTCGCGGCCTCCAACCTCGACGGGAGTTTCGTCACCGCGTTCTTCGCGGTCTTCGATCCCGAGGCGTCCACGATCGCCTGGGCGCGGTGCGGGCACAACCCCCCGCTGCTCAAAACGCCCGGCGCGGGCGTCCGCGAGCTCGACGGCTCGGGCGTCCCCCCGCTCGGGGTGCTGCCTGATCTGGAGCCCGAGGAGGAGTCGATCAGCCTGGAACCGGGACAGACGCTCATCCTTTACACCGACGGGATCACCGAGTCGTTCAACGAGCGAGGCGAGATGTTCGGGGTGAAGGGCGTGATCGCCTCGCTCGAATACTGCGACGGGCAGCCCGAGTGCGTGGTCGATTCGATTTATCACGCGCTGTACACGCACACCGGGTCGATGGAGCGCGACGACGACCAGACGCTCGTGGCGCTCCGCCGCGTGGATGCGGGGACGCCCTGATGTCCCCCAAGCGCCCGGTGCCAACCGGCAGCCCCGCGGACGGGCCGTGGTGGACGAGGCCCGATCCGACGGGCGAGACGGACACGGGCGAGTTCGGGCTCCGCTTCGAATGCACGCAGTGCGGGAACTGCTGCACGGGCCCGTCCGGCTATGTCCAGTACACCGACGACGAAGCGAACGCGATGGCGCGGGACCTCGGCATCACGCGCGAGGCGTTCGACGCGCGCTACACCCGCGACACGATCTTCGGGCCCAGCCTCACGGAAACGGAGACCGAATTCGGGTTCGACTGCGTGTTCCTGGACCGCGAAACGACCCCGGGGAAAGCGCTGTGCCGGGTCTATCGGAGCCGTCCGGCGCAGTGCCGCACCTGGCCGTTCTGGAAGGACAACCTCAAGAGCCCGTCGCACTGGTCCCGCGCGACGCGGACCTGCCCCGGGATGAACACGGGAACGCTCCACCCCCCCGAGACGATCGCGTTGACGGTCGAGCGCGACACCGGCGCCGCCCGCGAAGGCTGAGGCGATCGTGTCGGAGCGTCCGCCGAAAGGCTAACCTGTGCCCGTGGGAAGCTCATCCCCCCAACCCACCGCCGCCGTGCCCGCGGAGAAGGCGAAGCCGGACACCGCGGCGTTCTGGGCGCTGGCGCGCCGGATGCTCCGTTACAAGAAACTGCTGATCATCGCGCTGGTCTGCGCGATCATCAGCGGATCGTCGCTGGGCGGGGGGATCGTCGCGGCCCAGCCCGTGATGCAGGCGATCATGGGGCGGGAGGCGACGCTCGGTGAGCTCGCGATGGAGTACAACGCGGGGGACCCCGTGCTCCAGATCCCCCAGGCGGTCATCGACCGCCTGCCCGAGAAGCCGTTCACCGCGGTGATCTGGATGATGCTCGCGCTCGCGGCCCTCACGATCATCGGCGCGTCGTCCAATTTCGTGCACCTCTACCTGTCGATGATCGTCGTCGAGCGGTCCGCCGCGATCATCAGGCGTGACCTGTTCCGGCGGGTGATCCACCTGCCCCTGCGGAAGATCATCACCGACGGGTCCGCGGACGCGACGAGCCGGATCGTGAACGATCCGCAGCAGCTGGGCGCGGGGTTCGCGGCGTTGATCAGCAAGGGCGTCGCGCAGGTCAGCAAGGGCGTGTTCAGCTTCGTCGCGGCGATCGTGATCGACTGGCGGATGACCGGCATTACGCTGCTGGTCGCGCCGGGGATGTACTTGGTGATCCGGAGCCTGAGCAAGCGGATCCGGCGCGCCTCGCGGGCGGCGCTCAAGAAGCAGGCGCTGCTCTACGGCGCCGCGAACGAATCGCTGCAGGGCCTGCGGGTCGTCAAGGTGCACACCACCGAGCGGTACGAGTCGGGGCGCTTCCACAAGATCAACAAGGAAGTGCTCGCGAACATTCTCGCGGCGCGCCGCGCCCGGGCGCTCTCCAGCCCGCTCATCGAGGCGATGGCGGTGCTGACGATCTGCGGGCTCACGCTCATCGCGGTCAAGGCGGTCATGGACGGGGAGATCACCGCCTCGACCATGATCCTGACGCTCGGGGCGCTGGGCATCGCGGGCGCGAGCCTCCGCCCCCTCACCGGCATCATCAACGACATCCAGCAGTCCGCGCCCGCCGCGGAGCGGATCCAGCAGCTCCTCGCCGAGCCCGCGGAGCCCGGTCACGGGCGCGACAAGCCCGCCCTCCCCAGGCACCGCGAGTCCATCGCCTTCCGCAATGTCACCTTCACCTATCCCGGCGCCGATCGCCCCGCGGTCCGCTCGCTTTCGCTCTCCATCAGGCACGGGGAGACCGTCGCGGTCGTCGGGCCCAACGGCTCGGGAAAGACCACGCTGCTGAGCCTCGTCCCGCGGCTCTTCGACCCCGACCCGACGGGCGAGAACGCGGACGATGCGCCGGGCGCCATCCTCGTCGACGGGACCGACATCCGGACCGTCTCCGTCCGCTCGCTCCGCAAGCAGATCGGCGTCGTCACGCAGGAAACCGTCCTGTTCGGGGGCACCATCGCGGACAACATCGCCTACGGCGCCGACGGCGTCACCCAGGACCGCATCATCGACGCCTCCAAAAAGGCCCGCGCCCACGAGTTCATCACCCAGAAGGGCGGCTACCAGACCGAGGTGGGCGAGCGCGGCCTCACCCTCTCCGGCGGGCAGCGCCAGCGCCTCGCGATCGCCCGCGCGATCCTCCGCGACCCCGCGATCCTGATCCTCGACGAGGCGACCAGCATGATCGACGCCGACAGCGAGGCCTTCATCACCGACGCGCTCGCGGAGTTCAGCGCCGGCCGAACGACCCTCGTCGTCGCCCACCGTCTCAGCACCGTCATCAACGCCGACCGCATCGCGGTCCTCGACCAGGGGCAGCTCGTCGATCTCGGGACGCACCTGGAACTGATGGAACGCTGCGGGGTCTACCGCATGATCGCGAGCCGGCAGCTGTTCCGACCCGAGGATTCGGGCGAGGGCGAGTCCGAGGCGGTCTAGAGTCTCCCGATGCACCGCGAAGGCAGCGATCCCGAGAACATGAGCGCCGAGGACTTCCTCTGCGACTTCTGCCACCAGCCCTGGTCGGCCGACCGACCGTTCGTCGAGGGGCACCGCGGCGCGTGCATCTGCGGGCGGTGCCTGACGCTCGCGTTCGCGGACCTCGCGATCCACTTCGTGAGCGACCAACTCCGCGAGGGCGAGGCCTGCACGCTCTGCCTCGAGCCCAAGCCCGACGCGGCCCACTGGCGCAGCCCCGCCTTCGAGAACACGATCGCCTGCGTGAACTGCGTCAAGCGCGCGGCGGGGGTGCTCCACAAGGACGAGGACGTTGACTGGCGCAAGCCGGATCGGGCAATCGACACACCTGAATAGGCGTGACTGGCACTCAATACTGTGCATTCTATGGTATCGATCTCTTCCACATCTTTGACAGATTGATGTTCTTTCGGTAGCTTCGACGCCGGCAATCCCGCCGCACAGGAGCCCAAACCATGACGGAACACCGAAGAGAGAGAGAGAGAGAGAGAGAGAGGAACGCGAACTGACCTCTCGCGACTCGCGTGCGTGCTCGCGATCGGGGTGATGACCGCGCCGTCGCTCGCGCAGTCGCCCTCCTCGATCTACTACACCGAGGCCTCGGGCGCGTTGAGCACCGAGGTCAGCTCGTTCATGGCGATGTACAAGACCCTCAAAACCACCGGCCAACCCCACGCCGGTGCCGCAGGGTTCCTGTACACCGACCCGCAGGCCAACACGCCGTTGTTCGATGCAATCCTCGCCTCCCAGCGCACCGTCTCCGGCACGCTCAACTTCGACGAGGCCTGCCCCGTCGCGACCCCCGTGCAGATCGCGCTCCACGCCGGGAACGGCACGATCAGCAACGATCTCACCGACACCGAGGCGACGATCAACCACCTCGACGCCGCGCTCGGCGCCGAGGGCGTCACCGTGAGCGTCGAGGGCGACCAGCTCGTCTCCCAGGGCATGCCCCCCGAGCCTGTCTCGGGCACGCCGATCCCCGCGCAGGCGTTCGTCCCCACGCCCGAGCGTGCGGCGTGGATCGCGGACATTGAGTGGCACACCCTGCAGACCACCGCAACGCAGAACCCCGCCGAGGATGTCGCGAACACCCTGCTCGGGTTGCCGACCAACGCCCAGCAACTCGCCTGGTCG
>DLBY01000097.1 GCA_002480345.1 Phycisphaerales bacterium UBA7812 | reverse complement strand
GTGCTCGGCGCGGAGGCGCAGCCTCGCCTGCTCGAGCAGGTCGTCGGGAGCATCGTCGAGAGGGCGGTTCATTACGGCATGGTAATCGCCCGCCGACGCTTGTCCTATTCCCCGCAGCGCGAATCTGCGCCGAGCGTCCGGTATTCTCGCGGTTCATGCAAATCCGCACCGAACGGCTCAGCCTCCGCCCGCTCGACGCGGGCGATCTCGAACCGCTCGCCTCGATGATGGACGACCCCGAGGTCTGCCGGTTCATCGGGGATGGACGCCCGCGTTCTCGCGAGCGTGTCGAGCGTACGATCCGCTTCGCGGAAGGGCTGTGGCGGGGGCGGGGCTTCGGGCCCTTCGCGATCGAGCGGGCGGATCGGTTCCTCGGCGTGTGTCTGCTGGTTCCGATCGCGTGCTCCGGGATGGATCCGAGCGATTTCGATGCGCGAGGACCCGAGATCGAGATCGGGTATTGGATCGCGCGGGAGGCCTGGGGACAGGGGTACGCGCCGGAGGCGGCGCGGGCGGTCCTGCGATGGGCGATGTCGGACTCGGGCGCGGCGCTCGAACGCGTGATCGCGGTGACGCATCCGGCCCACGAGCGATCGCAGCGGGTGCTCGAGCGCATCGGCATGCGCCGCGTCGGGGAGACCGATGCGTATTACGACACGACGACCTCGCTGTACACCACGCCGGACGCGCGGGGGTCCTGACCCCCCCGGGATCAGCGCCGGTGCGTCGGGGTGTCAGACCAGCAGAGACGCGGGGTTCTCGAGCAGTTCCTTGACGGTGTTGAGGTACTGCGCCGCCATCGCGCCGTCGATGATGCGGTGGTCGCTGGACATCGTCATCGACATCTCCTCGCCGACGACCAGCACCGGCTCGCCGTCCTCGTCGTACTCGACGAAGGGCTTCTGCACCGAGCGGCCCACCGCGAGGATCGCGGCGTTGGGCGGGTTGACGATCGCGCTGAAGTGATCGACCCCGAACATCCCCAGGTTGGAGATCGTGAAGGTCGAGTCGCTCATTTCCTCGACAGTCAGGCCCTTCTCGCGGGCCTTCTTCGCGAGGCGTTTGGTGTCCGCGGAGATCTGCCTCAGGCCTGCCCGGTCCGCGTCGCGGAGGGTCGCGACGACGAGCCCGCCGCCCCGCTCTTCGGGGAGCGCGACCGCGACACCGATGTTCACACGCCCGTGCAGCTGGATGCTCGGTCCGTTCGCGACCCAGGACGAGTTGACGAACGGGTGGCTGTGCATCGCGAGGGCGCAGGCCCGGACGAGGAAGTCGTTGACGCTGAGCTTGACGCCCTGCGGCGCGAGCTGCTCGTTGAGCTGCGAGCGGAGCTCGGTCAGCGCATCGAGGCGGGCGGAGACCGTGACCTGGTAGTGGGGGATCGTCGTCTTCGACTCGACGAGCCGCTTCGCGATCGTCTCGCGCATCCCGGTGAGGGTGACGGTCCGATCCTCGAGCGCCGCGGACGGCGCCGGCAGCGGCGCCATCGCGGGGGCCGGGGCGGACGACGCGGCCGGGGTCTGCGCCGGTGCCGACGCGGGGGCGCCGGTGAACGACTCGACATCCTTTTTCACGATCCGCCCGGAGGGGCCCGTTCCGTGCACGCTCCCGAGGTCGATCCCGCGTTCCGCGGCGATCTTCTTTGCCAGCGGGCTCGCGAAGATCCGCCCGCCCTCCTCAGCGGGCGCGGAGCCGTTGCTCGACCCGCTCGTCGCGGCGGACCCGTTCGAGGGCGCGGGCGTCGGGGCGGGCACCTGGGCGGTCGCGGTCGCGGACGATCCGGATGAAGCCGCGTCGCTCGAGCCCTCGGCCTGCTTCTCGCTCTTCGATTCACCCGCGGATGACCCCGACGACTCCGCCGCCTTCGCGGCTTCCGCGACATCCTCCCCGTCCTCGGCGATCACCATAATCGTCGCGCCGACGGGGACCTTCTCGCCCTCGCCCGACGCGATCTTCGCAACGGTGCCGTTGTCGAACGACTCGAGTTCCATGGTCGCCTTGTCGGTCTCGATGTCGGCCAGCACCTGGCCCATCTCGACGCTGTCGCCCTCGGCGACATGCCACTTGACAACGGTCCCCTGTTCCATGGTGTCGGAGAGTCGCGGCATGGTGACGGTGATGGGCATCGGCGGCTCCTTCTGCGAGTCGAGCGGGAGTATAGGTATCGCCCCCCGGCGCTTCCCCCCCGAAAACCGCTGTTTCGAAAGGGTCTGAGCCGCACAGAGGCCGTCGGAGAAGCTCTCGCGGAGCGCGTGCTGAAGGATCGATCCGCGCCGGTCTATTCGGATGAAAGTCGGCTGAGCCAGCGGTGAGAGCGTGTGACCCGTCTGCAATGTTCTGCAACGGTTTGCCGAAACTTTGCGAAATGGATGAAGCCGGGATGGGAGCGCGATCCCCGGCAAAGCTACTCAACACCGCGCAGGTTTCAAGACAGATCTATCGAGAAAGGGAGAAATCCATGCAGACGAAGAATGTCACACTCGCGGTCCTCGCCGGCGTCGCGTTGACCGCCGCGCCCGGTGCTGCCACGGCTCAGCAGGTTCTCACGGGCGTCGAGGACTTTCGGATCGCGAATGTCGGCGAAGGCCTCTTCGGTCCGACGCGTCGCAACGCGACCAATTCACGGTTCCAGGTCAACGGGAGCAACCCCGTCTCCTCGCAGCGGAACTACGGGCTGTGGGCCGCGTTCGACCTCGACTTCGACGGGCTGTTCGACAGCTCGATCAGCCAGCTCGAATCGGTGCGTGTCGACCTGTTCCAGGCCCAGCCGACCACGGGGCAGGACATCGACAATGTCATCCGGGGCGGCACGATGAATGTCTACTACACGCTCGAGGATGCGGATGTGCTCGATTCTTCGAACGGATTCGTCTGGGACACCAGCGACGCGGAGGGGCTGGGGAGCCAGTTTGCCGATCGCGTGCTCGTCGGGTCGATCAGCCTGTCGGACGGCAACTTCGACGCGGGCTTCGATCTCGACCTCACCCAGATCGGTTCGTCGCTGGTCGACGAGATCAACGGGGACGGGTTCGCCCGCCTGATCTTCACGAGCCCCGACCAGAACTTCGCGTCCAGTTGGGGGGTGGGCGAGCCCGGCACGAGCAGTATCCTCGCCTTTGACGGGCCCGCGCCGACGGTGAGCTTCACCGTGCCCGCGCCGGGAGCAGTCGTGATGCTGGGGCTGGGCGGACTCGCGGTGTCGCGTCGTCGCCGCTGATCAGGGCGAGAAGCCTCCGGCGCAACCCCAGATCGGATGACAACGCGTCAACAACAAATTGCCCGGGCGTCGATCGCCCGGGCGTTCTTTTTGTGCTCGGATTCGGGAACTCAAGGTGCCGGATCCTGTCGAAACGGCCTCAGGTCGTCGCGGCGATGACCTTGTGCACCGCTTCCGCGATCCGGTCCGCGTTGGGCAGGTACGCCGCCTCAAGCCCCTTTGCGTAGGGCGTGGGGACATCCCGGGTGTTGACGCGGACGGGCTGGTGGTCGAGCCAGTCGAAGCAGGTTTCGCAGATCTGCGCCATCGTTTCGCTCGAAACGCCGCCGAAGGGCCAGGACTGGTCCACGATCACGACGCGGTTGGTCTTCTGCACGCTCTCGATGATCGAGTCGATATCCAGCGGGCGGATGGTCCGCATGTCGAGGACCTCGCACTCGATCCCGTCCTCGGCGAGGCGTTCCGCCGCGTCCATGCAGAAGTGCACCGGACGGCCCCACGAGACGAGCGTCACCGCGTCGCCCTCGCGGGCCTTGCGGGCCCGGCCGAACGGGATGTAGTACTCCTCCTCGGGGACATGGGCCTTGTCGCCCAGCATCCGCTCGCTCTCGAGGAAGAACACCGGGTCGGGGTCGCGGATCGCGGTCTTGAGCAGGCCCTTCGCGTCGTAGGGGTTGCTCGGGATCGCCATCTTCAGGCCGGGCACATTCGCGTAAAGGCCCTCGACGCACCAGGAGTGGGTGGAGCCCAGCTGCCCGCCCGCGCCGTCGTTGCCCCGGAAGACGATCGGGCATCCCCACTGGCCCCCCGACATGTAGAGCATCTTGGGCGCGTTGTTCAGGATCGGGTCAGCCGCGACGAGGCTGAACGACCAGCTCATGAACTCGACGATGGGCTTGAGCCCGTTCATCGCGGCCCCGATGCACATGCCGGCGAACCCGTTCTCGGAGATCGGGCTGTCGATGATGCGCTTGGGTCCGAACTCGTCGAGCATGCCCTGGCTGACCTTGTACGCGCCGTTGTACTCCGCGACCTCCTCGCCGATCAGGAAGACGGTCTTGTCGCGGCGCATCTCCTCGCTCATCGCCTCGCGGAGCGCCTCGCGGAACTGGATCACCCGGTCCCCGTCACGGCTGGGCAGCTCGTGTTCGGCAACGAAGGTGGGCAATTCCCAATGCCCGATCGCGGGGTGGATCTCGCTGGTGATCTTGCTGAGGTCGGGGGTGTAGGCGGTGGTCATGGTTCGCGTCTCGTGATCGCCGTGCTGGTCGTCGGCGCGTGGGTGTCAGGGGGCGTTCGACCGAATGTTCAGAGCAGCGGGTTCTTCGCGCCGTGCGAGTAGGTGTCACTCGGGCTCAGGTTCTTCATCGGGTACGCGTAGGTATCCGTCGTGAGCTCGGTCTCGGGGTCCGGGTCCGCCGCGTTCTCGGCGAACTCCAGGGCGTCCATGACGATCTCCTTGATCTCCTTCTGCATCGCCTTCCACTCGTCCTCGGTGATGCAGCCCCGCCCGCCGTCGTTCTCGTCCCGCATGAGGTAGTCGAGCAGGTTGGCGATCGAGTCCTGGCTCTTGAACTCGTCGACCTCCTCCTTGGTGCGGTATTTCTGGGGGTCGGACATCGAGTGCCCTTGGTAGCGGTAGGTCTTCAGGTCGACGAAGCCCGGACGCTGCAGGTCGCGGCACTCGTCGACGAGGACCTTCATCTTGTCGTAGACATTGCGGATATCCAGCCCGTCGATCTCGATGGACTTGATGCCGTACGCCTCGCCCCGCATGGTCAGGCGGTCGTGGTTGGCGGTGTGCCGGTGGATGGCGGTGCCCATGCTGTAGCCGTTGTTCTCGATGACATAGATCACGGGGATGCCGTAGAGGCTGGCGAGGTTCTTCGCCTCGTGGAACGCGCCCTGGTCGATGGCGCCGTCACCCAGGAAGCAGAGGCACACCCGCTTGGGGCCGGTCTCGAGGACTTCCCACTTGTACCGCTCCGCGAAGGCGAGACCCGTGCCCAGCGGGGTCTGGGCGCCCACGATGCCGTGCCCGCCGAACAGGTAGTTGGGGCGATCGAACATGTGCATCGACCCGCCCTTACCCTTGGCGCAGCCCGCGAGCTTGCCGAACATCTCCGCCATGCACGCGGCGGGGTGCATGCCCCGCGCCAGCGCGTGCCCGTGGTCGCGGTAGGCGAGCACGATCGGGTCCTTGTGCTCGACGGCGGCGGTGCAGCCGACCGCCGACGCTTCCTGACCCGAGTAGATGTGGCAGAACCCGCCGATCTTCGCCTGCTGGTAGGCCTGCATCGTCCGCGCCTCGAAATCGCGGATGAGTTGCATGTCGTAGAGCCACTTGAGCAGGGTCTCGTTCGAGAGCGCGTCCGAGGGACGGGCCGCGGGCTTGTCTGTCGTCGCCTGTGCCATCCGAGTCTCCGGTGGTCGTGCGGGATGGGGTGGTGGGGCGGGCCGCGCGAGCGGCCCCCGGTCTGCGGGGCTGAACCGGGTCGCGGTTCGTGGGCCAGCCGCGGGTGGGCGCAGAAAAAAACGCCCCGGCTTCCCGGGGCGATGGTAGGAATTCAGCACGATTCGGACAACGCTGGCGCACAGGGGATTGCTGTGGTGCCACAGCGATCTCGCTCGGCAATCCGCGGCGGAAATCGGACCGGTCAGTCCGCCTTGGTCACCTTCAGCGTGCCGCCCTGGATCTGACCCTCCAGCACGACCAACGCGGTCTGGAGCTGCAGATCGCCCCCGACCTCCAGGAGCTTGTTCGGATCGGGGCGGTCCGGGTCGTCGATCACGCCGCCGTTCTCGTCGAGCGCGAGCACATCCGCGTCGCGCCGGATCTTCGCGGCTTCGATGATCTGCTCGGGGAGCATCTCGACCTCGATGTCGGGCTCGATACCCCACTCCGACGCGCCGGGGCGCCGGTGGATGATCTTGTCGCCGCGCAGTTTGTAGTACTGCGTGGTGAGCTTCATCATCGCGCTGTTGTCCGCGGTGAGCGGGAAGACATTCTGCACGGAGCCCTTCCCGAAGCTGCGGCGTCCGATGACGGTTGCCTTGAGCGTGCCGTCGAGGTGCGCCTCCGCCTGGATCGCGCCCGAGACGATCTCGCTCGCGGACGCGGAGCCCTCGTTGATGAGGACCGCGACGGGGATGTCATCGAGCCGCCTGTTCTTGGGCAGGCGACGCGCGAACTCGCGCGAGCGGACCGCGCCCGAGGCGTCCTCGGTCTTCACGATCATGCCGTCGTCGATGAAGCGGTTCGAGATGCTCACCGCTTCGTCGAGCAGGCCGCCCGGGTTGAAGCGCAGGTCGAGGATCAGCCCGTTGAGCCCGCGCCGGCGCATGATGTCCACCGCCTCGTCGAAGCGTTCGGTCGTGTTGTCGCTGAAGCTGGTCAGGCGGATGTACCCGATGCCCGCCTCCTCGTCGACGAACCAGTCCCACGCGTCGGCCGCGTCGCCCGCCTGGGCCTTGCGCCACCCGCGGACGGTGGGCAACTCGATCCGCTGGCGGGGCAGCTCGAAGTCGATCTCGCGTTTCTCGTCGCCCTCGCCGCGTTCGACGGTCAGGGTGACGGTGGTGTTCTTGGGCCCGGTGATGACCTCGACCGCCTGGTCGAGCGTGAAGCCGACCGTCGAGTGCCCGTCGACCTTTTTGATCAGGTCGCCGGTCTGGACGCCTGCGCGCTGCGCCGGGGTGCCCTCCAGCGGGGTCACGACGCGGATGTTCTGCAGGTCGTCCATCTCGATCTGGATGCCGACGCCCACGAACTCGCCTCGGGTGTTGCGCTGGAACCGCTTGATCTCGTCGGGCCAGATCACCGCGGTGTAGTCATCGAGTGCGCTCATCGCGCCGTTGCCGAACTCGTGCAGCAGCGCCTGCTCGCTCAGATTGATCGAGAAACGGTTGACCGCGAGCATGCGCGAAACCGTCAGGTCGAGCTCCGCGAGCCCCACGCCGCGGCGCGAATCCGCTTCGCGCTGGCGGATCTCGTCACGCTGCTTGCGCACGAACGAGAGGAACTCGTTGCGGGCCTTCTCGTCCCGCAGGCCTTCGAGCACCTCCGCGAGTTCGCCCGTCGTGACCAGTGACTCGACCGCGTCGAGGCCCGCGATGAGCATGGGCCCCATCGCGCCCTGGCTCGCCATGTCCACATGCTTGAACGCCGCGTGCTGCAACGCCCGCTCGACCGCCTGCGCCGTGATCGGCTCGAGCTTCTCCTGGAAGGTGTCGCCGTAGGGGTTGTAGGGGGGCGGCGCGTCCTCGCCGTGCCGCTCGCGGTGCTCCGCGACGAGCTCCCGGAAGGTCTCCGGCGCGTACAGACGGATCATCCCCAGGCGGCGTCCCAGACGCTCCACATCGTCGCTGTACGCGTCCTCGACATCCAGCAGTGTCGAGAGCCGAGCGTAGAGCTCGTTGGCGAGCATCCACTCGCCCTCGTTCTCGGCCTCGCGTGCCGCGGCTTCCGTCCGGTCGATCAGCCGCGCGACACGCGGCTGCGCCATGAACTCATCCCGCGACGGGGAGAGGATCTGCGCCTCGACCGTCAGCCGCATCGCCTCGGCCAGCGCGATTCCGCGATCGATCAGTCCGCTCGCGGCATCCGCCTTGCCGATCTGCTCGTTCAGTTCGGTGTTGACTTCGTCGAGCTTCGCCTGCCGGTCCTCTTCGCGCTTCGAGATGCTCGCCTCGAAGACCGCCGCCAGCTCGCGGAAGTTGTCATCGCCGATCCCGCTCGCGGTGAACGAGTCGACGACCCGCGCGAGATCATCCTCGCTCGCGGCGCCCGCCACGAGCTCCGACGCGGTCACGGTCCGCGCCGCCCGATCGGTGGGTCCGCGCTCGACCGCGGTGCCCGCACCGAAGGCGAGCGTCGCCGCACCGATCGCGAGCCCCGCGGCGAGCCGGGCGGTCCAGTCCGTGAATCCTGCGCG
>DLBY01000077.1 GCA_002480345.1 Phycisphaerales bacterium UBA7812 | reverse complement strand
GTTCGGCCTGAGCGGCGAGGGACGCGAGTTTGTCCATCGCGCTGACGGCCGAGCGGATCTTGGGGCTCACGGGTTCGAGGAACTCGCGCTCGAACCAGCGGGCGGCGTCGTCGTCCCAATCGCGGCGGGCGGTCTGCCAGGCGGAGATCAGCTGTTTGGCCGCGTCGGCGACCATGCCCTTTGAAGCGCCGATGCTCATGTGCTGTTCCCCTTGGGTCGCTGGGCGCCCTTGCCCGAGGCGGGCGCGTTGAGCTTGGTGTAGTCCTCGAGGGCCTGGGCCATGCGGTCGAGCTCCGCGAGGGCACGGGGCATGTCCATCTCGAGGACGCGCCGGAGAGCCCCGACCTGGGCGTGGAAATTGGATTGCTCCTTCTCGAGCTTGCGGGACCACTGCTTGCAGAGGCGGTGCTTTTCCTCGGCGACCGCGACGCGCCGGCGGGCCTTCTCGACGATCTTGCGCTGGTCGGCGTCGGGTCGGGCGTCGTCCCCGTCCTTCATGAGCTGCTTCATCGCGAGCTCTTTCTTCGCCTGGTTGAGCTCGTCTTGTCGCACGCGGATCTGACGCTTCCAGTGGGGTTCGCGCTCGCCCCGGATGCGCATGACGGCGCGCCCCGCGTCGGCTTCGGCGCTCACGAGCGCGGCGCTGCACGCCTCGATGAAGGTGACGAGGGCGGGGCGGAACTTCTGGAGCGCGTCGATGGAATGGACGCGGGCGCGGTCAGCCATGGGAGAGTCCGGTCGGTGCGCGGCGGGGCGAGCGGGCGTCGCACGCCGCGGGGGGGCGGCGACGAACGAGCGTGGGCGAGGCGGGGCGTCCCTCACCCCGGCCCTCTCCCCGCGGGGGAGAGGGAGGCGGAACGGGCTGGTGGAACACGGGCGTCATCGCTGGCGGAGGTACTCCTCGACGCGTTCGGCCTTGCGGAGGAGGAACGGGATGTGCTCCTCGGCGGACTTGCTGAAGCGGGCCATGGCGCGCATGGTCTCCTCGAAGTCCGCGGCGAACTTGTCGTGCTCCTGGTCGCGCCAAGTCTGCCCCAGCGACATCATCTTGCCCTGCATCGCCTTCATGTCGCTGTTGAGACGCTGCGTGAACTTCTTGAGCGCCATCGCGAATTGGCGCATCTCTTCCGGATCGACAACGGCCTTGGCCATAGATACCTCCCCGCGTGCGTGTCCCTGCCAGAGGGTACCGCGCGCGGGCAGGGTCCGGTTGCGTTATCCGTGCGGTTGGCGTGACGCGGAGGAGCAGCGCCGCACCCGCTCGAGCCCGGGCGCCACGACTCTCGGCGTCCGCGACGCAGTCGTGTGGTCGCGGGTGGTGCGTCGTTTCACACCGCTGCGCCGCGGACGCGGCGAGCGGTGGCACCCGGGGTGGTCACGGTGGTACGGGGAGCGGGAGGAGGCGGAAGACCGCTCCGTCACGGTCGCGGCTCGTTTGGGGTCAGCCGTCGCCGGGGGGCGGCAGGCCGGGGCCTTCGGGGAGCGCCGGCCCCGCTTCCTCGGGGGCGCTGTCTTCGATGAGTTCGGAGGGGCGGCGGGTGAGGCTCTCGATCGTGCTCGCGGGGAGCTTGAACCGCAACGGGTTCGTCGCAAACTTCGCGAGAATCTCGTCGCTCTGCTCTCCCGTCGCGTCGTGCACCGAGACCCACCCCGCCTCGACGGCGCCGTTCTCGGCGGTTTCGGGCTCGATCGCGAGCGTGACGGTGGCGCCGTCGAAGGTCGTATAGGCCGCGCTGATTGCGCCGTCCGGGAACGGGTTGCCGTCTCCGGAGACATCAGTCGTTCCGCCGATCTCGATATCCGTGAAGTTCACGAACGCGAGCGCGTTGCCGGTGTTGTTCGCGAGGGCCTGGTTGGTCATCGCCATGCCGTCGGGGATGTTCGCGACGACGAAGTCGCCCTCCGGGTCGTCGCGGGTGAGTTCGAGGATCTCGCCGTTGGGGTGGGCGATCGTCACGGACCGCACGCTGTCGCGGGGGAGTTCGACGAAGCGGGTGTTGGCGAAGCCCAGCGGGCCGAACGGGATCGTCACCGACCCCGAGACGAGCCAGGACTGCTCATCCCTCAGCACGCGGGCGTAGCGGCGGGGTTCGCCCGCGGCGAAGGTGGTGTCGCCCAGCACGATCTCGCTGATCGGGTTGCCCCCTGCGTCGAGCAGACGGACGAGGGTGGGGCGGGCGGAGAAATCGTCCGCTTCACGCTCGGTCTCGTCGGGCCACTGCACGGCGAGGCGGTCGTACAGGTCCGGGTTCGCGGTCTTGGGCTCCGCGGTGCGGAGTTCGGAGAGGCTGGTGACGAGCTGGCGGACGCGGTCGGTCTCGGCGGGGAAGCCCGCCTTGCTGGCGAGGCGCCACGCGCCGCTTTCGTCGCGTTCGAGGCGGACGGGATCGGTTGCCCGGTCGGACGGGTCGGCGCCCGCGGAGATGATCTCGATCGAGGCGATGTCGCCCGCTCTCTCGGCGAGAGCCGGGGCGAGGCGTTCGCCTGTTTGGGTTCCCGTGGACGCGGGCGTGGGGGCCGCGGGGCGGAAGGCGAGGAACCACGCGCCGAGGGCGGCGAGGCCCGCGAGCAGGGTGAGGATGAGGAAAGCCTTCGCGTTCATCGTTCGCTCCCCTTGCGGCGGTCGGTCCGGCGGCGGAGGCCGCGGTAGCCCGCCATCGAGAGGGCGAGCACGCTGAGCAGCACGGGGACGGCCGCGGTGTTGATGATCTTGAGCCTTGTCTCGAGTTGCTCGATGTCCTTGCGCAGGTCGAGCTGGACCTGGCGGAGTTCCTTGCGTTTCTCGAGGAGGACTTCCTCGAGGGCGTCGACCTCGGCCTGCTGCTCGGGGGTGAGCACGAGGGCGGAGACGCCCGTGTCGGTGCGGGCGGACTGGAGATCGGTGATGCGCTGGCGCGTCTGGTCGATCTCCTCCTGGAGGGTCTGCTCCTGGGCGCGGAATTCCGCGTCCGCTTCTCGCTGCATGCGCTCGATCAGCGTGAAGGGGCGGCTGAACGAGCCGCGCCCCCGCAGGGCGAGCAGGTCGCGGTTGCCCGCCATCTGCTCGGCGGCGTTGAGCGCGAACGCGCCGTTGTCCGCGAGGATGTCGTAGCCCAGCAGGGTGTTGCCCAGACGGATCTCGCGGACCCACCCGCCGTCCTCGAGGAGGTCGACATCCGCCACGACGATGACATTGATCGGTTCGCTCGATTCGGCACGGTGGCCCTCGGGCGCGACAGCGGGAGATTCGTCCTCCGGCGCCGCATCGGCATCCCCATCCGGCGATGCGTCGTCGCTTTCGGTGGGCGGGCCCTCGGGGAAGGCGCTGGGGACGGTCCCCGTCACGCGGGCGGCGATGGTGCGGGTCTCGCCGTCCGGGAAGAAGTCGTTGAGCAGACTCTTGGGATCGGGGAACCCCTGGACGCTGGACGCCGGGACGAGGGCGGACTGGTCGGTGGTGGTGATCAGGGGCTCGAGTGAGGCGGCGGCGTTCTCCGCGAGCGCGAGCGCCCCGGCGGTCGCGATGTTGACGCGCGAGAGGTTGCCGGTGACGGGGTCGTCGCTCGCGAGTTGGTCGGCGCCCGCGTTGAGCCAGACGATGTAGGGGACGATCTCCTGGCGAGGGCCGGGCGCGCGGACGGAGATGCCCAGGTCGAGATCACCCACGAGCTGCGTGGCGTCGTAGGCGAGTCCCCACGCGTCGAAGAGGGCGGGCAGATCGCTGGAGCGGTCGGCGCCCATGGCCATGCCCATCTGCTGGGGGACCTGCTGGGCCTCCGCGACGGGGTCGACGAAGATGATCGCGCCGCCGCCCCCGAGAACATATTGATCGATCGAATAGACGAGCTGATCGCTGAGGTCCCGCGGGTGGACGATCATGAGGGCGTCGAGCCCGCCCGGCAGGGCGTTCGCGGTCGGCTCGATGATCTCGATCTCGAAGGTCGCTCGGAGTTCGCGGAGGACGGTCCATTCCGGGGTCGGGCGCTGCGTGCGGGGGTCGAAGCCCCCGGTCATGGGCAGGCTGGTGAGCACGCCCAGCGTGGGCTTGTCGGGCTCGGCGAGCTTCGCGATCAGCTGGGCGATGCGGTACTCGAGGAACCGTTCCTCGTTGGGACGGAAGAGCGGGATGACCTCACGCCCGTCGAGGCTGTTGGTCGCGACGAGCCCGAAGTAGAGGCTCTCGGTCTGGCTCACGGGCTGGGGCTGGATGCCCTCGGCGACCGCCTCGTCTTCCGCTTCGCTGAAAGGCTCGGGGTTGACGGTCTCGAGGATGATCTTCCCGTCCGACGCCGCGGCGATCGACTCGAGCAATTCGCGGACTCGGCGGCCGAACGATTCGAGCTGGGGGATCCCGCGTGCGAGGTCCTCGGAGAAGTAGAAGGTGAGGCGGACGGGCTCGTCGGGCGAGCGGGCGATGCGCCGGGTCGCGTCCTGGATGGTGTAGAGGCGTCCCTCGGTGAGGTCGAGGCGGGCGCCCGACAGGGTGCGGTCCGCGGTGATGTTGAGCCCCAGGAAGAGGGCGAGCAGCAGCACGAGCGAGATGAATCCGATGATCTTCGGCATGGGGGGCGTCCTGTGCGGGAAGCGGGATCAGGCGCTCTTGCGGAGATCCACGATGATGACATTCGCGACGAGCAGGCAGGCGATCAGGCTCGCGAAGAAGACGACCGAGCGGGCCTCGATCACCCCCCGGCTGAGCATGTCGAACTGCGTCAGGAAGCTGAAGGTGCTGAGCACATCGAGCACGGGCTCTGGGACCCAGCCCCCGAAGAACTCCTGGACCGCGCCGAAGCCCAGCAGCAACATCGCGAAGCAGAGCACGACCGAGATGACGAACGCGATGACCTGGCTCTTGGTCGCGGCGCTGACCGCGGACCCGATCGCGAGGAACCCGCCCGCCATCAGCAGGCTGCCCAGGTAGGCGGTGAAGATCGCGCCGTTGTCGGGGTCGCCCAGCACATTGACGGTGACCCACAGCGGGGCGGTGAGGGCGAGCGCGATGCCGGCGAACAGCCACGCGGCGAGGTACTTGCCCACCACGGCGCCGGAGGGCGAGATCGGGAGCGTGAGCAGCAGCTCGATCGTCCCGCTCCGGCGCTCCTCGGCCCACAGGCGCATCGAGAGCGCGGGGATCAGGAACAGGTAGAGCCAGGGGTGGAAGTTGAAGAACGGCGCGAGGTCGGCCTGCCCCCGCGCGAAGAACCCCCCGAGCTGGAAGGTCGAGACGCCCGCGAGGATCAGGAAGATGACGATGAAGACATACGCGACGGGGGTCGCGAAATAGCCCCCCAGTTCGCGGCGGAAGACGGATGCCCAGCCGGTCATGCCGCCACCTCCTTCTTGTCGCGGCGCCCGGTGTTCTTGGGGACATCCCCGAGCGTGACCTGGCGGAACACCTCGTCGAGCTTGCCCTGCTCGACGCCGAGGCGGTCGATGGTCAGCCCCCGGTCGCGGACGAGCTGCCCGATCGCGTGGGCGATCTCCTTGCCCTTCTGGGCGCGGACGCGGCAGCGGAAGGTCGTCCCGCTGCTGACGGGGTCGTCCACGCCCGCGACACCCGGGAGCTTGCTGATCGCCTCGACGAGGCCGCCCTGGTCTCCGGAGACCACGAGGCTCACCGCGTTGTGGTTCGCGGCGCGGGCGCGGAGGGCGGCGGGGGTTTCGTCCGCGACGATCGCGCCGCGGGCGACGACGACGGCACGGGTGCAGACCGCGTCCACCTCTTCGAGGATGTGTGTGGAGAGGACGACGCACTTCTCGCCCGCCATGCCCCGGATCAGCTCGCGGACTTCGTGCTTCTGGTTGGGGTCGAGCCCGTCGGTGGGCTCGTCGAGGATGAGCACCTCGGGGTCGTGCAGGATCGCCTGGGCGAGGCCCACGCGTCGCTTGAAGCCCTTCGACAGCGTCTCGATGGGCTGGCGCATCACGCCGTGCAGCTGGACGAGGTCCGCGGCGCGGGCGATCCGCTGCTTTGCGTCCCGGCCCAGCAGCCCCCGCACACGGGCGGCGAAGCGGAGGAAGCCTTCCGGGGTCATGTCCGGATAGGCCGGGGCGCCTTCGGGGAGGTACCCGATCGCGCGCTGGGCGGCGAGGGTGTCGCGCTGCACATCGTGCCCGCAGACGCGCGCTTTTCCGGAGGTCGGGGTGAGGAACCCGGTGACCATTTTCATGGTCGTGCTCTTCCCGGCGCCGTTGGGGCCCAGGAAGCCCAGCACCTCACCCTTTTCGACCGTCATGCTCAGGCGATCGACCGCGACGATCGGGCCGAACACCTTGCGGAGCTTTGTCGTCTCGATCATGTCGTGTTCCCGTGATGCACGCCGGGGAGGTCCGCCGGCGTGGCTGTTCCCATTTTTTTTACCCGTTCGGTCGGGGAGTCAAGTGGCGCGGCGGTGACCGATGGGGGCGGGCTGGGCCGCTCGTGTCACGGTACGCGGCGCCAGATATTCGCGGTGACGAGTTCGATCGAATTGCCCGCGGGATCGCGGAAGTACACTGAACGCCCGATCGTGGGGGTGCTCGGGTCTCGGGTCAGGGGCCACTCCACCTGCTGCTCGATCTCGACGCCGCACGCGCGGAGGTGTGCGATCCAGGCATCGCGCTGTTCGGGCTCGATGCGGAAGGCCGCGTGCCCGGGTCCGATCGTCCCGAGGTCACGGGGGCCGTGCGAGGGGACGGGCCTGTCGGCTTCGGCGCTGCGTCGGGGATCGAAGACGAGCAGGACCGCCGACTCGGCAACGCGGAAGGCGAGCGAGCGTTCACGGTCCGCGGAGACGAGCGGGAAGCCCAGCACGCGCGTGAAAAAAGCCTCCGCTGCGCGGAGGTCGTGGGCGTAGAGCACCGTCTCGAGCACGCTGACGATGGGCGGCGCGGGTCGGGCGTTCTCGGTGCTGGCACGGGGGCGATCGGGGTCCATCACCGGGTTATACCTCGCTCCGGGGCGTGAGCGCGCCGATCCGCTTTCTGCATCCGTTCCCGGCTCGGAACCGAAACCGACTGTCCTATGGCACAGAACTATCTCCTCATCGGGGGTGGGGGCGGGCAGGGCTCCGCCGTCACCAGACGCTTGATCGATCGCGGCGCGACGGTTGTCATCGCGGAACGCAACAAGGACAAGGCGGAGGCGCGGGCGAGCGACCTCGGCGCGATCCCCGAGCACTGCGACGCGACGGACTTCGGGCAGGTCGAGGACCTCGTGTCGCGGGTGATCGAGAAGCACGGCTCACTGGACGGGGTCGCGAACCTCGCGGGTTCGATCGTCATCAAGCCCGTGACCAATGTCAGCCAGGATGATTTCCTCGAGACCATCAACCAGAACCTGACGAGCGCCTTCGCGACGGTCCGCGCCGCGGCCCGCCCGATGCAGAAGGCGGGCAAGGGCTCCATCGTGCTGATGAGCTCCTGCGCCGCGCGCATCGGGCTGATGCACCACGAGGCGATCGCGGCGGCAAAGGGGGGTGTGATCAGCCTCGCCCAGACCGCGGCCGCGTCCATGGCGTCCAAGGGCGTCCGCGTCAACTGCGTCGCGCCGGGCCTGGTCGATACACCGATGGCGGAGCGGCTCACCAGCAGCGACAAGGCGCGCGAAGCGAGCGAGTCGATGCACGCGCTCGGGCGCCTCGGGACCCCCGACGACACCGCGCCGCTGATCGACTGGCTCCTGAGTGACGACTCGTCTTGGGTCACCGGGCAGTGCTTCGGCGTGGACGGCGGGCTCGCGGCGGTCAAGGGACGCTGATCGACCGAGCCCCGCACCGGGAGTGATACCGTGAACGCGACACCCGACCACCCCCGATGGATGACCGCTGTTCTCCGGCTCGCGGGCCTGTACAACCTCGCGTGGGGTGCGCTCACTGTGCTCTATCCCGCGTGGCTGTTCGATCTCACGGGGCTCGCGGCGCCGACCTACCCGTTTATCTGGCAGTGCGTCGGGATGATCGTGGGCGTGTACGGCGTGGGGTACTGGGTCGCGGCGACCGACCCCGCGCGGCACTGGCCCATCGTCCTGGTCGGCTTTCTGGGCAAGATCTTCGGGCCCATCGGGTATGCGCAGGGCGTGCTGCTCGCCGACGCGCCGGTGGTGGGGGCGTTCACCAGCGAGGTCCCGGTCGAGTTCGGCATCACCCTGCTTACGAACGATCTGGTCTGGTGGATCCCGTTCGCGATAATCCTGTGGCACGCCGCGAGAGCGGCGCACGCGCCCGTCGCACCGTCCGAGCCGCTCGGGTCTGTTCTCGAAGAGATGCAGACGAGCGAGGGCGCAAGCCTCCTCGGGCGGTCCCGCGAGTCCGCGGTTCTCCTCGCGCTCGTCCGGCACAGCGGTTGCACCTTCTGCAAGGAGGCGCTCGCCGATCTGGGCGACGCGAGAGAGCGGATCGAGTCCGCGGGCGTGCGTCCGATCGTCGTCCACATGGGCGAGCCCGGGTCGCTCGATCGGCTCCTGGTCAAGCACGGGCTCTCGGGCGTCGAGTCGGTCTCCGATCCTGAGCGTCGGCTGTATCGCGCACTCGAACTGCC